>NZ_JACSWC010000438.1 GCF_016888165.1 Halomicronema sp. CCY15110 | reverse complement strand
GCTTGCAGTTCGGCTAATTGTTCATCGGCGGCAGTCTGTAACTTGCTGCCCTGGTCGCGGAGTAAGGCGAGGGCACCACCCAACTCCTCAGACACGCCTTCCGACGTCACGCCACCGGGCATGAACTCCCGGCTGTAGCGTTGTTTAGCTTCACTGACCCAGCGTTCTCGCTCCGCTTTCTTTGTAGACAATTGGGAAAACTCCCGGAACAGCGATCGCGCCAGCTCGCTATAACCGGAATCATCTACCAGCAGTTCGACCGGGGCCACCTTCTGAATCCACGGCAACCATCGGGTTCTGAGGGTCGATTCTGCGATCTCTAACTCAGTCGCCAGCTCAGTCGAGGTATATGGAGCCGGATGACCAATGCCAGAATCCTCAACCAATTCCGCATCAATAACTTCGTGCGGCAACTGTGCAGCAATGTGCGCGTCCTGTGCGGGTTCTGCACTCTCAACCGTATTGAAATCGTGCTCAGGTATGATCATAATTGTCCAAAGTCCTTGTTTTCAAGGGTTTACGGTGTGCGGTTTCGTGCGCTCTCTTGTGCGGTGGAATGTGCGGAGAGTGCGCGAGAACTGCACAGGACAAATTATAGGACATGCGCAGGAATGAAGACAGGACAGTTTCACAATCGAACAGAGCAAGACAGCTACAGGACTCATTCATAAGTCATTCCTAAAGACGGGGAAACCTTCGTTTTTCAATGAGGCCAGGGCAGTACAGGACATCAGACAGGTCGAGGAAGAAAATAAAACAAGACAGGTCACAATCAGCAGGACACAAGACAGTACAAAACAGAGGACAGGTCAAGAGACAGGTCAGGAGTATCCTTTGGATGTGTGCTGGAGGGAGTTATGACTGACATTGGACTGCCTGTTGCCGAACTACCAGATCGCTACAATGTGGCGCGATCGCAAGTTTACTCACGCCTGGATGCGCTCAAGCAGCGTGACCCAACTCTCGTTCCTGAGAAGCGAGGTAAGAAAGCCTATGTGGGTGGGCAACTGCTAGAGTTGATGGACTCTCTACACGTCCTCATCAGCCAGCAAGGAGAGACTGTTGCTGATGCTGCAGATATGGTGCTCAATATTCCTCCTGAAACTCGTCCGATGAATCCTATAGGACAGTCAGACAGGACACAGGACAGTAACATTATTCCGACTGGTTCAATCCCCTCAGAGTTAGCTTTGCTGGCCAGTTTGATCGCGGCCAATCAGCCCCCACCTGACCCACTGGTTCGGTATCGACAACTGGAGGAAATCGCCGCGAATGGATGGCAACTCCCCACTGGTGAGTTAGCGCAACTGCTAGGACTGAAAACATTGAACGGTTCGGAGCTAGAGCGTTATGGATTTAGGTTTGTGAAAGTTGGGAAGGCTGGAGTTGAGAGTGCTTGGAAGGTGGAGAAATTACGGTGAGGGGGGCGATTGCGGCCTACCTGGTCAAGACCGAACCCGAATCAGTGGAGAAGATGAGCCGCCGCCTAAACCAACTGTAGAGGCAGGTTAAGACGCTTATTATGTCTCAGTCCTGAAGTCGCCAACCACAGTGACCACAGTGCCACTCGTGCCGGGGCGGATTAGCAGGGATGAGCATCTCACACTCAGGACACCGCCCCGTAAACAGGGGGTGCTCATCTAATAACGTTTGCTGTTGCTCGGGCTGGGTGACTGGAAACAGCTGCGGTATCCAGTCACCGTCATAATAACCACCGCCGATGGGCTGTCTCACGTCCACGGCCTCAAAGTCAGCACAACTATCGCCCTCTGGCCCGGTGGGATGGACACTGCAAACCAGATAGGGACTGTGAGCATCGAGATGACAGCGATCGCAGTCGGGAATTTTAGCCATGCCCCATCATTGTTTCTGCCTATAGTCCCAAGGTTTAAGGGCATTGGGGTTAGACCACACCGATCGATTAGCGATCGTAGGTGGTCACGGGACTCGATACCAAACTGCTGGTCTTTCTCACGGGCATCGATGCCGCACAGTCGGATCTCTTAGATGTAGTGACCTGTCAGCAGTGGTAGGGCGTTTTTTGGCTATCGCTTTGCGGCTGGGACGTTCGTAAAGGAATCCTGCGATGGATAGCGATTACCAGGTGATCGAAGCAGCACGAGATCTCATCCGTGCTCACAGACGAGAATTACCCCTCGCGCCATTTCTCTCAATCCTGGAGAATGCCATCTCTCAAGCTGGTGATGATGAGTTTGACGAATGGTGCGCCCAGGTCGATGAGATTGTCGCGAAGTGCATAGGCGATAGCGCTATTGATGAGGCTAGCCGAATGGAGTGGGACTACAGCGCTCACTTTAACCAAGGGCTAACTCGTGCGGAAGGGGCTGATCGACTCTATCAGTTTCTCTTGGAGGAGGCTGAACAATGAAATATTTTGTTGTGATTTCCCACAAACATGCCACGACCGTTAAGGGCACGGTGCTGGTTCGCGCAGCCGATATGGTCGATGCTGGCGACATTGCGGCTGGCATTGACTCGGATGCAACCACCATCATGTCCTTCGAGCTATTCATGAAATAAGCATTTCCTCATTCAGCCGCTATCGCCGGGTAGCCATGCTGAATGAGGTTCTTTAAATGTCCCTACCCGGATATGACGCCTGGAAGCTCGCCTACCCGCCTCATTGGGACGATGAGCCTGAAGAGGAAGACGAGGATGAGCGACAGGAAGAAGAAGCACAGCCCCTTAGTGGCCCTGTGCGATGCCTCGACTGCGGCTACACCTGGAATACCAGCGAGGAAACTGTCTGCGAAGAATGCGGCAGTGATCAGATCGAAAGCTTAGAGCAATAACCGACGCCATCATTCAGCCGCTATCGCCAGGGAGCCCTGCTGAATGAGGATTTTTTAATGCCTAAGCATACTGGATTCAGAATCGGGCAGCTGGTGCGGGTGGTCAACCTTCGCCACTTTGCCTATGGGCGACTGGCAATGGTGATGATGGGCGGCAAGGTGAGTTCGCAAGTGCGATTTGCCGACCTGCCCAAAGGCGTCGCCGCAGACCCCAACCCCAACGGTTTCGTTGAGGGGTTCGACAACGAGCAGTTAGAGGCCGTCGAAAACGTGCCGATTGCCGTGACCTACGCCCCCTCGCGATCTCAAAAATTCTTCTATTTCTTGATCGCCTTGAGCAATGGCTAAATCTAGTGGCGTCTTGTCTTCAGCATTCTCAAGATTGATATCGGCTCCGTTATCAACTAATATCTTCGTCGCTTCGGTCAGTTCTCTAGCCACAGTGAGATGCAGGGGGGCATCGCCCTCCGTGCTTATTTCATTGACGTCGCTTCCAGTACTGATTAAGAACTCCAACATTTCGAGACTCTTGCTTTGGATAGCAAAATGAAGACTGCTGGATATCTCTATATCATTAGCAACCAAAAACTTTACAACATTTAGTTCGTTGCTCCTAATAGCGCTTCGTAATGAATTTTTGTATTCGTTCTCAAGTTCAAATCCTTGCCCTATCAAAATTTCAAAAATTTCTAAATGGCCTTGACGGGCTGCGCTTGAAAGGCTGCCAGAATCAAACTTGTAATTATCCGTCTCTGAATCAAGAAAGATTCGCAAGCTTTCAGACTTACCGAAAGATATGGCTAAATTGAGTGGTGACTCATTCGCAGGGCCGCTCAGATTAGCATTGGCTCCATTGTCAAGCAATAAATCCACCATCTCTAGACGATTGTCTCTGGCGGCTACGTGCAACGCAGTCAAGCCTGTCTCACTAGAATATCCTGGTATTATCTTTGGCGATGTTTTTTGAGCATTAACATCAGCGCCAACCTCAATTAGTTCAGCTACTACTTCCTTATTGCCAGCTTCTGCTGCACACATAATGAGCGGTGTTCGCCACAGATATGCCGACGGTTCTCCTCCCGTATCTAGGTAGGTTTCCAAAGCTTCCACACTTTCACAGGCACTCTGCGGCGGGCCAATGCCCACCCCCCCTAAAACGCCCCAGCGATAGCGATAAAAGCCTGCTGCCGCGATCAACGCTATTACAATTGCGACGATTTTATAAGGTCTTCGCATCCTGATTTTCCTGCCCCTAATCGGGTTAGTTACATTCACACGATTGCACTCTGGCAGCAACACCGCTCGGAGGCGGGAGCAACGTGCTAAGCATGATCTTATCGGTCAATCTTGGGGCGGTGGGGGATGAGAGCAACTTTGGGACATAAGGGGGCGGGGGCTCTCGCAGCGGCTATTTACGTGTAGCCGAACTCTATGTATCAGTAATGCGGCAAATTTGCGGCAATCACTTAAATGCCGCGTACAATTACAGCACTTCGAGATAAAGAGGAGGTGAAGATAGACTTTTGATTTAGGAGGTCGGGTTTCGCGTGGTCGAGTCAACTCGCCAGCGAATAAGCTGATTAACATTCAAATTGCATGCTTGAATCCCGCAAACAGAGGAGTTCCAGCACCAAAATACGCAAAGTAGGTGAGTTTCAGCTTACTCACCCAGCAGCGGCGAACCGTTCACGCCTGGGGCCAGGGGACATTGATTGGAGTTGGAGACCCCATTATCTATGCTCCCATCGACCTCACGTATAACCCATTCTTGAGCGATCGCTTTCTGGAGCGAGGCACTGAGAACTGCATCATTCGCTGCAAATATCTGGTGGTGCGAAACAATGAGGTTTGGCTCACCCCAGATGCGGTGGACGATAACCGCTGTTGCCCTCTGCTGCGGTTCGTGTGGGGCCGTCCGAGGGGGGTGAACTCAGGATAGTGTTAGGGAATGTTTTCGGGTAAATTACCCTTGTGTCATTCCCTAACATTTTGCAGCGATCGCCTAGCTGCTATCGCCGCGCCGAACTGCTTTTAACTAGGAGTTCGGCATGTATTGCGACTGCGAAATAGATCAAGAACGCATCGAGGCTAATGAAGCAGCCCAGTGTGAATGGAGGTCGTTGGGCGCAACCGATGCGGCCTTTGGCACCCTGCCTCAGTATGCCAATGATGCTTATTTGGCGGGCTACTGTACCAAGCTCAAGGAGCTTCCCAAAGACGAATCTGGAAAGCTGATCCATCACAAACCGACACGGCATTTCGCGTTTGGCTACGTGGATACGCTTGAGCATTCCCGCGCTGCCGACGAGTTCTGAATATCAGACCTCCCTGCTGGTCTCCGAAAGGATGCCAGCCTTCTTTTTGCTATCGCCGCGAGGGGCTGACCTTAATTGGAATACAGCCATGTATGCAAAAGACTGTGCTGGCCCCTACCGACCGGCACAAACCGCAAACTTATCAGCCCTGATCGATACCCTGCTGGGGCATGACTTGGGCGCAGCCATTCTCGCCGACCTCGCAGGAGAGGCTGTGACCGTCTCGCCGCAAAATTTGCGCGATCGCCTGCGGGTGGCGATTCACTCTGGCAGCTTGCCACGGTTGACCCAAAGGCGTTTGGAGAAATTGCAAGCAGCCCTGGAGCTGGGACGACAACTCTATGTCGAAGAAACTCAGCCCGGAGAGGTTGTCGATACTCCAGAGGCAGCGGCAGCAGTTTTTAACTGCATCGCCTGGGAACCCGTCGAGAAATTCGCGATCGCCTGCCTGAATATCAAGCATCGCCTGCTATCTTGCGAGATGATTTCATCAGGCACTTCGACTGAGACTTTGGTGCATCCCAGAGAGGTATTTGCGGTGGCGATGCGGGCGGGAGCCACGCGCCTGATTGTGGCCCACAACCATCCCTCATCGGATACTCGCGCCAGCAAAGACGACATTAAGCTGACCGAGCAGCTACTGGCTGCTTCCAAGGTGATGGGCATCCCGATTCTCGACCATCTCATCGTCTCGCATGGGAAAAATACATCCATGAGGAGCACAACCCATCTCTGGAAAGAAATTTAGCCCTGGAGAGGTTTTCCCCTCCAGAGCTAAACATCACGGGTCTACTGAGGCTTTTGTAGCACAAGCAATCGCGTCAGGATGTTGCAGCCGCTGGGCTTGAAGGCATCACGGGAGTTCTCCTTGTCCACGATGATTTGTGGCACTTGGCCCATCCATTCCCGAAACTCATTCGCCTTCTTCCGAGAAGAGAACGACCATGAGTTGCTGGTGATGGTGGCAAGGCGGCCACCGGGGGCTAGATGTTCCCACATGCGATAAACGAAGTCCGCATCTTCCAGGCCCTCGAATGGGGGATTAGCCGCAATCTTATTCGGTCGCTGGCCCTCGCTGGGTTCCCAGTCGAAATAATCGCGGCATTCTGGCTCGAAGCCAGCTAATTGGAGGATGCGGTTCAAATCCAGGTTGATCTCGCAGCAGTGCAGCGGCATGTCAGGAAAGAACTCTCGCACCCGTTCCAGAATCACGCCATCACCCGCAGCGGGTTCGAGCAGGCGATCGCCTACCTGTAGGTTCAGGTAGTGCAGCAGCTCGTCCACCAAAGCCGGTGGAGTGGGAATGAAGCCGGGAATTTTCTTTAACCGGACTTCTGCCCGCAGCCGCAGCAGTTCCTCAGCCTCCCAAGCAATGCAGCCGGAACCTTCGATGATGTCGTGGAGCCGATGAATCAGCGCCACCATCTCAGTCGGGGCACTCAGGCCCAACTCTCCGTACAGCATCCCGATACTTGATTCGGGTTGGCGGCATTCAGCCGCAATGCCTTGGACATCCCAGAGCGAACGACCGTTCATGTCTCGCTGCGCGATCGCGGCCTCATCAAGACCGTACCGGGCGGCAACGCTCACGGCGTATTCCACCTGAGCAACTTTGCTCAGCGCTGATAAGGGATAGTCCAAAGCATCGGCCTCAAGGCCATCAGCCAGATAGGAGAGTGCCGTTTTCAGTTGCACCATTCGATGCCCTTCTCTACGGGCGGTAAGGGCCTGAGCCAATTTGCGATGGGTGCCCATATCGCGATCGCGGAGTTTGTCCCCCGCTTTGGCCTCTAAGCTGGTTGCCTTTTTGCGGAATGCTGTGGCTTTCTTTGCTCTAGCCACAGCGATTTTGTCCTGGGTCGATGTTCGTTGATTTCGTCGAGCCATGTTTCTTTCCTCGTAGGGGTTAAACGGTTTCACCGCGTCCCCGCATCGCGTTAGCGACTAGGTATGAGGAGTCTGTCGAAGGTCAGATTTATTACAAAAAAACTCAGGAAATCTTCAACGGTAACAACTTATAGACATCTGCCCGCTAGGGTGATTTCTGCAATGGAGTTACGCGATCGGCTTGAAGTTTTGGGTCACATAACAAACGCAACCACAAAGAGAGACGGCTAACGCCTGGCAGAACTGAAAGCTGAATTTCAAGGAAACGATCACGATGAACAACGTAATGATTATTGGCCACCTTGGCGGCGACCCTGAAGTTAAATACTTCGAGTCCGGTGCTTGCACCTCCCGAATGCTCGTGTACCTGAATGAGCGGTACATGAAGAACGGCGAGCGTCAGGAGTCCACGCATCGCATTCCGGTAGAGGTGTGGGGAAAGTCGGCGGAATACGTTGCAAACTACTTGCGCCAAGGATCGCATGTGGCGGTCATGGGTTCTCTGACAGAGGCCCGCTGGACTGACCAGGCGACGGGTGAGAACCGCTCCCGCCTTATGGTCAAGGCGCTGCGCGTTGACAACCTGACGCCCAAGGCGGGCGACCAGGCTAACGACGACAACGATGGTTACGAAGACGAAGAGTTCTAGGCTCTGCCCCCCATTCTCAGCCTCGGTTGAGGGTGGGGATTCTTTTTTGTGCAGCCTGGGCTTCCAGGCAAAACTGAAAAGTTGGTTTAACAATGGAGTCAAGCAATTTAGGAGACAGATCATGACTGCATCAGACAACCTTTCTGACCGCGATATGCACCGAGCCGAGCTTGCCAGCAGCGATGAAGATGTTGAATCCCTGCTGTCTGGAGGGGCTGATATTAGCGAGCTAATCGAAGCGGGGGTGCTCGATGACGATGAGCCTCCTTTGCGAGATAGCGATGAGGAGGATGAAGAGATTGACCTTTCGCCAATAACGCTTACAGCAGAAGAAGCCTGGGCTGAATTTCAGCAAGAACAGAAATGGCTAGAAGCCAACGGCCACAAACGGCCACCAGCGTTCAAATACATACCACCGACGAATGGCTAGAAACCAGCGGCCACGAGTAGACATATAAATACCTCTCCAAAAAGATGGTTAGCTTTCAGATTGGACAAATTGACGTAAAAACAGGCCAAGACCTCCACGAACCGATCGGCGGCACCCAAAAGCGCCAGTTCAAGGAGGTTGAGAACTCTTATCTGGAGCACTGGCTAAAGACGCACGGCATCGAAGCCGAGTTCTTCACGGGCAAATTTTACGATGGCGTGAATGAGGCTGATCGCCAGCGACTCGAAGATGAAGGTAAGGTCTTGGTCTTCACCAACGGTAGGTCTGGGTACTTTACCGACCCAGACACCGCCCGACTGATGACTGAGGGCGATGCTGAGCGAGGCATTGAACCGATTTACGCGGGCGATCGCAACTCTCCCCACAACTTTGTGGCCTACGGCAGTCTGGTCGCCTCTGATGGGATAGCTTCAGCCGCCATGCCGCAGGCCCGCATCCTGGTGATCGATGACGAACAGCGATCGCACGGTGACGGCCAGCTACTCGATAAGCGCGGCCAACCGATCCCCCAGGCTGAGATTGAAAGCCTGTACGACAAGATGGGCGACGGCACGATGCTGGTGCCTCATCGCATCATGAAAGACCTCATCACCGATGCGGAGCGCGATGCCATTACTGCCAAAGCTTTCGAGAAAGCTGGCGTAGACCCAGACATCACCGCCATTGGTCAAGACCTGGAGCAAGTCGATGCGGCCACCGCTGCTGCTGAGAGACAAATCAATGGGCTGGCCGGACGCACGGTATCGCAGTTTCGGGCGGCCACCCCTGACCTGCCGGGGTTAATGAAAGGCACGATGGGCGCTAGTCGCTGGTGCGATCGCCTGGGCGTTGATGCCATCATCTCGACGAACGATATCAAAGGCGATGATGGGCGCTTATCGACTCCAGGACTTCAGGAGGTTTCACAGCTCTGGGTCAACCGCAAATCTGATGGACAGTATGGCCAACAGGCAGTGGGGCCACAGGTCAAAGGCTGCATCCCAGAGGCGACGCTGCATGAGTTTAATCCCCGCATCAAGGCTCAAGTTGAAGAGCTAGCAGCGGTCGCAGGTGATCCGGTTCAGCTCCAGCAGCGCTATGTCGAGCGGAAAGACCGGCAGCAGGAACGCCCCCAAGCCCCTGATGAGATGGGCGAGGATGCCCCCAAAGCTAAATCTGAATGGTTATACGAAACTATCAAAGCCGATAAATACGGGCAGCTCACCGGGTTCAGCAAGGTCAAT
The DNA here is from genome assembly GCF_016888165.1 of Halomicronema sp. CCY15110. Classification (GTDB taxonomy): domain Bacteria; phylum Cyanobacteriota; class Cyanobacteriia; order Phormidesmidales; family Phormidesmidaceae; genus Halomicronema. The sequence continues at coordinate 25,838 of NZ_JACSWC010000438.1, read as the reverse complement.
AAAGCCCTCGAACGGGACATCAAGGGCGAATGGCAAGAGAGTGCTGTGCGCGGCATTTCGGTGCCCTCGGCGATGGCCCAGCACCACTCGCAAATGAAACCGTGGGAGGTGTGCAATAAAGACTTGCCCCACGGAGCGATCGTGGCCTACTACCGTTCTCCCTTTCCGAACGTCGGGGCAGCAGCAATCGCCATCAATAACACCGAAGACTTGAGAGCCCAGGACAGAGAGGCATTTTCCAAAAACGGAGTCGCTTACCTCAGTCCCTGGACAGCCAAGAACATCGCCATCACTGACTTTGATCGAGATGCCAATGGCTACTTTGTCGGCTATGAGGCAACCGTACCCGACCTGCCGCAGCAGCTCCGGCAGCAGTTAGCAGATGCCGAAAGCCTGCCCCCAGCGCAGCAGTACGAGGCAGGACGGGCAGCGATCGGGCAACTCATTGAGCAGATGGATCAGGGTCGAGAAAGCCGCATTGCCCGCGCTGAATACCCGGTAGCGGTCAAAGAGTTTATTGATCGCACCGCACCGGATCAAAAACCCCCTGAAGTTGCCAAGCAGAAAAAAATTAAGCACCCTTGGCATCCAAATGAATCCCATTCCTCAGCCACTTGGCGGGCATGGGGAATCACCACCGATAATCCCACGGGGAAAGTTGCCAATGCTGGCATGACCCTACAGAGCTTTGCCCTGGAGATGCAATACGCCCCTCAAGAGCAGCAGGAGGGACTACTCAGACAGGTTGCTAGGTCATTCTCGAAGCAGCTACAGCAGGCCGACGAAGGAAAACTGAACATCCCCAGTGACTATCAGTTGGAGGTACAGGGGTTTCCGGCCTATCAATTTCGGGAACGAATGGAGCAGATAGTAAACGCTTCTAGGAAACTATCTTCATTTCCTCCTCCACAACGCCAACAGTTTATTCAGCGCAAACTTCAAGACGCTGCCAAGATCTTCTCCGATGCCGTTGACGGCCCCAATGCGGTGAACCTGCAAACCGCTGTCGATACTGCCAAAAGCTCCAGAGGCATCGACGACGACCTTCACGGTTTCATCCGAGGGCTGGCCTATAAAGACCACGAACTCCGGCAAAACCAGAAAGACCCGAATGCCTACACCAATGGTCGGTCGATGCCCACCAACACTCAAGAGCCGATTGGGTGGAATGTTGAGGCGGTCAATGCCGTCTACAAAGATGTTGACCTGCCAGAGCTGCGGAACGAGGCGTTTCGCGATTTGTTTCCTAAGACGGCCACACCGGAGCAGGAAGAGAAGGCCCTAGCGATCGCCCGCACCTACAATGAGCGCATCGCTAATTATCAGGCCGCCAAAGACCGATTGCGGGAGAAGCGCCCGGAAGACGAGCAGCCGACTCTACGGCTCACCTCTCCCAGTGGCAGAAGCCTCGTCATTCAGAAGCTGCAAGACGAACATGGAGACCTGCCCATCTGGAGGGCCAACGGCCCCCAGCCAGATTGGGAAGTCTCTGTCAGGCGCAACGAACAGAGCAAGTCACAGCAGTGGGTGGCTGATTTGACCTACACTGCCCGCAACGGTGAGCGCACGACCACGACTCTCGGCCCCGTTGCGCCAGAGTCCGTCAGTGAGCACAATTTAACCGAGCGCCTGCAAAGCCTGCCGAAGCGCACCCTTGTCATCAAGCAGCCGAGCGCTCAGATTCAGGCCCCCTTTGCCCGACAAAATGACCTCGACGAAATGATGGAGCGGGCCACCCGTGAGGTTGATACCGCGATCGCTGAGATTCCCAAAGTGGAACGCGAGGCTTATCTTTCAGAGCTGTGGCGGGAAAGTGACGGCATGGGGCTGGCCCTGAAAAAATTTACTCCTGAAATTGTCGATCGCCTGGAGTCTGTCCCCGAAATTACGCTGACAGGTATTCAGTACGACAGCAATGAAGCAGGGCAGATCCCGCCCGGCGAATACACCGCCCGTTTCAGTGAGTTCAGCTACGAGCGGAATGGTGAAACGCGCACCCCACCATCGGTAGCGATCGTCACGGCAGAGGGTGAGGAAAAACAGCTTGGGGCGCTTTCGGCTCGCTCGATGCACCTGCCCATTGGCACTACAGTCAAGGCGCATATCGAGATTGCTGAGTCCGGTAAGACGGCTACGATGCAAGTGCTCGACCTGGCTCCAGAGCCAGAACCGCAGGTCGCCCAGGCCGAAACCGCGATACTGCCAACCGACGCTAACCGTTCCCTATACCGCTTCGTCAATAACGACGACGTGAGGGATTATCAGACAGACGATCCAGAGGTACTGGCGATCGTTCAAGCAGCGGAGGAGCGAGGCTTACCCCATCGCACTGAGCTTTTAACTCAAGCAAATGTGGTGCAAGCGATCGCTACCATTGACTTTCCCAATAAATTGGCATTAGAAGACTTTGAGCGAGATGTCGCGCCGCTACCAATTCAGTTCAAATATGAGGGAGAGCCAGTTGGGGGCTTTCAGTTTGTTGACCAGCCGATGAGGGACATGCTCAACGAGCGTCTTGATTTAATGTCTGTGCCCGATGCAGATACCCTGGCAACGTTTGAGCCGGACGGCAGTTTCATGGCCTCATCCAGCAGCGCGAGTCAACTTGAGGTTAGCTCGACTCAGTTCACAAACCAAGATCACAGTTTTGCCCGATTCCCTGACCTGATGGTGCTCGACATTGATCGCCCCTTCGAGGAAGTACTCCCGCAGTTCAAGGAACGCAGCCAGCAACATCCTGAAGAACTATGGGCATTGCACTCGACGCAGCACGGCACCCATGCAATGCGCCTCGATGCTCCCGTGCGGCCCGACCAGGCTGATCCAGAACTCATGATGAGCGTTGGAGTCGATAAGCGCTATCTCAAGCTGGCTCAGCAGGAGAGTGAATGGACCGCGCGAGTGACCCCGAAGCAAAGTAGGCAAGACGACTGCATCCAGTTAAAAGAAATCGTCGGCACTGGTGAACCTGACCCACGGCTGCTGCAACAGGCAACGGCATATCAAGCGGCCCTGGTGGATAACGGCATGGATGCACCAGAGAGCGTGGACTATTTGACGCAGTACCGTAACCGCGACCGTGAAGTGACGCCCGTGGCCGCAGAGCCGCAAGGGGACTATCAGGCATCTCCTGCGGCCAGCGCTGACCAAGGCAATCCCACCGAGCTGAAGCAACCCGACCAGGCTCAGCCCAGCGCTGATGAGGGCTATTCCCCCTCCCGCGAAGAACTCAGGCAGTGGTGCGCGGTGGCGATCGCTCGTGGCAACGAACCCTTAACCGCTGAAATCATTGAAAAGGGCAAGCAACTCAATGCCCTCTACACTCAGGAAACAGGCAGCAGCGAAAAGCCCCCCTTGGACTACCGCAGCCCTGCACTGATGATTAACCAGCGCGATCGCCAACAGATGCAAGCAGCGATCGCGGCGGGCAAACAAACGCTGGCGACGGCGCAGCAGCCACAGCAGCCAACGCCCCAGCCACGACAAACACGCAGGGCATCAGCAGAGATGGCCTACTGATTTGCCGAAACTGTTAGGGAATGACTTAGGGTATATTAGCCTTGTTTTGTTCCCTAACAGTTTCGAGCAGCCTGCCCTGGCTAACGAAACTACATTTGGCGTAGCTTATGCCTGTTGGCACAGGGGGGATTTGAACTTACAGAAAAAAACGATGGGCAGACAAATCACTTGCAGGCTCTCCGGAAGAGACCCCGAACTGGTCTACCAGTATAAATTTGGGGTTCAAGCCTCAGAGATGTATCGAATATCCTCTCTACTCGGAATTGGGGCATGGAGCCCGATAGACGATCACTACGATCAACTGGAATTAAATCGAAGCGATATTTTGTTGCTGCAAAATTACTTAGATAGTGACCAATTCTTTATCCCGTGGTTGCGTCTGCTTCGTCGCCCCAAAAATGAGTTGTTTGTTGCCATGATTAGCTCAATCGTAGCTTTCATGGAACAACATAAAGAAGTATCAACGTTCCACCTCATTGGAGAACTGTGAATTTGGCCTGAAGCGATCGCCGTCCTTTGAGATGGCGATCGCTGCTTTTTTGAACGCTACCGCGATGTAGCAATGCAGCACTCCGCTGTGTTGTTTCACAAGGTAGTTGTCATTATGTTCAGAAGAATCATCTCCCTAGCAGTCCTATTGTTACTGGGAGTCGGGCTTGTCGGCTTCGATGGCTGCGACCTTTCCCCAACAATGCAGGAAGTCCCTGATGCCGAAGAAGTCGAAGCATCCAGCGCTGATGAACTTACCGAAGCCCTTGAATTGGCTCAGGAGTACAACGGCCTTGTTACCTATTCCACAGAAGGCGAATTCCAGGTTTGTTTCGACAATGAGGAATTGGCAAGACAGTATACCCGGCGAGTTAATCAGGCAACCGAAACCTTGTTCGCGCTCAGAGATAATCTATGCGTCACGGTTGTTGCTGATTCCTGACAGGTGGCGTAAAAACGATTGTGTGGCCCTCCCGATGCCAGTTAGTAGCTGACTCTGGGAGGGCTGAGATCGCGCTCTCTTCAGACTCCATTACGAACCAAAGTCTGTCAGATTGCACCCCAAAACCAACAAACCTGTGACCAGCAGCGATTTTTTCCGGGGTCAGGTTGCTGAGACCTTTTGCACAGCGCATCACTGCCTGATGGGTTGTCTCCGCCCGCTCCCAGGTTTCACTCAAGAAAGGTGGGTCTTCACTTTCCGCAACAACCGTCAAGAAAAACTTTGGCTCTGTTGAACTGCCGAGATTGGCACCCTCAAAGGTCGTTGTGATATGAAACTTGCCGACCACATTCTGAGCCACTGTTCGGCCTGCGATGTCCCCCATGAACCGTTGCCAGTCCTCAAGGCTGTCGCACGGTACTGGCTCCTGGCCGTTCAAGACAAATCGAGTGGGTTCAGTCATTTCGGGTAATGGACTCGACCTCTCTATTGTTGCTTTTTCCTGAAGCGCTAGCGCGATGGCGGTGTAGCAACCTCGGCTTCATTTCAGGTTTTCGTTTCAAGTCTTGCCGGGGTTGTCTCGCTACAAATTGCCAACCATCACTTCACAAGGAGGAACCTATGTTTGCAACACTTTCTAAGCCCTACGCGATCGCAGGGCAAACCATTGTGGAGACAGCAGCAGCAACCTACAAAACGCTGTCCCCAATCGCGATCGCTACCTACAAAGCACTGACCTCGAAGAAGGCTCGGCGCATTTACCGTGACGCCTGGACTATCACCAGCATCGCCATCCAAGTTACCTTTTGGCTGGCCGTCTTGGCTGGCTTATACAGCATCAAAGCTGGCCGCCAGTTTCGCGCCTGCTACCAAGCGGAGTGGGCCGCCGACGTTGAGCAATGGACTCAGTCAGCCTGCCGGTTGATTGTCCTGGCCGGACTCTACGCGGCCATCGCTGGTTACGATTTTCGCGCCTACTGTGACGCCAAGTGGGACTCGACTTCAGTCTCTGAGTCTGTCGTCGAGCCAGTGGCAGAACTGACCGTTGCTGATGCTGACTTAGCTCAGCCTGAAATCCCTGCTGCTGTCCAGGCCATCTTGGAGAGCAACGTCAAAACGACCAAGAAACTGCGAGCGATCGCCACGCATTTCGACATCCCTTGGCGCAATGCCAGGGGCGAAGGCAAGCACATGCTAAATGCTGACATCAAAGCTGCCCTGAGCGCTCACCCTGAAATTCTGAAAGCTTTGTAGCAGGGCATGGGCTAGCGCCCTGATGAAATAGAACTGCGCTCACCGGCTTTTGCAGAGGTCGGCAGCGTAGGGGAACAGTACAGGATGCTGCAAAATCCTGTAGTCTGCCCAATCCACCAACGTTAGAGCGTTTGCAAGGCTCTGACTTTGGTGGTGCAATGCGGGGGTTTTTGCAAGGCCCCTGATGTTGCAAAACTAAGACACGGCAGGAATAAAATTCCTGCCGTGCCTTCCAATTTTTTTGAGAGCTCTAGCTACTCTTCAGGCATGGGCCGATCTTCAAATTCAAGGTCTTCGTTGCTGACACCCTCAATGCCCAACCAGATTTCAATCCGCTCCAAACGCGCATCGACGGTCCCGCTCTGTAGTTGCATTGCCCGCATCGCTTGCTGGAAGCCACTGCCGCGAAAGACGACATACATCATCCCCGCGACAAAGACTGAGCCCATGCCAAACCAGACCAGGGCGGCTTTCCAGTTTGCCAAATCAGTCCAAATCGAAGTTTCTTTTTTTGGGTGGCTGGCGATCGCGCCCCGCTGCATCTGGCGCAGGGTTTGCTTCAACTCCGACTGCATTTGTTGGTTGTTCGCCTTGGCTTCGGAGAGGGCCTGTAAGACCTCCTGCGTCTGCCACGGGCTCGCTTCGGTTGTCGCTGAACCTTCGCCCAAACTGGGCGCTACTTTCAAGAAATTGAGCAACGGCTGCTCGACCCTGCTCAAGGTCATCTCGGACATCGTTAAGTATCTGGCGAACTTCGCTAAGTGTTCGGCGAGTTGCATGTAGCTGCTGCTCACCTCTTGAGTGGACTGTGCTTTGACCTTGAGGAGATTGCTCAGCTCCTCCGTTACTGTTCGCCAATGCCCCATATCCTCCTGATGATTAGTCTCACATCGGTTGACGTGCTCCGTCAGTTCTCGGATTTGTCGATCAACACTGATTTGCAGTCGGTCAACGGTGCGAGCTACGTCACTCACTGCCTGAATCAGTGAATCGTCTTCTTGAGATGGAGGTGGTGAGGTGCTCTGACCGGACGCTTTAGCTGAGCGCCCATCACCATTGATGTTCTGCATCATGCTGCCCCTGCGCTCTCTTTGGGCACACCAGATAGATTCTTGGGAGACAAGCCCAGGTAAGGAGCTGCGAAATTTAACTCAGCCACCCCCCGCCGCAGGAATGACTGAGTGATGAGCCGGTGGCCGACTGGTAGCTTCTCGGCATCGAAAAAGTTAGTGCTGGGGTGCATCTCTTGAAAGGTGAGTCGGTCTAAGGCAGGCATGGCAATCTCGATGCCTTTCAGCGATTCAAACAATTTGTACGCCTCAGACTCTTCCCAAATGGCAAAACTACTGTCGTCTGACTTGCTGCCGTCTTCCCAGAATTGATTGCGGATAGCCACATAGTCAGCGCGATCGCCACAAAAAGTCATCACATCATGCAGTGAGCGCACCGCAGGCAGGCCAATATCCAACACGCAGACAAAGCTGAAGCGATATGGCATTGCTTTGTCTTCACTTAGATCCAGGAGGTTGAAGTGTTCCATGCGATCGCGGGTCTGGTGGCCGCTGGCCGCTGGCATGTCAATGAGGGCCACATCAGGCTTTTTCTTGTCCAACATCTCCAGCAGTTTGTGAGAGCCTTCAATTTCCAGCAGGTTGCCCTTGTAGACTTGATACTTTTTCTGGGAGTGATAGTTAGCCAGCTCTGGGTTTTCGGTATCTGAGTCAAATCCAATGACATCGACTCCGGCCTCGACCAGGGCGTAGTAGAGCATTCGGGCGAACAATGTTTTGCCTGTGCCACCTTTGCCGGGAACCAGCATGACGGCACGTTTTTGTTGAGTTGAGTTAGCCATGAGTGCATTCCTCAGAGAGATTTACAGTTTTCATATCCCGTCGTCGTTTTGGGATTCCTCTTCTTGGCTTTCTTAAATCGGTCACGAAAGCGATTAGGGTGCAGATCTTGGGTTGATGTCACCTGCTGGTCTGCTGCAGGCGATTTATCAACAGCAGTTGGCTTTGCGGCTTCCGATTTGGGTTCTGCTGCCGCTGGCGATCGCGCTACAGGTTCCGGCCTTGGGGCTGGCTCTGGTGTTGATGTTGTAGATGGGACTTGTGCTGCGGCCTCAGCAGAAGGCTTGGATTGCTGGGAAGTTGTCGAGGTGGAGCGCGATCGCGATTTTGATTGTTTGCCTTTCTTCTTGCTAGTCAGTGCGTAGTAGGCTCTTTTTGCAGTGGATGGTGCAATGCGAATTTTTACGTCGTAACTTTCTTCCGCCACTGCTTTAATCGCTTTAGCAATGATGTCCCATGAGGTCTTTTTTTTAACTTCTTTGCGAATGTATGGAAGACAGATCCGAATAAAATCTCTTACTGTCCGTGGGGAGAATGATTCAACTTGTGCCTGCTTCTCTTCTTCTAATTGTTGATTGAATACATCTTTAACGGATGTCACTTCAATTTCCTCCAAACAGCAGCCTCAGCCATCGCACTTAACTTCGCCCTGATCTACGCACTATCCATTGCTCTCAACCTTGCCCGGTTCTTATCACTTTCCAACGCGCTAAATTGCGCGTTGGGTAGCGCCCTTTTCTTGAGATCGACTTTCACACTTGATGACGCTCTAAACGCAACACCATTTTTCGCACCATCATCCCCATTTGATGTGGTTTCATTTCTGGCTCTATACGCTGCCCCGTCAAGTGCCCCTGATACTGCCCTTTGAGCACCATTAATTTCCGCCTCATGTTTGGCACCGTTCTGAGCACTCTCCACTGCACCGATTTGCGCCTTTTATTTATCACTAATGTCCGCATTTGATAGCACTCCAAATACAACACCGTTTGCTGCGCCTAACACCACACCTGATACTGCCCCTGCTTTCGCTCCGGTTGTCGCACTGACTGACGCTCTACAGATACGTTAGTTAGCGCACTACTTTTGGCCCTTTTTGTCGCTCTAATGGTGCTCCGGTCAGTGCTCTCTGCATCGCCCCCAGTGCTGCTCCTGCTTTCGCACCTCCAAAGATCAACTTTTCGCGATAGCAAGTTGTGGCAGAGTGGCACCATTTGTATTTAAGCTGTGAACAATCCAGTAGCTTTAAGCGCCTGGAGGGAAGGGGGGTCGGCCAAGAGCTGTTGCGCGATCGCAGTTAACCAGGCCGCAGGATTGCTAGATAGTGGAAAGCTTTCTATCTGCTTCAGCGCTTCGCCTACTTCGAGCAAGGGCGCTTGGGCAGGCAGTGCCACAGCGATCGCTTTGAGGCGACTGGGGAGAGCTAAGAGAGCAAGATGGTCTTTGTCGAGATCATCGGCGCAGGCAATTAGATGAACTGCCAACAGGGTTTGACTGCTGGGCGCTATTCTCTCTGACTGGTCAAGTAAGTCAGTGGCAATTTGGAATAGATTATCTAGTCGCTGCTGAGAGGGGTTCAGTGTACTGTTTTGAATAGACACGCCTAGCATCTCGGTCAAGTACGTTATTTGGCTTTGAGTTGGGTCGTAAAGCGTTGGGGTCATCTTGATATTGGTGAACGTCGATACAGTCACCTTATTGAGTAGATGTCTCTGAGTTGTTACCATCGACGATTTTTTGAGTTTTTTTTGGTTATGCCTGATCAAAAACGAACTGAGCGAGTCGTTATACGACTTACGCCAGATGAAAAGCAAACCTTGGATGCTTTAAGCGGAGGCAATGGCCGTCAACATGCGCGAGATCTAATTCTTCAAGAATCAGGTACAAGCAGCCAGGTTCTTCATCAGCTTCATGCGTTTGCGCTGACGTTGAATGAAGCGCTATCAGTTTTAATTGAAGAATCAGAAGGTCAAGCATCCGCAAAGCTGACCTGCCAACTATCAGCTTTGCGCGATGCAATGAAGCAGTTGCAACGACAGACACAAATGGAAACAAGTATCTCGGTTCAGGAGATTTTGCAGCAGCTCCATGATGCGGTCGGAGGCGATAGATTAGCTTAAGAGGTTAATTCCTGCCTAAAAGAAATCCAACCATACGCTTTCCGATGAGGATTAAAGTTACTAAGTCAAGTGATGCTCAGGCGCTCTGTGCTTACGTGCTAGATGCTGAAAAACAACCTTCCACGCAGCGCTTGCCCGGAGAGGCTATTTTGGCTTCTAACATGGTGGGCGAAACAGCCGCAAACCTAGCGCGAGAATTAGAGTGGCAAGCAGCCCTTCCCAGGCGCAAACCTGTCGAGAAAATTGCGGTTCACTACTCAGTCAGTCTCACGCCGGGAGAAGAGTTGACTCGGAAACAGATGGCGGCTGTCACTCGACGATTGCTTGCAGAAATGGGTCATGAGCGTTGTGCCTACTTTGCAGTGCAGCATCACGACCAAGAGCATAAGCGAGGGGTGCAGCACTGGCATATTGTGGCGGCGACGGTCAACACGGCAAATGAATGGATTGACGATAGTTTCAGCAAGTTGCGACTCCGCAAGGTTGAGCGATCGCTTGAGAACCGATTTGGGTTAGCTTCCATGCCCGACCGTCCGACTATTCACATCAAGAATCTCACCACTGGAGAGTCAAGACAAAAGTCGCGAACGGGTGAGGTGTTGCCCAAGGAAAAGTTGTGGGCAGCGATTGACGCAGCCACAGCGGATAAACCGACGATGGCGCTGCTCGTCACACGACTCAAGGCCGAGGATATTGACGTTCAACTCCGGCACAGCGGCGATCGCTATACGGGTATCAGCTTCGGCATAGACGGCTCTGCTTTTGCAGGACGGCGATTGGGCCGCGCCTATTCCTTCGAAGGTCTTCAGAAATATCACTCAATTTATTACGACACGGCCCAGGACAGCACCTTGCAGCAAACGGCAAATGCGAGCTCTGCCGAGTGCCAACAGAAGCTGGCCGACTATGAGGAGTACCAGCGGAAACTGCGGGAGCTGTACGAGCACTATGCCCAACCATCGACCAATCAGGAGTCGGGGATAGAGCGAGATCGCACAGTCGCCAATGGCGCAATCTCCGCAGGACATTCCGAACAGGAGATATTAGAAATCATCAGGCAGGGCGATACTGCCCAGGCGGTGAGGCAAGGGTTTGGGCAATGCGAAGAACTAGACTATTGCCAAAGTGTCATTCAGACGCAGATGGAGTCACAGCAGCAACAGCTAATTGAGCAGCATCGGCAAATTCATGATCTGACTCAGGAGAAGCAAAAACGACAAAAGTGGCAATGGCGGCTAAAGAAACCCTATATGGAACTTTGACATACTCCCCCGTTTAGAAAACGGGGGAGTATGTCAAGCTTGCTCTTCGTAAATGATTAATTTCGGAGAATCAGGAAAACGTAGTTGAGTAAACATCCTTCTCGAAGGCTAGAACATGAATAGAGCAGAGATTTTTATGTATTGTGGCTATTACTGCTAAGTCGAATCTTATCGGTATTGAGCTGAAACTCTATCAATACACTGTTCTTCCTTTTGCCCGGTATCTCACAAGCATTTAGCAAGAAGCCTTTCTCCTTCAATTCATCAACCGTTCGCCAGAAAATAGTGCTGTTCCGAGAAGTATTACTTCCAAATAAGTCCAAATTCTTGAACAAATGACGTTTCGATATTGTTAGATACTGGCCGTCTTTCGGAGAATCCCATTTTAGTCGACTAGCTAAATATATAAGTAGCTTTGTTCCATAGTTGTTGTTGGCGCTGCCTCCAACTCGCTGTTGCATGTCAATATTGCCAAAAAGCACATAATCACCACCAGCCGGTGTTGGTGTTTGGAAGAACTCCAAATTCACTAAGTATTCATCTGCTGACCCGTAGGTATAATCAGCTGCTTTGTCTGTATCAAAATCACGCTGTACATTGTCAACTTTAAATTTTTGAATACGCAGAATGTTTTTGATCGTGACTTCAGCGACGATGCCATTAGCAGTCTCAGTTTCTTCAGCGTAAACTAGCTCCGTTCTGTGTAATGCCATTAGATCGCAATGAAGCTGGGATCTGATGTTTGCATGAAAGCCACCATCCTTAGTGCGGCTATAGCCCATAACTTCTAGTAAATCATTCGAGCGAAATTTCGCTATTGGCCCAGTCTCACAAACAGAGGCCGCTCTGTAAAGATAAAGAACTAATTCCACTTGTCGCGGATTTAGAAAGGTAAGCAGTGTTGCTGTCAACCGTCGAACCCGCATATCCTCAATTTTTTCTAAGCCTTTAATACCTTTGCTTAAGTAGGCTTCTAAGTCTATGTTGTCGTACTGCTTTTTAAGCTCTTGCCATGCTTCTCTAGAAAGATTTTCCAAGGGAATCCGGCGCGTCAGACCAACTTCACTCATTTCCTCTGGATCAGCATCGACCCTCATCTCTAAATAATAACCACCTGCATCTGCACGGAGAACGGGCAAATTAACATCAGGATTACGAAACGAAGCGCCTGCACGAGGCAAGAGTCGAACAAGTTGGCTATCAACTGCGAATAAATCAAGTTGCGTGCTTGAGTTGCCCATAACAAATGCTTTCCACAGCTTCGGTTAATGAACCTCATAATAAAGGCGTTCTTTCAAAATAGAAAACACCTATCAATTTAGCGTACGTTTTTTAGGGAATTGCCTATCAATTTGGCGTAGGGAGTTGCCTATCATTTTGTCGTATGTAGCGCGTCAATGCCTATCAATTTGGCGTAGGGAGTTGCCTATCATTTTGCCGTATGTAGCGCGTCAATGCCTATCAGTTTGGCGTAGGGAATTGCCTATCATTTTACCGTATATAGTGGATGCTCTCATCAGCTTACTTGTATCTGGCGAGAGGTTTTGGCCAATTGCCTATCAATTTGGCGTAGGGAATTGCCTATCATTTTGCCGTATATAGCGCGTCTACGCCTATCAATTTGACGTAGGGAATTGCCTATCATTTTACCGTATATAGCGCGTCTACGCCTATCAATTTGGCGTAGGGAATTGCCTATCATTTTGCCGTATCTCTTGCCTATCATTTTGCCGTATTAAGAATTTTAAGTGGTTGAATCCCTTATATTCCAGTGCTAACCTCTGCCTATCAAAACAGATGAACTGATGCCTATGGTTCAAAATCTGTCTTAAGCAATCAGGGTAGTTCTTACGCGGTTGCTCAAGGCAACTGGCTCACAAAAGACCAAAAGCAAAGACCCTAGCTCACCGTCCAAAGTTCGCATAGGGCCTTTACTTAATTACACAATCCACAGATGTGGACGATTTTATCGTGCTTAACAATTTTAGCAACTCTAGATTCGATTCACTAGAGCAGCTTGGGTTTGTTCACAATGACGGCTTAGGAGGTGTGCCATTTTAGCGGCAGGCACTACCTCTTTCGCTTACATAGAGGAGAAAGAAACCTTTCTCACTCTATTTCCGCATCGCTATGATTTTATTTATGCCGCTCATCCTGATCTTGGAGATCGCCCTCAATGGCAAACTGAGAGCCGCTATCCCCTCAGCGATCGCCTCATTCAGCAAGGGGCTTACCTCTATGGAGTGCGGTTTGGCACCGAGACTCAATATTGTCTGCTAGATATCGATATTGGCAGTGCATATCATCCAAAACAAGACCCGTTAGCCATTAAGCGGATTGCCGATGCTTTAGAACCTCTGGGTCTTGTCAGCTATATGGTCTGTACCTCTAGCTATTCGCAAGGGCTGCACCTTTACTTTCCGTTCGAGACACCTCAGAACTCCTGGCAGCTTTCAGCCGTGGTCACGACCCTGCTAGAAAATCAGGGTTTCAAGTGCCAGCCCGGCCAATTGGAGGTGTTTCCTAATCCTAAGCTCTACGTGGTTGAGGGCACACAGACTCTCTTCAATGCCCATCGGTTGCCCCTGCAAGCAGGCTCCTATTTGCTTAATGCTGAATTGGAACCCATTAGCGGTCATCAGGAAACGTTTGTTCAACAGTGGCAGCGGTGCCAACAGCGTAATTCAATTGACTCAGGGATTATCGGCCAGCTACTTCGGCAGCAGCGTCGCTGTCGCCATCGGGTATCGAAACGAGCGGATAAGTTTCTCAATGATCTCAATGCTGAAATTGACGTCGGTTGGACAGGGAAAGGACAAACGAATCGTCTGCTGGGCCGCATTACAATGCGGGCTTACGTTTTTCATCACGTTATCCATGGAGGCTTGCCCCTAAGCGGGGATGCCTTGATAGAGGTGATTGTCACTACCGCTCAATCTTTGTCGGGATATCGTGAATGGTGTGGGCATCAGCATGAAATTCACCAGCGAGCCGCTGAGTGGGCTAGATGTGTTGAAAACAGCCACTATTTTCCCTACGGCACGTCGCAAGGCAAATACAAGTCTAAGCAAAATGCTAAAGATAGTGCAGTTATTGAAACGACCTGGAACGAACAGCGATCGCAAACGGCCCAACATAAAATCCAAACAGCGATGTTGGACTTATTTAATAGTGGTAACCTTCCTCAAACAACAACTGTTCGGTTCAAAAAACTGTTGGAGTATGGCATTGGTGGGAGCACGCTCTACAAGTACAAGTCCCTTTGGCATCCGAACCTGTGGAAAACCCCCCAGACCCCCCAACCTCTAAATGGGGCGGCAGCAGCGGCAACGGCTACGCCAGCCGCTGCTGCTCACCCTACAAGCTTATTACCTGGCGATGATAGTAACCCTTTGCAGGGCAAGGGTTTGAGGCACCCTGAGGAGGCTGCTTCGGCATCGGAGGTGCGTAATGAGGATGGGGTGGTCGGCTGGCGACAGCTATTTTTAGACCTCAAAACGCGACAAGCGCAGCAAAAACGTCAGGCGAAATCGCAAAAAGAGGCTTACTGGCAGTCTAGAGCGCGACAAGATCGCCAGAGTTATCGAGAAAAGATGGTGGAGTATCTGCGATCAGGGGATCCAATCCTGATTCGGGAGGCCGAGCAGTGGTTTTGCCGTGAGAGCGCCAGTGAGCAAAACCGAGAGCCGCTTTGATGGCGGCGATCATGCTTTGCACTGAGTGCAGACTCCCCCATGAATTTGCAAAAAGTAGAGCAACTTGACGAGTTCATACTCGTTCAGTTCGCGCAAAGAAGATCGCCCCTCGAAGCGGGGCCGCAAAAATTCACGCAAGTCCTCAATTTGCCACTTAAACTGTTGAATTTTTCGCTGAACGAGTGAATAGCACTCATCAAATGGGATATCTGGGGGCGGGCCTTGGCTAGAAGGTTCCGGTTCCGGTTGTGGCAAACCCCAAAAATCCCCCCGGACCCCCCTGTTGTTAATATTTTTCTCTTCCGCACCAACCTCAAGAAGATCACGCTTCATTATCCCCCCCCTGGTGTGTAACACCTGCTGTTTATCAGGGTTTGGTGGATCGGGTTCAGGTTTGGGAGCGGATAATTCCATCGCCGCCTCGACTGAAACCTGTATCGGCTCTGCTGTTACAGACACTTCATTGGGATGCCAGAGATCCGCGTTCTTGTAGACCGTTTTTACGCTGCTGCAAGCAACCTCGGCGATGCGGTGGGCGAAGTTGCGGATTGTCGTGATGGGTTCGCTGTCCCGAATTTTTGCGATCGCCTCAGCAATGCGGCGACGGGCATCGGCGGCTCTTACAGCGTTTTTGCCTCCTGGCGGCGGCTTGGGCTTCTCCCTAGTGCCGTAGGGCCAATAGAGATTGGGGATCGATCGAGCCCACTCCCTCGCGCGTTTATAGATATCAGGTTGATGGCCGCAGTATTGCTCGTAGCCGGGAGAACTGGTAGCGACATCAACGATGTAAGTCACCAGGTCTGAACCATCTAGTCCTTCAAAAACGCGCCCCCGCTCGGCAATCGCTTTGATTAATCGGTTGGTTTGTCCTGGCCCGGTCCAGCCCTGGGCAATCTCATCGTCTAAATCCGCTTTCCATGCGGTCGCTGTTTTTGAGAGCCTGCGCCTGCGAGATACCTGCTTCCGCGCCTCACGACCATGCGGTAGTGCTGCCCGCAGCATCTCCATGTCCTGTCCCTGTGCAGCCCAATCCCAGTTTGCGAAAAACACAGAGAGGCGATCGCCTATCGGATTGAGGTCATCATCCAGCAGGCAGGAGCCTGACTGCGGCTGGAGTGGGAGCCGATGACCGTTGTACTCAATGAATTTGTCAACGCCGTAAGTCTTCGTGTTGGGGAAGATTTCGAGGTGGCCCTTCTCAATCTCAAACCCTTGAGCAATCAGGCATTGTTCGACAACGCAGGCTAAATCAAAGGTGGGAACCTCTGTAGGCAGAGGAATATAAACATGCAGCCCGCCGCTAACGCTGGAGCTAATAGGCAACGTGCGAGCAATGCCAATCGTCTCCAAGGCATCCTTGATAGCCGTAACAGCCTCGGCGTTGCAGTAGCGACCGAGTGTGTCGAGATCAATCAGCGCATACTTAGTCGTATGGCCGAACCTAACGCCAACTAGCTTGTGAGGATCTAGCCAGTCGCGCCACAGCGATCGTGGGCGCTGTTCGTAGTTTAAGGTGCACCATCGAGCTGGAGCCGCGTTGGGGGACTCCAGCGTTTCCCAAAGATAATTGCCAAAAATACTGAGGAGTTGTTGCCCGTCTTCAGATCTAGGCAACAACGAAGCATTCTCTTCGCCAGGGCAGTTCATAAGGAGTCAAGGTTATAGGCTGACTAGAACCTTGAGCCTCCTGAGATTCCGCAAAAAATATGTTGCAAAATTTGCCTAGCTGCTAATATAAAAACAGCTAAGTGAGGCTCAATTCAGTCAGCAAGACTAAATTCAGTCAAACTTTAGTTACTTCGGAAGAAAGGCGGCCCACCATCCTTCCTATTAGATCCCCTGACGTTTCAACGTCAGGGGATCTTGCTATGTACTGTCCATGCTTTCCTCGCTCAGCTGCACTTATTCCGTGCAATTTTTCGTGTATTAGAATCCTTCTTAGCCGTATGTTACCGCTTAGCCAGCGAGATCGATCAATAAATCTAATCGATCTCGCTGGCTAGGCCGGGGGGATGGGTAGGCAAATATGCGCGTTTTCGGGAAGTAAGAGGGTTTGCTATTGCCCCCCACTTGCGCCTATCTTATGTAGAAGGATTTAGAGGGCACTAAGCTTCCTATGGACAGTAGTGATAGTGGAGACAAACTCTTTCGAGTCAGTCTCCAGGCCGCGCTAAGGTTCACATTGAAAGATAAAATCGGCACTACTGCGGGCCAGTTCGCTGCAAGGGCACAAATTGGCGAGAGTACTCTTTCAGAGTTCATGAACTCTCGTAGGTCGATTAACCTTTCTACTTTCGAGGCGCTAGTGTTTGCCTTAGACCGAGAACAGTATGACTACTTCTTGTCGATCCTATTCAATGGAAACGGCATGCTTCAAGGCGCGGATGTCAGCTTTGAGGAAGACACTGAAGATCAAAGGTCGGTTCGAGATGCTTTCTTTGCGCTGGTTGCTAGTTACTGCTATAGATGTAGCCAAGCCGAGCAGCTTGACCTCTTGGCAGTTATTTACGAGGCATCCTTACAGAACCCGACCCTAGCATTGGATCAATAGGATGAGTCGTGAGAGAAAAACGACCGTTGGAGAGAGAACTAAATCGCGGCTATCCCCGTCCTCTATAGGGCGGGGCAGGATAGCGGGCAGACGAAGGGGTTCGATGCCCCTGAGTCGGCCACTTTACTTAGAGCCGCGAGAGTGAGCATTGATGTACGCTTTCAACGTTTCGAGCGGAGCACCGCCAGCGGAACGAATATAAAGCTGGTCGCCCCACAGACCCTTTTTCCAGTTTCGGAAGTGAGGGCGCAACTCAGGCTCAAACTCTTTTCGGAGGATTCGACTGCTTGCCGCCTTCATGCTGCCCAACAGCGTGGATGGTGCAATCTTAGGATGCAAGTCCAGCATGAAATGAACTTGGTCGGCCTCACCATCACATTCAAGCTGGATGCAGTCATTAATGACGCAGATCCGGGCCGTCACTTCTGCAATCCGGCCAATCATGACTGGGGTTAGGCATTTTCTCCGGTAAGCTGTCACAAAATAAGTGTGCGACACAATACTAAAAACACTGTGAGCACCTTTTCTATACTCTTGCATAGCATGTTCGACTAAGGCATGATTAGTACATGGTAACTCGTCGTGTCACATTCAGGCTTTATCCCACCAGGCAGCAAGAGCAAACGCTGTTTGAGTGGCGGAGGTTGCATTGCTACCTCTACAATGCCTGCCTGGAGCATCGAATCACGACTTACAAAGTCAGCAAGAAGACCGTTGGCTATATCGACCAGCAAAACCTGTTGCCTGCCTTCAAAGAGTGCTGGCCCGAGTACAACGAACTCGGTAGTCATGCCTTGCAGGCAACAGTGAAGCGAGTCGATTTTGCGTTTCAACGATTTTTCAAGGGACTGAGTAAGTACCCCAAGTTCAAGTCCATCCGCCAGTATTCGGGCTGGACCTTCCCTGACAAGCAGAGTTGGAAAGCCCTGACCGATGGCAAGCATGGTCAACTACAGATTACGAATCTGGGCAAGATTCGGATGCGCGGCAAGGCTCGAACCTGGGGGTTGCCAACCACTTGCACGATTGTCTACCGACGCAGCGTGAACAAGTGGTATGCCTCTATCACGGTAGAGTGTGTGCCCGTTCGAGAAACTGGGCCTGGGGCAGTCGGATATGACTTGGGTTGCAAGGATGCGGTCACGTTCTCGGATGGGGAAAAGGTTGCTAAGCCTGACTTCATCAAAGAGGGAGATGCCCAGGTAAAGGCCGCATCCAAAAGTCTTCGCAGAAAGCGCAAGCCCGACCGGAAGAAAGGTGTGAAAGCCTCCAGTCGGTGGCGTAAAGCGATTCGGCGGCTCAGTCGAATCAAGCGAAAGGTAGCCAACCAGCGAATGGACTGGCTACACAAACTCACCAGCGATACAGTTCGCCGTAATAGCCTGATTGCCGGTGAAAAACTCAACGTCAAGGGAATGACTGCCAGAGCCAAAAAGGGAAAACGGAAAAAGCAAAAAGCAGGCTTGAACCGTTCCATCCTGTCTGTTGGCTTTGGCATGGTCGGGCCAATGCTGGATTACAAGTCAGCAGAGGCTGGTGGGTTTCACCTTGAATCCCCCACCCAGCCGCTCAAGCCATCACAGCGATGTGCGGAATGCTGGGAACTGACACCTAAGACGCTGAAGGATAGAGTTCATGTTTGCTCTAACCCGGCATGTGGTCATGTCGAGGATAGAGATGTCAATGCTGCCCAGGTCAACTTGATCTGGGCACGGGGCCAGGAACTTGGCCTAACGTCAAGCGCAGAGTCGCCAAGCTCTACTGATTGCAACAGCATGAAGCAACTTGGGGCGAAGAAGCGCCAAAAATCTCGCTCGAAGGCAGGGGAAACCCCGCCTTCTCAAAAGGCGGGGTAGTTCATAACTCGTTAAGGCTGTCTAGCCACGATTTTTTGGCGCGATTGGATAACCTCTCTGAGTATATCCATGTACTCGTCTTGAGTACAGGCTATAAGGTGCTTCTGTAAAAGCGTTATTGTTTCTTTGTGTGTCGTTTGACCTTTTCCGTCTCTCCCTCCGGGATTGAGTAGCGCAAAATAAAATGATTGGGCTTCTATCGGCAGTCCATTGAGCACTTTTTGCAGACGCTCTGTCCCTAAATCGGTACTTCCTGCCAGGAACCGGGATAAGCTGCTTTCAGAAATGCCACTGGCCTGTGTAATTGAGGCGCGAGAAATTTGAAATTCTTTAAGAGTTAACTCAAGAGCATGTCTCAAGCTGATTGTATTAGCTTTTCTCATAATCAAATTGTTCATGATTATTATTTTTAACCTGATCTCTCAAACTAGTACTTGGATTTTCTCATGTCAAATCCCCCTGGGGGGTATCTTTCGCTCTCAGGGAGAAAAGGGAACAACTCAGAGACATCTACTCGATATCTTGATGAAGTAGTTCTCGGAGGTGCGCGGGTTTGATGAAGGGCCACTACTGCGATAACCACAGAATCAGCCAGATTGAGGCCGCACTAAATGCCATTTCCAAGCAAATGGGTCTGGATAGTTCGCCGTTAGATGGCTTTGAATATTCCACCCCTGTTCTCGTTCAAGACTTGTTGGGAAATGCAGAAGAACTTTCTGAACTCTGCGAGGTCTTATCCCAGAGATCCCTAAATGCGGCGCAGCTTGAATCATTAAAGGCTCTAGAACTCACGGTGATGACGCTGGAGCAAAAGGTTGAGGATTTCGCGTCAGCTATTCGGGGGTAGCACCATGGCAACCTTTTCAAAAGGCAAGGCCATCATTCGAGATAGCTGGATGGATACGGTATGGATTGGTGGTCCCGGCGTAGTGCTATTCTTGCTGCTCCGGCAACTCTTTCCGATCAATGTGGTGCCGACTCCCTCAATGGAGCCCACAATCAAAGCGGATGAGCGAGTGTTGGTCAATAAATTGAGCCAGAGTCCTCAGCGAGGTGACCTTGTACAGTTTGATACAGGTTTTCGTTACGGCCTGGGCGATCGTGAGGCTGTAAGGTTCATCAAGCGAGTTGTGGCTATTCCAGGTGATACCGTAGCGATTGAATCGGGTCAGTTAGTTGTCAACGGAGTTGTCATTGAAGAGGACTACGCTACTGCTGCAACTGAAGACTATCCCATGGTTAAGGTGCCTGCTGATCATTATTTTGTACTGGGTGATAACCGGGAAAAATCCTATGACTCGCGCTTTTTGGGAGCGATCGAAGCAGACCAAATTGAGGGACAAGTTATCCTCATTTTTTAGGGCGACTTTAAACTGGTCTAGACATCTATACGCTCGTCATCGTGAGCGTCGCCTGACGATGATAGTTGTCCAAGATGTTTGAGTCGGTCAAATGGTTGATGTCGTCGCTAGGGAGCGACACGGCATCGAAGAAGTAATAGCCAACACCGTCTTGCGTTTGGATGAAGGGATATTTATATCCTGGTTCTAGCCTCCATTCTGTTTTCAGGTTACTTTTTAGCTTCCTGCGCAAGTGGCAAACCGTCTTGTCGATCGCTCTATCGCCGACCTCATCTGGCTCCCTGATTAGATTCGCCACGATTTCATCACGACTCCATATCTTGCGCGGAGACTGAATGAATAGCCTCAAGATAGAAAACTGAACGGGGCTAACCCGAAATTCTTTAAAGAGGGTGCCATGAGCACTTTTTATATAACAGTCCTGGGTTTCTGTATTAATCAGTAAGTGCGATGACATCAGTGTTGCTTTACCAATCCCAATTCTGCGATCTAACGCAGCAAGTCGGGAAAAAAAGATCTGGCTTTCGATAGGTTTTTGAAAGACTAAATCAAACCCAAGGTCAAGATAAAGGGACTCAGAATGGATCCTAGACTGTCGAGGAATTACACCAATCATGACGGGATAATATCCTCCTGTGGTTGGCGTTATGTATAGTTCTTTTAGGCGTGAAAAGAAAGCTGGTAAAGCTATAAACGTCTCTGTGTCAATGACGACTACATCTGGCTGATCCCTATGTATTAGCGGGATAGACTGATATGGTTCACACTGGTTGATTTCCAGATCGCGAGAGAAGAAAGTTTCCCTCAAAGCCGTTAAACCGTTTCCTTGTTCAACCAAGAGTATGCGCATTGTTATCCTTTCCGCTCCTAGAAGAGTTGCATAAATGCACTAAACTACGTGATTTTACTGCTTCTGCCTCCATGTTTGGCAGGCAATAATTTACGTATCCTAAAACTTTCGCTTCATCTTGGTCGGACACAACTTGACATAAGTTTACATAAAACTATCGAAAGGTAACAACTCAGAGACATCTGCTTGATACGGTCTGCTTGTAGGCATGGAGGATTACTTATATGTATTTGGTAACTACTGGCGATCTACAGCAAAGCAAGGTCTCGCATCGGCTGAGTCGTTTTCTGCCCTATTGCGTGATGGGCGGAATTGCAGCCGTGTACCTGACGGTAAGTGCGTCCGCTCTAATGATCGGTCTTGGTTTCTTGGGTGCGGCGAAACTGGCGATCGGTTACGCAGGACGGTCGAATCCGACGATTCAGCAGATAGCTGACAAAGTTGACCGCCGCCAATACATGCGGATAGTCGCTGCGCTGTTGTTTGGGGTGGCATTGTGGGGGGGGCTGAACGGCAATGCTTACGCCCAATTTTTTGGTGCAGCAGAAGAGTTCTTTACAACAACTTTCGGTGATGCGGCGGGTGAAACTGTCCCCATCATATTTGGCGTACTCCGCGCATTGTTCCTTTTATATATCGCCGTTTCTCTGATTCGCGTCATCAACGCCGGACGCAACGATGACGATTGGCAGCAGCTAGCAAAGGCTCCCCTGATTGTGGTGGTGGCTGTCGTAGTCGCAGATGTTTTAACTGGACTGGTTGTTGGCGCATAGGTCTTTGGCCGTTTCAGTCACGGTTATCGAGTTGGCCTTTTCATCTCGATAACTGAGTTTCCACGTACAGGCTTTTGATGATGGCGGTACGAAATCCAGACGATTTCATTCAAGTGAATGGGGCGCTGAACCTAAAGCCGAGTTTTGGCCCCATCCCGGCAGATCAACTCATTCCCTGGTCGGTGATTGCGTTGGCAAATGTTATTGTTGCCAACCGCATCCTGGGCCTAAGTTGGATCATCACGATTCTGAGTATTTGCTGGGGGATGGCGACCTGGTGGATTCTCACAGGGAGCGACGCGAGCCGCTTCCTATCGAAATTTCATTCAACTCCCTATTGGCTGTACGGCAACTTACATTACTCCAGCCCGCTAGACCCTGGGCAGTCTAGGGACCCAAAAAAAGCAAAGCGTAAACGCAACCGAAAGCAGAAGCGATCGCGTCGCCCCAAGCGCATTAGAACTGATTTTTAGAGCCATGAGCAAAGATAGGAAGCTGGGCAAGCAAAAAGTTAAGCTGTTTGCCAAAAATCGACAGAAGCAACAAACAGTCCAAGCGTTTGAGGACTTCTGCGCCCTGCGCGGCTTCGTCCAGTTCCAAACTAAGGGGCGTGATGTGGGTGCGGCGTTGCTCTCACGCCGGAATGCCTACCGTTTAGTGTTCGGCTTTTCCTGCCAAGGCATCCACGACACTCTGCGCCCTGACCAAGTTTTGCCGACGCTCGAAAAGGTTGAATCAGGGCTGAAGGAACTCTTTTCGGGCAGCATGTTGACGTTTCACCTCACCAGCTTTGCTGATGACAGCGATCGGCAGGCAGAGTTAGACGAACTCATCGCCAATGCTCCATCTCAAGAATTGAAGCTCATTTTAATGAGCGAAAAGAAGCGAGTTAAAGAGCTGGCTCAATCAGGGGTGCGGCGGGTCAAGCAGCTCAATATCTATTGCAGCGTCACCATCGGGGGCGACGATCCGACTGATGCTGATGCCGATGTGATTGAAAAAATGCTGGCAAAGCTCGTCACGGCCTGGGAGCGCTTTAAGGGGAAGGGTGAGCAGGTTGAGCGGCGGCGATTCGAGGAGATGTTTCGCAACGTCTTTGAGCGGTACCTGCTGTACGAATCCTTGCTGGATGCCAAGATGGGGCTCGATATAAAACCCCTATCCACCGATGCTCTGTGGCGTAACATATACCGCGTTTTTAACGTGGGCAATGCTCCTGCGGTGCCCAATCCCATCGTCTTTGATGGCAAGCATATCCACGAGCGCTACACCAGCGAAATTGATGTCAAGTCTCTGCTGGTGCAAGGAGAAGGGGGGCAATCCCGCGTTCCCGAAGCTGACAGAACTTGGGTGAAGGTCAAAGACCGTCATGTTGGCGTCATGACGCTCACCAGCAAGCCAGCCGGGTTTGCCAACATGCGATCGCAACTCCGGTATCTGTGGGATGTGATGTGTCGGCCTAGCTTCATCGACACCGAGATCATTTGTCAGGTGACGGCGGCGAATGCCGCGCTGGTCAAAACCCAAATGCAGCGGTTGATTAAGCAGAGCAATAATGCCGCCCTCAGTGCTGCCGACAATAGAAGCATTGACGTTTCGGCATCGCTGCGAACTCAGAAGACGGTTGATGCCACGGCTCAAATTATTGAGGGCTCTATTCCGGTCAAGGTGGCGACCGTATTTTTGGTGCATCGTAAGTCGAAGGTGAAGCTGGATGAAGCCTGTCGGCAGTTGGCAGAGTCTTTCATTCAGCCCGCTAAGGTGACTCGCGAAAAAGAGCTGGCTTGGCAATACTGGCTGCAATGCTATCCCTTGCTGGCCTGGGAAAAGCTGCTGGGCTCTCCCTACAACCGCCAGATGACTTACCTCAGTAACGAAGCCCCTGGCCTAATGCCGCTGACCCAGACGCGGCAGCTTAGCAAAACGGGGTTTGAGCTGATTGCCGATGAGGGCGGGAGTCCAATTCGGATTGACTTCGTTAAAGAGCACCGCAACATTGCCGTCTTTGGGACGACCCGCTCCGGGAAATCAGTTGCGGTCTCTGGGATGATGTCGCAGTTCTTGGCGCATGGCTATCCCATCGTCTGTTTGGATTATCCCAAACCGGACGGTACCTCCACCTTTACCGACTATGCCAAGTTCTTAGAACCCAACGCGGCCTACTTTGACATTGGGCGCGAGAGTAACAACCTCATGGAGATGCCCAACCTGTCGGGGCTATCGGCTGAACAAAAAGAGGAGCGTTTTCAGGACTATAAAGCGTTCCTGGAGTCAGCTCTAGTCACAATGGTGTTGCCCTCAACTGAAGGGCAGGTGCTCCTAGAGCAGACAATCCGCAGTTTGTTGGGGCGGGCGCTCAATCGCTATTTCAAAGATTCAGCGATTCGAGAGCGCTATGCTGCCGCAGAAGCTGCCGGATATGGTTCTGCGGCATGGGATAACACGCCGACACTGCACGATTTCATCGGGTTCTGCACCCATGAAAATCTGGATTTAGAGCATAAGGCGGGGCCTGAAATTGAGGCGGCGTTGGGTCAAATCAAGTTGCAGCTCAATTACTGGCTAAATTCCAGAATTGGCAAAGCGATCGGTCGGCCCAGTTCGTTCCCCACTGACGCGCAACTGCTCGTTTTTGCCCTGCGCAACCTCAGTAATGAGAACGAAGCGGCAATTTTGTCTTTAAGTGCGTACTCGGCGGCGCTGCGTCGGGCGCTGGGTAGTCCCAAGTCCATTTTCTTTATTGATGAGTCGCCCATTCTCTTTGAGTATCAGACGATTGCGCAACTGATTGGGCGGCTGTGTGCGAACGGGGCCAAGGCGGGAATTGAGGTGTTCCTCTCCGCGCAAGACCCGGACACCATCATGAAATCGGAATCTGGCCCCAAAATTATGCAGAACATGAACGTCAAGATGGTGGGCCGCATCCAGGCGGTTGCGATCGACAGTTTCGTGAATCTGCTCAACTATGAGCGCACGATTATCGCTCGCAACGCTTCAGAAGCCTTTTATCCCAAACGGTCGGGCTTGTATTCCAACTGGCTAGTGGATATCGACGGCCACAGCATCTATGCCCGGTACTATCCCGGTGCCGTGCAGATTGCCACTGTTGCCAATAACCCCGACGAGCAGCAGGTGCGGGCGATGAAGCTGGGTCAACTGCGGGGCAACAAACTCAGGGCGACTTATGAATTTGCTGAGGACTACACTCAGGCAATTCAGAACGGCGCTGGCATCGCGAAGCTGGCTGAGAAGTATCAGCAGGAGGCTAATCAGTTACGACCTGAGCTGGCTGAGGCTCCTGCTGAGCAAGCAAAGGTAGGTGTTTAAAGAGTTTTGATAAGCAGTTTTAGTAAGCAAAGTTCAGGAGGGCTCGATGAATATTCAACGTTGGATGAAGGGCATTGGCTGGGTTTCAGTCACTTTGCCGATGGCCTTCGCGATCGGAGTAGGCGTCACTGCGCCTGTTGCCGAAGCGCAGACCTTAGTTGCCCCGGAAGATGCCCCAGAGAACCCAGGAGAGAACGCAGGCGAATCTCCTAGCAATTTGCCTGAACCGACCACGACAACAACTGGTGGCGGCGATTTGACTGGTGAAAGCATCCTCAACGGCGACCTGGATAGCATCTTGAATGGCGATTTAGATGGCATCTTGAACGGTGATTTAGATGGCATCTTGAACGGCGATTTAGGAAGCATCTTGAATGGTGATTTAGGAAGCATCCTCAACGGCAATTTAGGCAGCATCTTGAATGGTGATTTAGGAAGCATCCTCAACGGCGATTTAGGAAGCATCTTGAATGGTGATTTAGGAAGCAT
>NZ_JACSWC010000437.1 GCF_016888165.1 Halomicronema sp. CCY15110 | reverse complement strand
CTCACAGATGGCTCCCCTTCTCAATCTGAGAATCTAGCTACATCAATACTCTCAGGACTTTTCTGCACCACTAAGGATGCTATGACCCTGGGTGAAATTACACAATCCGTTGCCTGAACTTATCTGATTTAATTCATGGAATCTTTACGCAAAATTCACACTGGTGAAATATTCTTTGGCTTCGAAATAATTGCCTCAGACTTCAACATCTCTGCCAGCAAGACTTTTGGCTAAATGTATCGGCCAGAACCTTCAGTCACTAACAGTCAGAACCGATTCGTAAATACTCGCGCAGAGGAATCGGTCAACCCACAAATTTTCCAAACCATCATGGTGAACAGTGCGCTCAGCCCTGAGAATTTGCCGGGCACACACTCACAGCTCAGGGATCTGCAACTCAATAAAGTCCCCGTTCAATCCGGTTTCGACTTCGCTCAACCGGCCAGTATCGAGAGTTGAGCAGAGTCGAAACTCGGTCTATGGAGATCTTATTTGCGCGCAAGTCCCCTAGCATTCAACGACATCAGTTTCGGTTGGTGGGGTTGCCAGGCGTGAGAGTGGGGGTTAATTGTCCGCTGCAGTGCTGCCGTTGTTGTCCGGTTTGGGTGATTTTTTCGGTGTGTCTGATTTGCGAGAGGGGGTGGTTTTTGACCGAGATTTACGAGTTGTGGATGCTTGAGTCTTTGGCGAGGCGGGTGCCGTTGCCGATGACTTGGCAGCCTTGGTGGCGGTGGCTTGGGTCTGCGACTGGGTCGCCGCTGCGCCAGGTGTCAATAAAATCTGACGGAGGGCATTCCGGTTTTTCGTCGTCAAAAAATGAGCCTGGTGGGCTTGCCATTGCTGCCAAGCCCGATGACGACTGTCCTCCAATAGTGATTTCAACGTGGGGAGTTGGCTGGACCAATCCGATCGCGTCGCTGCCAAAAAGTCTTCAAGTATCAGACTGTCTTGCAGCGCCCCCAACACATCTTGTAGGTCAGCGAATCGCTCCAGATCAGCCGTTAAGCGATCGCCATAATGCTCTGACACAAATTTCAACTGATACCGGACTCGCTTCACCTGTTTGCGCAGGCTATGCAAGGTATTGTTGCGATCGATCATTAACGCATCGACGCTCTCGACACTCAGGCCAGTATCGGGTTTAAAGGTGCCCCGTGTCACTTTGGTGCCCAGCAACCACCCCGGATGCAGCCACAGTTGACTGACCAGCGGCAGCATCAAATCCGGCAACACCGCATCGAGGCTGAGGCGAGCGGTAGCGTTGCAATCGGGATCTGCTGTCCATTTATACAGAGCCGATTTGAGGGTTTTGTAACGCTTGCCCCGCAACTCTTTTTTGACCCGCCGATGGGCTTTTTTCTGCCGTTTGGCTAACCGCTGCAGTACGGTGTCCAGCATGGCCCGCTCATGGTCGGGCAAATCGGGCGCAAACTGCGTTTGCAAGGTCATCCCGATCACGTCGAGGTCGCGTTGTTTGCCCAGCTTTCTGGCGACTTGGGCGACTTGGGCCTCGCGGGCTCCCTTGGGCAATTGCAAACTGGGCGCAAAGACCTGCATAGCCGTGCGCAAGCGTCGCAACTGCACCCGCATCTGATGTAAGTCCTCGGGGTCAGTATTTTGCGCCACTGGGATTTCGTACTTTTCCGCCCTTTGCAGACAGGTTTCTAGCGATTCCGCAGCCAGTACACCAACGGTAGACTTGATGGCGGTCTTCATGGGTCTGCTCCTCAATTCCGATGGGCAATGACGCCCCAGCGCCAACTTGAGGCACTTAACACTGAGTCACAGGGGGCGATCGCTTTCGTCTTCGTCTATTACTAGCCTAGCTTACTGACAGTGAGTCCCATCCGGGCGCAGTTGTTTGTTACGGTCTGCTATGCACGCAATTCGCATCCGGACGCGCTAAGGGAGCTGCAACTGAATAAAGTACCCGTTCAATCCGGTTTCGACTGCGCTCAGCCTACCAGTATCGAGAGTTGAGCGCAGTCGAAACTCGGTTTATGGGGATCTTTTTTGCGCGCAAGTCCCTAAGCAGCCCTGATGGTATCGATGTGACTAGCGTTGAGTCTGGGTTGCACCGAAGTCGTTGTCTGTGGGGTGGACTGGGGGGCCTGACTGCCACCAGAGGCGGCCACAGTGGGGCATCTCTGCCAAGCAAAAACGCCGCCAGTGATCCATTGATCGCTGGCGGCGGTGACACAAACACATTTATGAAGTCAAGGAGACGCGATCGCTTAAGCGTTGCTGCCCTTGCGCTTGCGTGCCCAAGCCACACCGCCTACGACGGCCAATGCCAGTGCCGAAGTCGGTTCGGGAACTGAGGCAATCTCGCCTTCAAAGGCCGTCCCTTCGTTGAAGCACTCAGCCCACAGGTGGGCAATAAAGCTGCCCCCCGGCAAGTTAGAAATGTCAAACTTGAAACCGTAGGTCTCCGATCCGGTCTGGCCCAGATTACTATCGAAATCAAAGCCCTCAGCACTCAGTTCAGAAGCGGTTAACACTTGCACATCGCTGAGCTTGTTGCCATCAACCGTACTAATCAGGCTCTGGGTACTGGCACCACCGCCCCCCGTCTTCGGCAGATAATTAAAGCTGCTGTCGTTCAGGTCAAACACATCGCCCAAGGTTTCATTTTTGGTGACACTGTTGTTGAGATAAGCCTGCAAGCTATTAAAGCCACTATTTTGGCTAGCCACACTCTTAGTGCTATCCACTTTAAACAAACCAAGACCACTAACCGAGGAGTCATTTTTCTCTTCAAAACGAACGCCATAAACATCGCCACTGGCCAGAGCGTCGTTAAAGGTTTTGTCAGGGGCGAAGTTGAAGAACATATCACCCCAGGCGATTGACCCACCCAAGACAGAGCCAGGCTGCCCCCCCAACTGCAAATTACTATTGATCCCAACAAAGAGGTGGCTCCCCTTTTGGACGTAACCCGTACCAAATAGCTCGAAGGCAGAGGTGCTACCGACTCGATTCAATTCAATACCGTCGGTAAAGCTGTCTTGAGAGTAGTCAACCTGGGCATAACCGGGCATTCCGGCGATGAGGGTTCCTGCTGCTGCGGCAGCGATCGCCAATGAAGTTGCTTTTAGCATGTCAATATAATCCTCAAAAATCTTGTAGACGAAGCCTATGCACTCCCGTCACAAATCAAAGCTATCCTGACGAATTCCAGGTGTAAATGAATACGCGCAGTTCACATAGCCTCTTCATGTACGGACTCCGTAATTTAAAGGAACGGCTCGTACTGATAAGTGATGTAAACCGTAAAAACTAGCAGCGCCAAGCAAGTAGACATTTACCGTGCGCCCTGGCCAGTGACCCGATGCCAAAGTCAACGCCATCAGCCTACGTAAAAACACGGACGCCCGACCTACTATTGATCGCTCGCCACAACGAGCCCCCCAGCTTCATGCCGATTAGCTGACCCCGGCAATTCCGGCACGAGCAAAAGCTCAAGGTGCTGCTCTCTAGCTCACCATGAAAAAAGCTTTCTAGCGATCGCTCAGGATTGCTAGAAAGCTATTGTGCAAGTTTTATTCAGATGTGCAAATTAGAACCAAACAGCTGAGCAGGCTTACGCTTACTGAGCCTTTTTACGACGGTTGACGACGATACCCGCACCGACAGCCAGCAACCCAGCCATTGCCGCAGGCTCAGGAACAGTCTCAACAGGCGGCTCAGTTGTGCGCGGAACAGAATAAATAGAGAAGTGGGAAAGACCAGGTCCAGCAGTGCCATTGCCTTTTTCAATGCCGTCAGTATTCCAAGTGCCGCTAGTAGTAAGGCCATCCCATAGATAGGCGCTGAAAGTCGGACCCCCCTTAATCACAAACATGAGGTCGTCAATCCCATCAAGGTAGGATTGAGTAATTGACCAGTTACCTGAGGTGCCACCAGCTGGTGTCACAGTTAGAGGCCCATTGGAAGTAGCACCATTCTCAAGTTTGAAAAGTTCATTACCCCAGTCAGCAATGCCGAACAGGCCATCAAGATCCTGATTGCTGTTGTTGCCTTCAAATGCACCCTCGCAAGCGGAAGAGCCCACAAGATTAGATGTGCTGCAAGTTACATTGCCAGTCAAATCTAATGCTGATGCATCGATTGCAGATACCGCTAAAGCACCGGCTGCTAGCAAAGAAGAAGCTGCTAAAAGCGAAAGTTGTTTTTTCATTGTTTTCCTTGAGCTAAAGGGCAATTGCGTGAATATCCGCAAAGTAAATTAGAGACGAATATTGATAGATCCTTGGCAGAGCCTTGAACATCTGCAACCCAGGCGAGGGTTAGAAATATTTCTAAGATTTCAGTCAGATGGGTAGACGCTTGAATCAAAGGAAGGGCTCTTTATGGTTCGGCGCTGCCAGTAGTTACACGCAAATGTTTGTGGACACATTGAATCTATCGGGGTGGTCTCGGTATAACAACGGTGTAACTCAACACTTTGTTCTCTCTTCACAAAAGCAGCAGGAATATAAAATCCTGTCGCATCAAACTGAGTCAGGCTGTTCGTGAGCAGAGGGATGGACTGCCATTTTCAGTCATCCCGCTAAATTCCCACGACAAGAGGATTTCAGTATTCCTGTGCCGCTGCCCGCCGCTACAGGGCTTCCCTATTTTTTATTTCAAAACAAGTTTTGCATATCAGAAGGTTTTTGCGGGTTTTTACGGAGGCTGCGTGATTGTCGCGATCGCGGTACCACTTACTCATCCGTGCTGGGAATCGCTAAGGGCTGCAACGTCGATAGGGCTTCCTCGCACCATTTCAGCCAGCCTTGCTCGTACTGGATGCCGTTACGCAGGGTGAGGTACTGATATAGCGCTTTGGGCGATAACGCCTCGACATCGGGAAAGAAACGCTCCTCGATCGCCTGATATTCCACCAGGCGAGTCTGATGCTGTTTGCGGTGTTGGCGCAGCGCTTGCAAGAGGACGGCGGGCTCGACTAGGTGACCGCCAAACAGTTTGACCAGCAGATCGTCTTTGATGGGGCTGAGGTCGCTGGGGGTGTGTAGCCATTCGGTCAGCATCGTGATGCCGCGATCGGTAACAGCGTACAGCTTTTTGTTGGGGCGAGCTGCTTGCTGTACTGTTTCTGACTGGATGCTGCCGCTGGCTTCGAGCTTTGCTAGTTCGCGATAGATTTGCTGATGGCTGGCTTGCCAAAAAAAGCCGACTGTACCGTCGAACTGTCTCGCCAGGTCATACCCGCTGCTGGGGCTGTCGAGCAGAGCGACTAAAATGGCATGGGCTAAAGCCATCGCATTTCCTGACAATCATGGGGAAGTTTGAGGATACGAGATCGCGCCGGGGCAAATCGCACCGATTCCATCAGGCTGCCTCTACGGTAGCTGACCGGGAGCTGTAGCTCAATTTGTGCCATCTCAATTTGTGCCATCAAAACGTGGCGATCTGGCATTGTCACCAGGGTGAGTTGTCCAGTAACAAACGACCTTGAGAGGGCGGGCTCCAGGCAATTGCTTTCTGAATTTCCCATAAAGTCTAGCGAAGATTGCCCCTGGACTTTACCCTCAAACGCTAGTCTCACGATGGAGTCTCGCTGAAATTCGGGAAAGCTAGAACTACGTTGTTAGTCGGGCACCTCATCGGCGATCGCTGATCGGCCCGTTGCCCAGCTCGCGACGATTATTCAGACGACCATTCAACGGTGAAGGACGATCTGCAATGTTGGCAGCCCCAGCGGCGACTGACGGATGATCGCCCCGCTTTTACCAACTGGCTAGGGCCAAGCCGGGGCCGCCCCGACCCACCGACTGCTTACAACCATCACTGTTCTGCATCATGACCCGCATTGCTGCTCTGTTATCTAAACGACGGCCCTCTCTGGGACTCAAAGCAACGCTCGTTAGCGCTATGTTGCTGACGGTGA
Source organism: Halomicronema sp. CCY15110 (assembly GCF_016888165.1). Taxonomy (GTDB): domain Bacteria; phylum Cyanobacteriota; class Cyanobacteriia; order Phormidesmidales; family Phormidesmidaceae; genus Halomicronema. The sequence goes on along the minus strand of NZ_JACSWC010000437.1, from coordinate 91,384 downwards.
CGGCAACTGCCGCCATGGTTTACGTGCCCTGGGCTTGGATGTCGCGGCGCAACATTCAGACCATCGTTGACCAAACGAATAAGGAAATCGCCGTGGGCACCTCAAAAGAGGTGGAACGGCTGTTTAGCAATGCCGAGTCGGCGCAGCAGTTTATCGAAGCCGGACTCAACCGGAACCTGCTCGACTTGTCTGACGAGGAAAACCGCGAGTTCTTCTTTTTAAATGTGCTGGCTGCGAGCCCGGCCTTTACCTGGGTGCAATATGGCGACGCCAACGGCGACTTTTTGGGGGCGCAGCGCACCGCCAATGGGGAGTTGCACTTTCACAATCGCGATTGGGATCCTGACACGGAGACGACCCAGAGCAACGTCAACAGTTACGCCATTCAGGATGCGGTCTTAACGCCGCTAGAGCGCAAAAGTTTCGAAATGAATCCGTCCTACTATGCGCCCGACCGACCGTGGTATCAGGGGGCAGCGGCGGCCCCCGATCAGCGATCGTGGACGGTGTATGTGTACCGCTCTTCGGGAACACCAGGGGTCGATCTAACGAAGGCGATTAAGGCGGACGGTGAACTATTGGGCGTAATTGGGGTCGGCATTGAACTGAACCAACTCTCCGACTATTTAGAGCAGCTCCAGGGCGATCGCCCCGGTGAAACGTTCATCGTCAATTCCCAGGGCGAACTCATTGCCTCCACTGACAAGGCCGAAGTGACCCCTGACCAAACCGCTGGGGATACCGATGCGCAACTGACTCAGCTCACGGAGGTGCAAAATCCCCTGTTGCAATACGCCAGTGACACCCTGCAAGCGGAAGAATTTGACCTCAGTAATCTGGAGGCTTGGCAGCGGTTTGTGTTCAAGGAATCTGACACGGGCGAAATCTATCACATTGCTCTTACCCCCATGGGCCAACTGGACTGGATGGTCGGCACGGTCATTCCTGAATCGACCTATACGGCGGCTATTAATCGCAACAAGCGGCGGCTACTGGCTGGGGTGGTGATCTTTACTGGCGGCATCGCGATCGTGGCGGTGATGTTGGCCGAGCGGCTGATTGCGCGACCCATTTTGGGCATTGCCAAAGCGGCAGCAGACATTGAGGCTGACAACTTCAACCCCGATCAATTGGGCGAAACCAGCGATCGCCAGGATGAAATTGGTCAACTCGCTCGCATCTTTCGCAAAATGGCGATTCAGGTACACCAGCGAGAAGAAAAGTTACGCCTACAAGTCCAAAACCTGCGGGTCGAAATTGATGAAACCAAGCGCAGCCAGCAGGTGAAGGAAATTGTCGATACCGATTTCTTTAGAGACCTGGCGGTGAAAGCCAAAGCGCTCCGCAACCGCGATCGCCCTTAATCCAGGGAGATTTCCGCAACCGCCCGTAGCCTTGGCATCAATTCTGTTTCGACTGGGCAATGCCCTCCACGGCGATCGCTCGCTCGTTATCCAAACACATCAATCATCCAGAGGAAATTCCTCATGAAGCTGCTTGCAAGCATCCCGTAAAATGCCAGTTTCGATTTGGTATTTTTGGGGCGATCTCTGAAAAATCTCTTCACAGCGCACGTCAATCATATTCGGATTGCTATTCTCAAAATCATCGACTCCACAGCCATAAACAACCTGCTGAATACCCGCCCAAAGGCAAGTAGCGGCGCACATAGCGCAGGGCTCGCAGGTGGAATAAAGGGTATAAGTTCCCGCAGGAGCCGCTTGACCCGATTGTTGAGCCAGTTGTCGAATCGCGTTAACTTCCGCATGACCAGTCGGATCCTGATCTGTCTGAACTGTATTGCCCGCCTGCACAACGACTTGCTGACCCTCTTTCACAATGACTGCGCCAAAAGGCGTCTGACTCTGTTTGGCCGCGGCGATCGCCAGACGCATTAACTCTTCTGATGTCATGAAATAATTCCTTCTTGAACAGAGAATCAAAAAAAAAGAGGCGACATGTCGCCTCTTTCTCTAACTAAATTTCAAAGGTTTTAGTCAATTGCTTTCTTGACTTTGTCTTTAACATTTTCTTTGGTGTGCTCCGCTTGAGCATCTACCTGCTTGGCTTTACCTTCAGCTTCATCAGAAGGGTTGCCAGTCAAGTCGCCAACCGCTTCTTGAACTTTGCCTTCAATATTTTTGGCGGTTGCTTCTACTCGATCTTCGATAGCCATAATGATTAAATACCTCTTTAATTCACCTACATAAATAATTTAGAAAAGACTGACTCTAATAACGTCTACCTTGAGGAACACTTTCCATTTTCAGAACTATGCCTAATTACTGATTTGAGGTTCGAGTCCTTTTGCCGCATTGGGCGATCGAGGCCGCTGGACAGGCAACACAGTTCGATCGCCTTTCCAAAGCTGAGCATATAACTCTCCCAATTCAGCCGCAGCTTTTTGATTGGGCATTTCTGCTCGTCGAACTCACGTTGAATTGCCCGCGCATCCCCCAGGGCTTTGCACACCGTTTAACGGCTCGGGACGATGCCGACGACTAACCGAGCCGTTGACGTCGTAGCAAAATCGGCACAATCGAGAGCACCCCCAAAAAACTCATGGCTAACGTCAGCGGCCACAATCCCTTGCCCTGAATCGCCTCTAACCCCGCCAGCCCAATCCACGTATAGGCCACCGTACCGGGGGCAATGCCGATTAACGTACCCCAAAAAAACGCATTCACTGGGGCCGACGTGAGGCCAAACAAAAAGTTGACTAGGCAAAACGGCGACAAGGGGGCAAATCGCACTGCCAACACGCAGTTAAAGGAGTGGGTATCCATCACCTTGTCGATATTGCGGTAAATTTTGCGCTGGGCAAACCGCTGACGAAACCAATCTTGCAGCAAATAACGAGCGACCCAAAACGCCGCCGTGGCTCCCACCGTGGCCCCAATCAGCGACCACAGCGAGCCCCACCAGAGCCCAAATTTCGCCCCGCCCAACAGCACGAGCAGCGTCGCGGGGACACCCACCATGGTGGCTAAAATATGCGCCGCCACAAAGGCAGGGGCCGCCCACGGCCCCAAATCACCAAAGGCCGCCATCAAGGCTTCGGGGTCCAACAGCAGGGATAAATTTCGCAAACACACCGCCAGAATTAACCCCAGCGACACCAACACCCAGAAATATTTTTTGCGAAACACGGTGGTCATGAGCGGAGAACGGAAAATCTATGGATAGCGTCGCGGTAAGACTGACTCAAGCGGATGTCGGGGGCCGGAACTCTCTGAAACCAGCCCGCCTGCTCACTGGGCCGATATCGCCTCGCCATTTTCGTCGCTGACATCAGGGACCGATTCCTTCAAAGCCTTGCGGGCAATGCGAGTCACGTAAACCGTCACGGCAACGGTGGCGATGAACGCGATGATTCGAATCGTCCAGGTAATCGTCGGATTGCTAGGCGTTTCCCCTGCCCCCAGGGTGGCGAGGTTGCCCGCTAACGAGCCCAAATAGACATACATAATCGTACCGGGAATAATGCCCGTGGTGCCCAGTACATAATCTTTCAAAGATACCTTGGTCAGTCCGAGGGCATAGTTCAGAAAATTAAACGGAAAGGCGGGGGATAGGCGAATGAGGAAAATGATTTTGCGACCTTCGCGGGCGATCGCTTCATCAATGGCCTTGAATTTCTCGTTGCTGGCCACCTTTTTACTCACCCAATCGCGAGCGATATAGCGCCCCACCAAAAACGCAGCGGTGGCTCCCAACATCGCCCCAATAAAGACATACAGCGAACCTTTGACGACGCCAAACACGATCCCCGCTCCCAGCGTCACTACCGAAGCGGGAATAAAGGCCACCGTCACCACGACATACAGCACGATAAACGCAACTGGGGCGATCAATCCCAAACTATCGACCCAGGCCAAGGCATTGACCAACGCCCCTTGAATCTGAGCGATTAAGCCGGGGCCGGATTCGGTCGCCGTCGCCTGGGCCAGCGCTGGCAACATTGGCATTAATCCCATCGTGAGCATGGTGAGTCCACTTAACTGCAACCGACGGCGAGACCGTCGTTTTAAGCTTACGAGAAGTTGATCAGGGAGAACATTCATAGGGTTGCCTTGCGATCGCGATCGCTGTCAAGAAAACGTTAAACCAATAATGCTGTGAGCAAACTGCCGAACCACAAACCCTCAAAGTTACCCAACGACCAACCCTGACCGCCTGCTGCTGGGCTAATCGGTCAGGGCTCCTCCACAGCTCGACCCACTGCCCGCCGTACAGCCATAGCAGTAAGGGCGAGTTTGTACCCTGGAGATGACATCAAGGGAATCAGCGGTCAACAAGCTCTCCACCGTGATCGGCTCACCGTCTGGAGTCTGGGCGGGCACCCCCGCCATCTGGTTAAAGTCGCAGTCGTAAACCCGCCCTTCATAATCGATGGAGAGCTCGCTGCGACACATCAGCCCCGCGACGTTCGCCGGGTTGTGGTGGGCGGCCAAAAACTCGGTGTAGGGAGCCAGCAGACCGCGATGGGCCAGCTGAAAGCGGGTGCGGCCAATGGGCAGGTTGGTAATTGTCAGCAGTTGGTTAAAGGCGATATCAAAATTCTCGGCTAAGTACCCTTTGTAATCCCCTTCTAACGCGGCTTGACTTGGGGTGAGCCGAAAGTTCTCATCCTTGGGAATGGGGGGATTGTAGACCAAATCCAAAATCAGCTGGGGGTCGGTGCCATAGCCCAGGGCATTGAGCTGCTGAATGGCGCGGATAGAGTCGTCGTATACGCCTTGGCCGCGCATACTATCCACATTGTCGGGCAAATAGCAGGGCAAAGACGCGACGACCCGCACCTGGTGCCGCGCAAAATACTCCGGCAAATCCGCAAATCCCGGTTCAAAAAAGATGGTCAGGTTGGAACGCACAATGATGTCTTTGCCTAGGGCGTGGGCGCGCTCCACCAAGGGGCGGAAGCCGTAGTTCATCTCGGGTGCGCCGCCGGTCAAATCAACGGTGCGGATTTGGGGGAAGCGATCGAGCATTGCGAGCAGTTGGGCCAGGATCGCGGGGGATAATTCCTCGGTGCGATGCGGCCCCGCCTCCACGTGGCAGTGAGTGCAGGATAAATTACATCGTCGCCCCAAGTTGATCTGCAATACCTGAATGCTTTGTTTGGTCAGCGGACGGCCTAAAGCAGCTTCAAAGGGATTAGTTGATGCGGTGGTTTGGGGACGGTTGGAAGATAAGACCATAGAGCGTTAAAAACAGTAAAACAAAGGCAGTTGGCAGGGGTGAATGACAGCGGGTGGCATTCGAGATCATGTCTGGGAGAAAATGCGGCCAGGCACGAAGCGCTGTGAGCGATCGCCACCCCGTTCGCATGATTCAGATGCCATTGACATGATTGCCTCAATTAACATGACATCTTCTGCCCATTCATGTTGCTTACCTGTCAGACATTAAACCGGTTGCGGCTGAATATTCCCTGAGAGGACTGCCCAGGCTGCCTGAGAGGATATGGGCTCAGGACTTTCGCCGATGCTAGCGGCTTGCGAACCCCCCAAAGCCCCACGCTAGCATCGGCGTTAGTTGCCTCAACACGCTGGTTTGGGAACCTCTTGGTTGTCGTGTCGTGTTTTCCATGGTGGCTGACAGGTTTCGCGCGCGGGTCAGAGGCCGGTTCTAAACGATGGATGAATTTGCCAATTCGGGATGCGACCCGTTGGCGGCACCAGGCAACCCGTTCAAAGCATTCTCTGCAAGGAAAATCAGCCTTTTCTCAGGAACCCTTGGTAGCGTGATACTAATGATTCCTGTTTAATATATGTCCCCGTTGCGTCGCCGACGTTCCACCGTTCTGCCGTGGCTCGATCTCAACTCCCTGCGGTTTCGCCTGACGGCGGGGGTGGTGTTGGCGTCGGCGTTGACCATTGGCGGCGTGGCGGCATGGCTCAACTGGCAATTGCAACACAGTTTATTAGCGAGCCAACAAATCGCGGTCACTGATTTATCCCAGCGCTTTCGCGAAGATGTCAGTCTCTATGACACGACGATGCCCACCCAAGCTGCGGTGCAAAAGGCGATTGATCAGCGGGCTATGGGCGATACGGCGATTTGGGTGCGGACAGCGGACGAGGCCATGTGGGCGCAATCGGAGACCTTGCGGATGGGGTCGTGGCAGGCGGCGGGCCTGACGGAGTTTGTGCGCACCCTGCCGCCGCAGCCCCGAGTGGAATTGGTGACGGTGGGCGATCGCTCGTTGGCCTTGTGTGTCAGCCCTTTTGACCTAGCGGGCCAAGACCTGGGAGCGCTGTATGTCATTAAGGATGTCACCCAAGCTCGCCAGACCTACCTCGCCATGATGCGCCGTTTGGTGGTGATTAGCGGGAGTGCCGTGGTGCTGTTGGCGACCCTCATTGCCGTGTATGTAGGGCGATCGCTCCGGCCCTTAAAATCCCTCAGTCGGCAAGTCATGGGGGTCACCGCCGAGGCGCTCGATGTCACCCAACTCAAACTGGATCAGGCCCCGACCGAGGTCACAGAGCTGGCCCAAGCCCTGGATCACACCCTGGACTGTTTAGCCCAGTCGTGGATGCAGCAGCGCCGTCTGCTGGGCGATGTCTCTCACGAATTACGCACGCCTTTGACGCTGGTGCAGGGCTATTTGCAAAGCACCCTACGCCGTTGCCAAACCCTGACCACCGCCCAAAGAGATGGCCTCGAAACCGCCGCTGCCGAGGCCGATCACACGATTCAAATTTTGAACGATCTGCTCGTGCTGACGCGGGCGCGCATGGGGCATCTGCAAATTTGCGCCGAACCCATCGATCTAAAGCCGGTGCTGTTGGCTGCCGTTATGCAGGCGGATCCCGCTGGCGATCGCATTGAAGCCGACATCAACGCCGCTCCTCTGTGGATTCGGGGCGACGCCAACGCCCTGCAACAAGTCTTTGTCAAACTGCTGGAAAATGCCCTGAACTATTCACCCACTGACACCCCGGTAATCGTGCGGGCGGATCGGCAAGCTGACCAAGCCGTAGTACAAGTTTGTGACCAGGGGCGGGGCATTCCCCTGGCGGAACAGGCTGCGATCTTTCAACCGTTTTACCGGGTAGATGTGGATCGCTCCCGCGCCACGGGCGGCACTGGTCTAGGGCTGGCGATCGTCCACACGCTGCTGACGCAAATGCAAGGCTGCATCCAAGTGCAGTCGGCTCCAGCGGCTGGCAGCGTCTTCACCGTTCAACTACCGCTGACCCCAGGAGAATGACCCATGAACCCCAAAATTTTACTGATCGAAGATGAGGAAAAACTCGCTAAATTTGTGGAAATGGAGCTGGGTTATGAGTCTTACGATGTCACGGTGGCCCATGATGGTTTGTCGGGGCTCATGGCGGCTCGCAATACCGAACCCGATTTAGTACTGCTGGACTGGATGATGCCAGGGCTCAGCGGGGTGGAAGTGTGTCGCCGCCTGCGGACGACTGGTTTCAAAGAGCCGATCATTCTGATGACGGCGAAGGATGATGTGGCCGATCGCGTCGCGGGTCTGGATGCCGGGGCCGATGACTATGTGGTCAAACCCTTTAGCATCGAAGAACTATTGGCGCGGGTACGGGCTCACCTGCGCCGCAACCAGCCCCAAGAGGCCGATGCCCTGCAGTTTCAAGATCTGGTGCTCAGTCACAAAACTCGTGAGGTCAAGCGGGGCGATCGCGCGATCGAACTCACCGCCAAGGAGTTTGATCTGCTGGATTATTTGATGACCCATCCGCGCCAGGTGCTGACCCGCGATCGCATTTTGGAAGAAGTCTGGGGTTATGACTTCATGGGTGATTCCAACATCATCGAAGTCTACGTCCGGTATCTGCGCCTCAAGCTCGAAGCCGCTGGTGAAAAGCGCCTGATTCAAACTGTGCGCGGGGTCGGCTACGTCTTAAAAGATTAATCGCCCGCAAGTTTTTGCCCCAGACCAAGAGAGTCGTCTCCTTTCCCCCTTCACGCGCAATCTCACTGCCATGCTACAGCAGCGGTTGTCGTCTACGGCGTGGCATTGAATGCCAGGCAGCTGTGGGGCTGTGGGGCGATCGCTCCCGCAGCTTGAGGACGATCGCTGACGGTTACTGGGGGCCAAGCGGGCACACTGTTGCTGGCTAGCATTTTTCAGCGAGGGCGACCATGGCAGAAATACAGAAATCCAGCTGGCGATCGCTGGCGGTGACATCCATCGCCTTGACCCTACCGGCGATCGCCGCCCTACCCGGTATTGCCAGTCCCGAACCGGCGGAATTGCTGCCGCCCAATACGGCTTACACCATCCTGCTCGACATGCGGCAAGAGACGTGGGATCAACTCAATCAATATGCGCTGTTTCAGCAACTGCAAGCGCAGGGCAGCGGTGCGCCGAGCCCTGGGACGCTGCCGCTGATTCCCGAGTTGGCCTATGAATCGGCTGTTGCACCCTGGGTGGGAGACCACGTGGCAATGGCTTTGTTGCCCCTAAATAATCCGGCTGAGGCCGGGTTTGAAGACTATGAGGTGATGATTGTCCCGATTGCGGATTCAGCTGCCTTTGTCGCTACGTTTGAGGACGATTTGCCGGGGGCGATCGCGGAGTTGAAGCAGCGTGATCCCGAGTTGCAGGCCGGGGGGGGCGTCGATATTTACTATTGGCCGCCGCTATACGCAGAGCCCGATGCCATGACGCCGGAACCGTTTCCAGAGGAGTCACCTGCCAACGAGTCGTCAACCTCCCAACCGGAAACTCCGAAAAACTGGTCGGTATTGCCTTTGCCCAGCCCTAACGCCGACTCGGCACAAATGTTCCTCAAAGCCTTGCCAGCAGAGGCGGACGACGATGGGCCAGAGGTCTTTTGGGAGGTACTGCCCATCGAAGCAGGGCTAGCGATCGCGCAATTTCCCGAATTCCTGATCGCAGCGCGCTCCCCAGCCGCAATTCAGACCTGGCTTGCGCTACGTCCTGATGATGTAACGCACTCGCTAGCGCAAAACGAGCAGTTTTTGCGCACCCTCAACCATCCTCAATCGAACATTGCCTTAGGAATCTTGCATGGCGATTTGGCGGAGCTGGTGAACTACTCGGCGGTCGATCTCGCGGTCCCAGAGTTGCCCTTCAATTTTCCTTTCCCCCAAGACTTATGGCCGACCGACCTCCCTGATTTAGCGGCCCAGCAATTTGCGGGCACAATGGAAGCCGTGGTCTATCCCCAAGCGCAGGGCCTACGAGTGCAAGCGCGGGGCTATTACAACGACGCTTTGCTCTCGGCGGTGGCTGCGACAACGCCACCGGCCCCGCCGGACGTGCTGAATCACATTCCGGCAGATAGCTACGGCATGATCAGCGGTCGAAACCTGGCGGCGCTTTGGCAAGAGGTCGCCGCTGCCTTGGCCGCCAGCGAGGAGACCCGCCCCTTTTTAGAACAAGCGAGCGGCTTCGTCACCGCGCTGACGGGATTAGACCTGGATCAAGATGTATTTGGGTGGCTGGATCGCGGGTTTACGGTGTTTCTGTACCCCACCCGTCAAACCCCACTGACCAACCTGGCGCCAGAATTGACCGTGGGTTTGGGAGTTGCTCTGCAAACTAGCGATCGCCCCACCGCTGAAGCCACCTTTGCCACCCTGGATGACTTGATGGCTGACTTTGACATCACAGTGGAAACCACCATGGTGAATGGGCAAGCTGCTACCAGTTGGGGCGATCGCCCGTTGGACTCCAACCAGTCCGCCAGCTTTTTAGGGCGTACCTGGGTGGCAGACGATACCCTATTGCTCACCACTAGCATTGAGGCGCTCTCAGACTTGGCCCAACTCGCCCCCGCCCAAACCCTGCCCAATGGCATCCGGTTTAGCGAGTCCACCCGCGACTTTCCGACGGCCAATCAGGGCTATCTATTTGTGAATGCGGCTCCCATTCGCGCTTTAGTGTCCAGTATTTTTCCCCCGAATCCCGACGCAGCGGTAGAATCGCTAGACTTTCGGCGGTTGATGGCGACCGTGCAAGCCCTCAGCGGCACCGTCTCCTTTCAAGATGACTATGCGCAAGTTGATGGCTTGCTCATGCTGGCTCCCGCCGAGACGCCGTAATCTATTGGATTAGAGCACAAAGCTATTCGCAACCTGTAAGGTTTGACCGCATACAGAGTGCAGCACTCATTCGCCGTTAGGGTTACTCTGACAGGGATGACATTTTTGGTGTAGGCAAGACATGAAAACACGGGCCGCGATCGCTTGGGAAGCTGGCAAACCGTTAGCCATTGAAGAAATTGACCTCGCTGGCCCGAAGGCTGGTGAAGTCCTAGTGCGCATTGTCGCTACCGGGGTTTGCCATACCGACGCTTACACCCTCTCTGGCAAAGACCCAGAAGGTCTCTTTCCCGCGATTTTGGGCCATGAAGGGGGCGGCATCGTCGAGGCAGTGGGCGCAGGCGTGACGAGCGTGCAGCCTGGCGATCAGGTCATTCCGCTCTATGTGCCGGAATGCGGCGAGTGCAAGTATTGCAAATCGGGCAAAACCAACCTGTGTCAAGCGGTGCGGGCCACCCAAGGCAAAGGCTTAATGCCCGACGGCACCACCCGCTTTAGCAAAGCCGGCCAGCCGCTGTATCACTACATGGGCACGAGTACCTTTAGCGAATACACCGTCGTTCCGGAAATTGCCCTGGCCAAAATCAACCCAGCGGCCCCCCTGGAAAAAGTGTGTCTCTTGGGCTGTGGCATCACCACGGGCATTGGGGCTGTGCTGAATACAGCCAAAGTAGAAGCGGGCGCAACCGTCGTCGTCTTCGGCTTGGGTGGCGTGGGACTCAGCGTGGTGCAGGGAGCGGTGATGGCCCAGGCCAGCCGCATTATCGTCGTCGATATTAACCCCGACAAATTTGAGCTAGCCACTCAACTGGGCGCAACCGACTGCATTAACCCCAAAGACTACGATGACCCGATTCAACAGGTGATTATTGACCTGACGGATGGCGGCGCTGACTACAGCTTTGAATGCGTCGGCAATGTGGAACTCATGCGGGCAGCGCTGGAATGCTGCCACAAAGGCTGGGGTGAATCCACCATTATTGGGGTGGCGGCGGGCGGCCAAGAAATTAGTACGCGCCCCTTTCAACTCGTGACGGGCCGAGTTTGGCGCGGCTCCGCCTTTGGCGGCGTTAAAGGCCGCAGTCAACTCCCCGGCTTTGTCGATCGCTTCCTTGCTGGCGATATCAAAATCGACCCCCTCATTACTCAAACTATGGCCCTAGAGGAGATCAATACCGCGTTTGACTTAATGCACGCGGGCAAAAGCATTCGCTCAGTGGTCATTTACGCTGATACCCCTCAATCAACTTAGGTGTGCTCCAGAAATCAATGTCATCCCTCGTAGGCTAATCCGGCGAGGGGTTGCAGCGTTCTGGTTTGAGGCCCATCCTGGCTCAGGGGCGCTTCCGCCGATCTTCGCAAAGATATTTGAGTTGGGTCATTGCCCCAACCAGGCTGCAGCGATCGCACATCTTGGTAATTCCCTAAAGAGGCTGCAACCACCCCAACGAATTTTCTCCCTGATTGAGGGCATCTAAAAGAGAAGAGCTTGCGGACTGCGACTACCGATACGGCGCTTTTTTCGTTCCCTCGGTTGGTTCGTTCACAAATACTTCAGTCGTGGTCCGGCTAATGTTGGGTCAACTTCGGTGGAGGCGGTTACCGTCATCTGGGTCAAACGCAGTGCGCCCCTGGGTGCTTGTGAAGTTTTGGTGTAGTGTTCCAAAATAATCAGTAGAGCATTGTTTTTACTCGTAGTGAGTGAAGCGTCACCGATGGGGATGCTGAGTTTCATACGGCGACTGCATCCTGCAGTGAGGTTAAGTTGAATGCGGGCACCCGATTGGCCAGACCCGCTCGCGACCAGGATTTATGAATATACGGGTAAGCTGCGGTACGTCAACATTGTTTTGCGTATATTCGCCGTCAGGTGACCCAGATCACTGGAGTAGACTGATATGAGGACGGTTTCATCTATGGCACGCATAAGTTATTCCACCCTTATCCCTCTCATCTCTTTTGCTACACGCAGCGCCCATGGGCACCTTATCAAAATCAACTCTGGGAACGATGCAAGTGTTTGTTGACGCTTTGGCATCTGGAGAGGGCAACTTGTTCGATGTGTTGCCGATTGGCATTGTGATGCACAATGCGGCAGGGGCGATTCACTATTTGAATGATGCTGCTAAAACCCTTTTGGAACTGGGGAACGATCGCCATCAGCACATTACGATCGCCAACTTGGTGAGCCATTGCGGCTTTCAACAATTACCCACTCAACAGCCTTATGCGACCGAAGCGCTGCCCATATTTCAAGCTTTGCAGGGTAACGCCACGACGGTGGCAGATATCTTGGTGATGAGTCCCAATCGCTCTGTCGTATTACAGTCTCAGGCTTATCCCTTACAGCGCGACGATGGGGACATCGTTGGTGCGATCGCGGTTTATCAAGATATTACAGCCCAGGCGCAGTGTGCGGTGATGGCGGCTGATGCGGCTAGTCCGCGCAGAGAGCAAATTCAGCATCAAACCATGGCCCTAGAACAGGAAATTCTGATTCGGCAATGGCGTGAGAAAGAACTGCAGGATCACCTGAAGTGGCAGCGATTTGCTGAAGCGGTACCGGCGGCCATGTATTCGCTGCGGGTGGGCGCTGATCGGGTCATGACCGGTGAATATCTCAATCCCCAGGTGGCGGCGGTGTTTGCCGCACCCCAGTGCGAGGTTTGCCAAAATCCTGCGCACTATCTATTTGGTCAAATGACGACGAGCGATCGCCGGACCCTGCGACGACGGGCGGTTCGGAGTCTCCGGACACAATCGGTGTTGGTATACGAATGGCGCAGCACCACTCCTGATGGCCAGGTGCATTGGCTGACCACGCGGGCCCAAGCCGAACAGCGGCCAGATGGGTCGGTGTGTTGGCACGGGGTACTGTGGGCAGATCGCGATCGTGATCCCGCCACCCAAGATTGGTCTGAGCAGGTCGCCCAAGTGACGGCGGTACTGCAAGCCATTCCCGATCTAATTGTGCGGGCTGACCGCCATGGTTATTATCTCAACCACGTCCGGGCGAATCCCACGATCGATGTTCTCCCCCACGGCTCCGATATTCGCGGCCATCACATTACGGATTACCTACCGCCACCCGCAGCTCAGCAACAACTCAGCCTGATCCGTCAGGCCCTGGCCACAGGCAAGATTCAAGCCGCTGAACAGGTGATTCCGATCAATGGTAAACCGCAGTATGAAGAGGTGCGCGCTGTGCCCTGTGGGGCTGATGAAGTGTTGTTGATTGTGCGCGACATCAGCGATCGCAAGGCCGCTGAGCAGGCCCATCAACAGCTCACCACCCAACATCACCGCATCATTGCCGCCCTGCCTGATCTGATGTTTCGCGTGAGTCGTGGCGGCTATTGGCTAGGCTACGTGCATTTGAATGCAAAGCTAGATTACTTGCCAGAGGGAGATGACCCCACCGGACGGCACATCACGGAAAACGTACCGGCGGCGATCGCTCAACAACAGCTGCACTACATCGAGCAGGCGATCGTCACGGGGCAGATGCAAGTGTTTGAACAAACGCTGCAGGTGAATGACCGTACCCAACACGAGGAAGTGCGCATCGTGCCTCAGGGGGCTGACGAAGTGCTGTTTATTGTGCGCGACATTACGGATCGCAAAACCGCAGCATTGGCCCTGAAACGGAGTGAGCAAGAGAAGCGGGCGATTCTGTCAGCCATTCCTGACCTAATGGTGCGCCTGCATCGCGATGGCACCTTTCTCGATTATTTCAGAACTGAGAACACGGGGGATTTGCTGACCGGAGTGGATGACATTGTGGGGCGCAATATTTTTGAGTTTGCCCACAATGATTTTTACCGGAAGCACATTGACACCCAAATCCAAGCCGTGCGCCAAGTTTTAGACAGCGGGCAAATGGCCGTTTATGAACAAAAGATTCCGACGACCTCGGGTTGGCAGCATGAGGCAGTCAGAATCACGCCTATTAACGAAGACGAAGCTCTGCTCATCATTCAAAATATTGATGAACGAAAGCAGGCGGAAATCGCGTTGCGTAAGAGCGAAGCGCAAAAGCAAGCGATCTTGAAATCCATGCCTGACTTGATGTTTCACATGCGGCAGGATGGGGTGATTCTCGACTATATGACGGGCCATAACTTCGCCGATCTGCTGGAGAATGTCGACAATCAGGTGGGGCAAAACCTTTGGGATTTGGCGACATCCGATACGTTGTTGGCGCACGTACAGCGCAAGATGGAGGCCGCCCAGCAAGCCCTTGCCACCGGCCAAATGCAGATCTATGAACAAATCACCCAAGTGGGAGACATCCAGCAGCAAGAGGAAGTGCGCGTGGTGCCCGTGACCGAAAACGAAGTGTTAGTGATGATTCGTGACATTAGCGATCGCAAGCGGATTGAAGCTGAATTGCGCACGGCTAATGAGCGGTTGGCAAAGCTGTCCTTTACCGACTCGCTCACCACACTCGCCAATCGCCGCCGCCTCGACGAGCATTTGGAGCGGGAATGGCAGCGATCGCAGCGGCAGCAAGAACCGCTTTCTTTGATCTTGTTTGATCTCGATTATTTCAAGCGATTTAACGATACCTACGGCCACCAAATGGGCGATCAGTGTTTGTATGAAGTGGCCCAGGCCGCTTTGACCGTGGTGCAGCGCTCCTCAGATTTGGTAGCTCGCTACGGGGGGGAAGAGTTTGCCGTGGTGCTCTCGAACACGCCGCTGAAAGGAGCCTTCGCAATCGCCCGGCGCATTTGCGAAGCGATTCGCGCCCTCCAGATTTCCCATAGGGCGTCCGAAGTGGAGCAAGTGGTGACTGCCAGCCTGGGGGTGAGTGCGATTATTCCGGCAGCCGGGCAAAAACCGAATGTGCTGATTCGCCAGGCCGATCAAGCCCTGTATGCGGCCAAGCAAGCTGGCCGCAATAACTGCCAATGTTTCATCAGTCGCTAAAGGTCGGGTCCAGTTGGTGAGGTGGTCACCGCTCGCAGCTGAGTGCCAACTGCCGTCGCTATGATAACGGCCAAGATTGAGGAGTGAGAAATGCAACGACTCATCGCGATCGCGGCCACCCTGGGATGCAGCACGCTGACACTATCGTGGCCTGTGTCGGCTTGCCCAGCTAACGATGACGCCATCGACAAAATTGGGTTTGACCTGGATCAGTTAGATGAATTTGGCCTGTATGGCCCTGACGATGGTAAGCGATCGCTGAGCTATGAATTTTGCGTACCCAACGATTTGGCAGCGATCGAAACGGTACAAAGTATCGATCCAACGCTGATGATTTACCCCCAGTCGCCAGGGCGTATCGGTTGTGATGAGACCGAGGTGCTGGCGATCGGGGAAACTCACCAACCCAACTATCGGGATGTCCTGATTAATCTGGCCAGTTTAGACACCATCGCTCGCATCGAACCGTTTTGGGGCGAATAGCTGAGGCCGTCAGCGGCTCATCATTGCCCTAATCGTAATGGCGATTACATTTGGAACGCCCTACAAGCCTTTATGATCAACGATTGTGTTGGTTATAGATATTCGTCTCAGGAGATGTAGGCCCGGCATGACAGCACAGGAAATTGGCACTGATCCGCGTCAATTGCTCTCGGCAAATGAGTTGAAGCAGTTGAATGAGCGCTCAAATTGGCGGGGTTTTGGGCAGTTGGTGGCGCACCTTGCCGTGATGGGGGCCAGTGCCGCCCTCTGGGCGACGCAGCGGGGCAACTGGGCGATCGCCCTCCCAGCCCTGGTGATTTACGGCTTTAGCTTGGCATCCATGTTTGCCGCCGTGCATGAATGCGTCCATCGCTCAGCTTTTGCCAGCAATCGCGTCAATGACGGGGTGGGCTGGATTGCGGGAGTCCTATCGGGCTACAACAGCACGTTTTATCGGCGCTATCACAAGTGGCACCACCGCTATACCAAGGTGCCGGGCAAAGATCCGGAACTCGAAGATTTGATTCCCGTCACCGGGGCGGAGTATCTGTGGGTGATGAGCGGGATTCCCTGGTGGTTGGGCAAAATTCGCGGACACTGGCAGGTCGCGCGGGGCGATTTTGCCGGGATGCCTTATCTGCCAGAAACCGCCTACCGGGAAGTGCAGCGGTCAACCTGGCTGCAGTTGGGCGTTTATGGAGCCGTGATCGCCCTCTCCATCTTTTTCCAACAACCGTGGTTTTTGCTCTACTGGGTGCTGCCGTTAGCAGTGGGGCAACCCATCTTGCGGTTTATCCTCATTGCCGAGCACACTGGTTGCCCCGATGGCGATAATCCGCTCACCAATACCCGCACCACGCTGACCCTGTGGCCGATCAAGCTCATGATGTGGAATATGCCTTTCCACGCGGAGCACCATTTATATCCGTCGATTCCCTTCCATCGGTTGCCAGCAGCGCACGAAACGTTGTCCCCCCACTTCGCCCAGGTCGAGCCGGGCTACCTTCATGTGAATCGCTCAGTGATCAGTAATTTGGGGCAATCAGCCGCATGACTTCCGACGCCCAAACGTATGTGATTAAAGACTTGGCGCTGCAGTGTGGGGTGACGCTGCCAGCGGCGCGACTGGTTTACCAGACCTATGGGGAATTGGACAGCGATCGCCGCAACGTAATTCTGTATCCCACCTCATACGGCGCTCAGCACAGCGATATTGACTGGCTGATTGGCCGCGATCGCATTCTCGATCCCACGCGCTATTTCATCATCATTCCCAACCAGTTGGGCAATGGCCTTTCCACCTCACCCAGCAATGATGACCACTGTGGCCTGGCAGAAGATGGGTTTTGGTTCACCCATTACGACAACATTCGCGCTCAAGCGCAGATGTTGCGCGAGGTTTTTGGCATTGACACGCTGGCGCTAGTTTACGGTTGGTCGATGGGGGCGCAGCAAGCCTATTACTGGGGCAGCCATTACCCTGACCGGGTTGAACGCCTGGCGGCCCTGTGCGGCACGGCCAAAACGACGGATCACAACAAAATCTTTTTATGGAGTTTGCGATCGGCCCTGACGGCAGATCCCGCTTGGAACGGGCACCGCTTCACCGGCGTGCCCGATCGCGGTTATCAAGCCTATGCCCGCATCTACGCCAGTTGGGCCGCGTCCCAGGCCTACTATCGTGAGCAACCCTATCTTCAGTTCGGCTATGACTCGCTGGAAGATTATTTGCAGCGCGGCTGGGAAGCGAACTATCGCCAGCGTGATCCCCATAATCTGATTGCCATGATTGACACCTGGCTCCGCTGCGACGTGGGGAATACGCCCGTTTTTGAAGGCGATTACGCCAGGGCGATGAGTAGGATTCAGGCCAAAACGCTGGTCATGCCTGCCAGCACTGACCTATATTTCACACCGGATGATTGTGCCGCCGAAGCGCAACTGATTGCCGGGGCCACGTACTCGCCGATCCCCTCCATTTGGGGCCATCGCGCGGGTAACCCTTACCAAAACGCTGAGGACGAAGCCTTTATCCGCCAAGCGGTGGCGACCCTCTTGCAGTCTTGAGGTCGGAACTGGTTGACGTTGCGATCATTCAGGAAACTGGAGCGATCGCACCTCATCACAAAATGCCTTGGCGGCCTGAATACCCTGGTTGCGCAACTCTGCATAGCGTTTGGCAAAGGGCGGCTGCCAATCGGAAAGGCCCAGCACGTCGGCGGTGACCAGCACCTGACCATCGCAAAACTGGCCCGCGCCAATCCCAATCGTAGTGATGCTGAGGGTTGCGGTGATGGTCTTGGCCAGCTTGCTGGGAATATGCTCCAGCACAATGGCGAAGGCTCCGGCCTTTTCGATCGCGATCGCCTCTTGCAAAATGCGATCGGCGGCCTCCGGTGACTTGCCCTGTTTTTGAAAGCCCCCGACCTGATTCACGGACTGCGGCGTTAACCCCACATGCCCCACCACCGGAATGCCCGCTTCCACTAACCGTTGAATGGTTGCCGCCATGCGCGGATAGCCCCCTTCCAGCTTGACTGCCTGGGCTCCGGCTTCCTTGAGCAGACGACCCGCTGAACGCATCGCCTCAGCCTCGGAAATTTGAAAACTCAAAAACGGTAAATCAACAGCCAGTAGCGCATGCTTAACGCCTCGTCGCACTGCCTTGGCATGATGCAGCATGTCGTCCAGGGTCAAAGGCAAGGTGTTGTTATAGCCCAGCGCCACCATGGCCAAAGAGTCACCGACCAAGATCATATCAGCCCCAGCTTGGTCGGCCATTTGCCCCGACATATAATCCCAAGCGGTCAGCACTGCGACTGGTTGACCTTGCTGTTTCCAATCTGCAAATTGATTGACCCGAACTGCCATGTGATGTCATCTCCCAGAGATTCGGTGGTCAGACTACCCAACCGATTCTCTCTATCATCGCTGACCAGTGGTGTTTGGGGGAGGGGGGAGGGGGGTGTGAGGGTGGCAGGGTGTGAGGGTGTGAGGGTGTGAGGAGGCCAACGTTAGGATGGATTGTCGCGGAGCCAGCCTTGGTAGCTGGGGGGATAGCCCTGCACGTTGTCGTAGCCCCAAAGATGCAGGGCCATGACGCCGAGTCCGGTGCGGTACCCAGTGGAGCAATACAGGATGACGGGGCGATCGCGGGGGATGTCATCGAGCCGGTCGCCGAGCGATCGCAACGGAATATTGATGGCGTTGGGAATATATCCCCGCAAAAATTCTGTCGGCTCTCGCACATCCACCAGCAGCGGATTTTCGGTCTCAATCTTGGCTTTGAGCTGGTCAGTTTGAAGGATGCCGTAAAAACCGGGGGGAATCGCTTTCAAGGTCTGGTCGACCAGGGAGGCACAGGTGTCTGGGGTGGCCAGGGCAGCATCGCAAAGGGGGGGCTCAGGGGCTGTGATGGCCCCGGCAAAATTGCTCGGTATTCCCCAAATTCCCACGATTAACGTGATCAACAAAATGGGCTGGAGCCAACGCGATCTCATCATCATGCTCTGGGTTCTCCTATCTCAGACCTGTCCGCGTATCCCTACGGTAAATCACCGCCGCGCCAGCTTGGTTTTTTGCCCTACAGGGCACCCGGATTGGAATAGCCAATATGCGGCACCCCTCGGCCCGTGCTCGTGCTCACCCAGCCCAAGCCTTCGCGGGTGCCCACCCACACTTTGTTGCCTGTCTCCGGCGAAATTGCCAGGGTTTGGCGACCGGGTAGGCCCAACACTTCGCCAAAAATTTCGCCGTTGTAGGGGTTGAGGGTGACGAGGCCCGATTCGGTGCCGACCCACATGGCTTGATTGGCGTCCATGGCGAGGGAAAGCACGTTTTGCCCAACCATGGCCCCGACACGCCGCACGAGTTGACCGTTGTCCGGAGTGACCACAAACAACCCGGCTGGCGTCCCCACCCAGAGATTGCCCTGAGCGTCGCGGGTCAGCGCTTGCACGATGTCGCCAGGAATGTTGCGCACCACGCGCATTTCGGCCCCGCTGGCGGTATTCACTTGGGTCAGGCCGTTCAGCGTGCCCACCCACAGGTGCCCATTATTATCGAGTTCCATCACGTTGGCACTGACACCAGACAGGCCGCGCAGGGTCGTCATCAGCAACCCCTGGTCGGGGCTGACCATCGCTAATCCTTGATCGGTACCCACCCACAAAAAGCCGCGCGTGTCGATCAGCAGCGACAGCACCCGACTAGAGGGCAGGGCAAAGTTGCTAGCAGTGACTTGATTGCTGCGCGGATCGACTCGCACTAAACCGGAAGAGGTGCCCACCCAAATGCGGCCGACGCGGTCTTGGGCCAGCGCGCTAGTCGTGCGATCGGGCATGGTGATTTGCGCTTGCACCACCCCCGTTTCGGGATTAATGCGGGCGATTTGGCCGCGCCAGGTACTAATCCACAAGCTGCCGGTGAAGTCTCTTTGTAAGGCCGGGACGCGATAGTCAACGGCGACGCTGCCCTGGCTGATGACAGTCGGTGCCGCAGTGGCGACTGTGGGAGCATGGACGGTGTCGGTTGCTGCCAGCGATCGCGGTAATGCGATCGCTTTAGTCTGTGTGGCAGCGATCGCGCCTACTGACATCGTCATTGCCACCAAGCCACTCATCATCAGGCCAGTATTCACCCATTTCATGTCCGTCACCTTTGCAGCAGTATCTGACTGTTCAGCACCCATCCCGTCAGTTCGCGGATAGCCTATTCGGCTAAAGGTTACAGCAGTTTTTTAGAAACGGCACTGCCGATTCGGGAAACGGTAATGGGAATTAGCCTTGGGCGGGTTCCGGGGTCTGCTCCGAGGCTTCCACCGGGGCTGTAGCTGCGGCGAGTTCGCGTTCTTGATCCAGGCGGCGCTTGCGGGCATACAGCTGAATCGTCACCGCCATAAAGAGCACCAGTCCGGCAATGAGCCAGGTGGTCGCGTCAGTGGGCAACTGATTTTTAAAAATGACCAGCATGACGATGACGACTAGCAACAGCGTAGGAGCCTCATTCAGCGCTCGCAGTTGCTTACTACCCCACTTGCACTCGCCCCGCCAAAGCTGCTTCATGATCCGGGCGCAGTAATGGTGATAAAACAGCAGCAGCGCCACAAAGCCTAGCTTGGCGTGCATCCAGCCTTGCTTCAGCCATTCGGGATTCGTCCATAGCAACCCGATCGCCATGGCCACGGTCACAATCATCCCTGGCGTGGTGATGATGCGATACAGCCGCTTTTCCATGATGGAGTACTGGTTTTTGAGAATGGTCGCGGCGGGTTCGGGTTCGGCCTCCGCTTCGACGTGATAGATAAACAGACGCACGAGGTAAAACAACCCCGCGAACCAAACGACAACGCCGATAATGTGAAACGCTTTGAACCAGTAGTAGGGCATGGGGACTTATCAAATAGCTCCTAGAACACTGCCTGCACGGTGCAACAAAATCTTGCAAAACGTTAAGGCACCGAAATTCATTGTGAGACAGGCGATCGCGATTTTGGCACCAACCTCGCCGCATCTTAACTTTTCGAGAAAAAACGCGATCGTCGCACTATAAGACAGTTCATCGCCGCCGCTTGCCAACTCAACCGCACAGTGAGCCTCCTCGTATTCCAAAGTGAATCTCTGTTCTAGTAGGCTAAGCAAACTGAAAGTGCGGTGTCGCGGCCCCCGTGGCCTAGAGCACCTCATAACCGCTCAGCTCAAAGAGATGGCTGGCGTAGCCCAAACCCGCACCACTATCGCTCTCTCCACTGTCAAAGAGGCGATCGCGGTCCCTACCGCCGCTACATCGATGCTTTACGGCGATCGGCGCTGGTTTGTGAAACGGGCCGGGGCGAGGCATTCTCGACTTTCAAAATTCGGAGACTTCAATACAGTTAACTGCGAGAATGCCTCGCCCCTACGGACACCCCTCCACCCTCACACCCTTTCACCCTCACACCCTTTCACCCTCACACCCTGTCACCCTGCCACCCCCATGCTCTCCACCTTCTCCACCGGCCTCCTCCTCGGCCTCTCGATCGCAGCTCCCGTCGGGCCAATTGGCATCCTCTGTATTCGGCGGACGTTGGTGATGGGGCAATGGGTCGGGTTGGTCTCCGGCTTGGGGGCGGCTACCGCCGATGGTTTATACGGCTGTATTGCGGGGTTTGGGCTGACCGCGATCGCCGATTTCCTCACCCATCAATCAATGTGGCTCCGTATTGTGGGGGGGCTGTTTCTCTGTTATTTGGGCCTCACCACATTTTTGTCGCAGCCACCGACGGAGCCCGCCACCAGATCGGCGGCGGACTTACCGGCTGGTGAAACCGCATCAATGCCGCGATCGCTCTTCACTGCCTACAGTTCAACCCTGGCTCTAACCCTGACGAATCCTGCCACCATCTTTTCCTTTGCCGCGATCTTCACCGGACTCGGCATCGTCGATTCAGCCCAGAGTTTTGCCGACTCGGGCATTTTAGTCTTGGGCGTATTTATCGGTTCCGCCCTATGGTGGTTTTGCTTAAGTGGGGCAGTCAGTTTATTCCGCGCCCGGTTTACCGCCAAGGGTCTGCGCTGGCTCAATCGCCTGTCGGGCAGCATTTTATTAGCCTTTGGTCTGGTTTCTCTGGCCCTATGGAACCAATAATTACGAAAACCGCACTCACCACAATTGAAGCGCCGACAACATTGCCTCGGCTGAGGCCGCCCACTTCTTGTGCGTAGACATGAACAAACCGGGGGGCTATTGGCGGCATCATCAAGCCAAATGTTATGCAATCCCAACATTTCATAATTAAGGGTATCAGTAACTACTAACCCTCAATTGATTAGCTGCTAAAAACTGCATATTGAGCTTGAAATATAACTTGCTTGGGAAAGCATTAATGTCTAATTCCGCCTGGCGAAGTTAGGTGTTTTAATTTTCTACGCTGAAGCATTTTAGCGCACAACAAAATTGAACAACTTAGTATCTAGGGTTCCGGCTTGGCTGATTTGACAAGTGTCTGGTCCAAGAGATGCAGTTAGGCTCTCGTCATTGAAGCCTAATTCACGGAGGGATAAAAGCCCGGGAGGAATGGATCAGCCACAGGTTGATTAAATGTTCTGTTCCCGGGCTTTGTTGTATTTAAATGCTCAATTTCTTCAAGGCTTCTCATTTATGGCATTACCTCTAGGAGATTGAGAGCGTGGAAAATACTGCATTTTCGTGGGGAATCATTGTATTCCTCTTGGGTACATTAGGAATTGGGGTTTGGGCATCCAAACAAATCAAAGGTGATAGCGTCAATTTTCTGGTGGCTGGTCGGGGGCTGGCACTCCCTTTGGCAGGGGCGACTTTGATGGCCCAATCAGTCGATTCCAATGCCACATTAGGCAACACTGATCTCTCTTCTGAATTTGGATTTTGGGCCGGGGCCGCCTTGCCGGTTGGCTTGTCTTTATGCCTGTTACTGACCGGATTATTTTTAGCAAAACCGATGAATCGGATGGGCCTCATCACCATCCCAGACTTTTATCGCGTGAAGTATGGGCGAGCCGTTGAGTTGCTCGCCTCTTGCATTATGACCGTCAGCTTTTCGTTTTTGCTCGCGGGAAATTTAGTCGCTGGCGGCTTTATGTTTGAAAACTTTCTGGGGCTGAGCTACTTCGGCGGCATCACCCTACTGGCAGTTTTAGTATTTGCCTACACCGTCTCTGGCGGTCTGTTTGCGGTGGCATATACCGACTTTATTCAAGTCTTTATTGCCTTACTGGGTGCTTGGGGGCTGTTGCTCTACGTCATATTTAATTTTGGCATTGAGGTGGCACCGGGCATGGGGCCTTTCGGCTTCGAGCAACTAACGTCTGTCGGGTCGGGTGCCGCGATTAACTGGGCCAGCATCATTGCCCTAGGCTTTGGCAACATGGTGGCGATCGATTTCATGGCGCGCATTTTTGCCGCTGAGAGTCCTAAAACCGCCCAAAAGGCTTGCTTTGTGGCATCTGCTGGCACATTGGTGATCGGGATTCCGTTTTCCATCATTGCCCTAGGAGCAGGCGGCATTTTTGCGCAAACGGGGGTTACTGCCGACGGGCCAGTGCTCTTTGCGTTACTCGAAAATGTGATTCCGCCAGCGCTGGGGTTGCTGGTATTAGCCGCCATTTTGTCGGCGTCTTTGTCCACGGCTGACGGCGCTATTTTGGGCACATCCTCGGTGTTGGCGCATAACGTGATGGGCATTCGCCATGCGACGGGGCATGGTGCTGCTGGGGGCGATCGCCTGTTGCTCATCACTCGATTAATGGCCATCGTGATCACCATATTGGGTGTCTTTTTGGGTTTGCGAGTACCTCAGACGGGGGTGTTGTTACTGCTGGCGTTTGATATGAGTTTTGCGGGGTTGGTGGTGCCGCTCATTGGTGGGCTTTATTGGCCTCGGGCTACCCGACAAGGCGCTTTAGCTTGCATCATCATTGGGTCGCTGACGCGCTTTGCGTTCTTTATTTTCATGCCGACGATGTTTGGCGTGGACAATACGCTCTTGTATATCCCCAATAGCTTGTTCACGATCGACCTCGATGGCTTTCCCACGCTAATTAGTCCCATTGTTGGGCTGGTGGCATTCTTTGTGGTGTCAAATCTGACTTATCGTCCCCAGAACCCTGAAGAACAGCGAGCCGAAATTTTAGAGAAGGCGCAGGCGCTGTAGCGTGCGGTTAAGGGTTGCAAGCTCCGTGCTGCGATCGCTCCCAGCCAGGGGCGATCGCAGCACGGAGCGTTGATCGCGGCTGAACCTCGTCAGTTTAGGGGGTCAACGATTTTGGAGGGCAGACGCAAACACGCGATCCACGAGAAAAGGGGCGATGGCCTCAATCGGCAAAATGTGCTGCGCCGCGTTGAGGGCGATCGCTTCCTTCGGCATGCCAAACACCACACAAGTGGCTTCATCCTGGGCGATGGTGGTGCCCCCCGCGAGGGCGATCGCCTGCAAGCCCTCAGCCCCGTCTCGGCCCATGCCCGTTAGCACAATGCCGACGGCAGAGCGGCGATAGTAAGCCGCCACCGCCTCCAGCAGCACCGTCACCGACGGACAATGCCCTGCCACCGGAGGCGATTGTGTGAGTTCAAACCGACCGTGACGGTCAATCTGCATGTGATGCCGTTCGGGGGGAAAGTAGACTGTGCCAGCGGTGGGCATTTCTCCGGCGACCGCAATTTTGATCTGCAAGGCACATTTGACATTGAGCCAATCAATCAGGCCCTGCAAAAAGCCACTGCTAATATGCTGCACGCACAAAATTGGCACCGGAAACTGTTTGGGCAGGGCTTGGAGAATGGTCTGCAACGCTTGCGGCCCGCCAGTCGAAGCTCCAATAGCCAGCACCCGAGGCGCGCGAATATCGAGCTGGCGAGTAGCCGTTACTGAGGGCAGTGGCTGGGTCGGCAGCGGGGTAGGCCGGGCTTCGCGTCGATGTTGCGTAAACACCGAGACTCCAGATAGTACCCGGATTTTATTGATGAGTTCCTGCTGGTTTTTTTCGTAGGCGGCGGCGAGCCCGGTGCGCGGTTTTGGCAAAATGTCGAGGGCTCCCGCTTCCAGCAGGCGGAATACGTTTTGCGTATCTTCGTCTTGCACTGACGCACTCACGACTAAAATCGGGCGCGGAAAGCGGGCCATCACCTCGCGAGTGAGGGTGAGCCCGTCCATTTTGGGCATGTGCAGGTCGGTACAGATAATCTGCGGATCGACTTTGGGAATCAGCTCTAGCGCCTCGACGCCGTTGGCCGCAATGCCGACAATTTCGATCGCGGGATGATCGCGCAATAGTCGCTGCAAGATCGCCAGCGCCACTGGCGAGTCTTCCACCAATAACAGCCGAATTGGGCGAGATGCCATTTAGAGCAGCCTCTGTAAGGTTTCGAGGAGGATTTCTTGGTTGAAACTGCCTTTGGTGATGTAGGCATTAGCCCCCGCCTCTGCGCCCCGCTGGCGATCGCGATCGCTCGCTAAAGTTGTCACCAACACCACGGGCAATTCATTATATTCGCGGTGCTGGCGAATGCGCTCGGTCAGCCCTAAGCCATCTAAATTCGGCATTTGCACATCCGAAACCACGGCGTCGAACGCCTGTAATTGCAGTTTTTTAAAGCCCTCCATCCCATCCACTGCGGTCACCACTTGGTAGCCCGCCGCTTCCAGAATGCGTTTTTCTTGCGTGCGTGTCGCGATCGAATCTTCTACCAGCAAAATGCTGGCTGGACGCTGGGGGGCTTGCAGCGGAGGGGTAGTCGCGGTGGTCAGGGCAGGGCGGTTACTCTGCCGCCGCACCGATTGCATCAAATCTTGGGGATTGAGCACCATGCAGACCTCCCCCGTCCCGAGAATCGTCGCCCCCGAAATATTGCGCACCCGCTTTAATAACTGGCTTTGGGACTTCAGGACAACATCCTGTTCATCGACCAGGGCATCGACAAAAATGCCCAGGCTGTCTGGCCCCGATCGCAAAATAATGCAAGCCAGCGACGGCGATGGCCGACTGGTGGAAGCAACATGGCTGGGCGGTAGTTCTAGCAGGTCTGACAACCACACCACCGAAACGGGGCGATCGTCGTGAATGATCGTGTTGCGCCCTTCGATCGTGAACATGTCGTCCGGCTTGACCAGACAGGCCGTTTGCACAAACTCAACGGGAATTGCATAGGTGTTGTGGCTCACCGCCACGATGAGCACGTGGGCCGTGGCCAGGGTCGTGCCCAGTTGCACTCGAATGGTGCAGCCTTGCCCCGGTTCTGAACCGACCTCGATACTCCCCTTGAGTTGTTCCACATTGGTTCGCAGCACGTCGAGTCCGACCCCGCGACCCGAAATTTCCGTTACCATGGTGCGGGTCGAAAAGCCCGGACTCAAAATTAAATTTTGAATCTGTCCCGGCGTCATCGATTCCAACTCTTCCGGGCGACAGATCCCCCGTCGTAGCGCCGTTTGTTTAACCGCCTCCACATTGAGTCCCCGGCCATCATCACTCACCTCAATCATGATGCTAGTAGGCGTTTGGTAGCCGCGTAGGGTGATGGTGGCGGTTTCTGGTTTACCTTGGCGTACCCGCTCTTCCGGCGACTCGATACCGTGGTCGATCGCATTGCGAATCATGTGCAGCAACGGATCCTTCATGGCTTCGAGGATGCGCTTATCGGCGCGGGTATCGGCCCCAGCGATCGCTAGCTGGACGGACTTATGCTCTTGCCGGGCCAGGTCACGCACCAAGCGAGGATACAGATTAAAAATGGTCGAGAGGGGCAACAGGCGCAATGTCCGAATGCCTTCTTCCAGCTCACCACTAATCATTTCCAGGCGGGTGGTGTCTTCGTACAGCGCGCCCCGCAGTCGATTGACCAGGGTGCCGAGTTGCTCCAGATATTGCTCGTTGCGATGTTGCCAGGTTTCTAATTGCGGAATGCCCTTATGCCCCTGCTGGACCTCATGGAGCAAAAAGCGGTGGGAAAAAAGATCCCGACTCCAATCCTCCCAAAGATTACTGATTTCTTCGATTTCGCCCAGGCGGTGGGTGACGCGAATTTTGGTGACAGTGAGTTCACCCGCTTGGGTCATCAGGGCATCGAGGTTGTGGGTCGGCACCCGAATGGTCTCAATGCGGTAGGCCGCTGGCTGCGCCGCCCCAGTCGAATTTTCGGCGGCGGTGGCGAGGTTGCTCGGGGCTGCCCCCTTGATGTGGGTGGTCGCTTTGCCATTGGTGGGCACCGGGGCGGCTGGCTCGGTCGGGGCCGCTAACGGAGCGGTATCCGCCGTTTTAGGGGCAGAGGCCAGCGGCAGCGCTGGGTTATCGCCCGTGGGCTCGGCGGCGGGTGGGGCAGTGGCGGGCACACTGGCCCCCATAAGCTCGGCCAACACGTAAAACACATTGACCTTTGCCGGGATCCCGGTCACCGCCTGGTGCGCCAGTTGGCGCATCGCGTCTAGACCGTGGGCGAGGCGATCGCCCATATCCGGCGAAAACCGTTCTTCATGCCGCTGCATGGCCCCGAGTAAATGCTCTAACTGATGGGCGAGGGTGCCCAAATCTTTGAGGCCCAGCATATTGCTGTCGCCCTTGAGCGAATGGGCTTCTCGCATGAGCAAGTCGAGGGTGACCGTGTCATTCGGTTGCTGTTCTAACTGCAAGAGGCCGGTATCTAAAGCCTGTAGCCGTTCTTCGCTACTGGTTTTGAAGATGGTTCGCATTTCGGCATCGGCGATGAGCAAGTCGGTGTCGGTGTCGGCGGCGGCATCCTGAGGATTAGTGGGAGTCTCCTCAATCGGAGCGTCACTCGCCGGGGGGTCGCCAAAGAATTCGACCCCGGTGGGCTCAGACTCGGACTCCGCCGCTGCTGCCGGGCGGGGGAGTCCGTCCATGGCGGCGATCGCCCTCTCTGCAGTCACATCACACAGATCGCCCGTCACTGCATGGTGAATCATTTGGCGCATCGCCGCCAGCCCCTGGGCGAGGCGATCGCCCAGCTCTGCCGAAAAGGCTTGCTCGCCTCGCTGCACCCGCCCCAAAATCGTTTCGAGATAGTGGGCCACTTGGCCAATCGCCGGTTGCTCAAGCATATTGCTGTCACCCTTGAGCGAATGGGCCTCGCGCATCAGGCTATCCAGCATGTCGCTGTCATTCGGCTGCTGTTCTAGGTGCAGCAGGCCCGCGTCGAGTGCCTGCAACCGTTCTTCACAGGAGGTTTTGTAAATGCCTCGCAGTTCTTCATCTTCAATCCTCATGGCCAGTCCCTTCTCTAGTTCGCAATATGGGCACAAGTACAAATCCCTGATTGAGACCAGTCAACCCCGTGGGCGTGACTAGATCGCGACCTTGAGCTGCATCGCTGATTCGTTGAGCTGATGGGTGCCAGTGCGAATCTGGGTAATGCCGCTGGCGGTCTCCTGAGCCCCTTTATTCAAGTTATTCATCGCGCTCACCACCTGTTCAATGGCGACCGCCTGTTGCTTCACATTCAGCGAAATTTGCTGGCTATTGAGCACCACGTTATTCACCGCATCAGCCACACCGCCAAAAGCCGCCGCCGTTTCTTCCGAAATTTTGACCCCTTCTTCTACAGTTTTGGTGCCTTCATCCGTCACCATGACGGTGGAGTTAATCGCGGTTTGAATGTCGGCCACCAGAGCATTGATTTTTTCCGCCGATTTTTTACTCTGATCCGCCAGTTTACGAATTTCACCTGAGACCACAGCAAAGCCCTTGCCATGTTCGCCCGCCCGCACGGCCTCCACCGCTGCATTTAAGGCCAGCATGTTGGTTTGGTTAGCCAGGTCGCTCACCAGGCCAGAAATGCCACCAATCTGATTGGTTTGCTCACTCAGGCGCAGGATTTGGTCGGCGATCGCCTCGACTTTTTCCCGCAGAGTGCCCATACCCGCCATACTCCGTTCGACGGCCCGGGTGCCTTCTTCCGCCAGTTGCAAAGCCTGTTGAGCGCCCGCAGCGGCGGCTTCGGCCTGTTCTGCCGACTGGCGCGACGACGCGCCCAATTCATCCATGGTGGTCGTGGTTTCGCTGACCGACGCCGCTTGCTGACTGCTCGTGCGCTCTTGCTGCTCAATGCTGGCGGCAATCTCATTGGCCGAACTCGCGATCACCCCCGCCGACTGATTCATCAAGCGCGACGCCTTCAACACAATCCAAGTGCCCAGCAGCGCCGACACCACCACCGAGATACTAGCTGCGAGCAAAAGCGTCATTTGTAGCCGCGCCAAGGCTGCCGTTTGAGCGGCTTCGTCCTCAGCCATGATTTCATGCTCTAAAGTTTCCATATCCTCTAGCAGCACCGCAATCGACTCCGCCAAGTCACGACCAGAGTCGGTTTTCCAAGTATTGACGGCTTGTTCCGGCTGGCCCGCATCCACTAATGCAATTAAATTGTCATTCAGGGCAATCAAATCCGCCGTGTGAACCTGCAAATCCATCAGATTTTGCAGTTGCTGCTCATGTTTAATCCACCCTTCTGTTTCTTCAGATACCTGGATGAAATTCTCTTTGGCCGCGTTATAGGTACTTATTGATACGGGGCTTTTTTCGAGCAGATAACCGCGCGTCGCGCGCGACATGGCTTGAATGCTAGAGTCCAGTTCGCCAAGGTTATCATTGACCTCCCAAGAATCATGCAATGCTACCGAGCTGAGTTTGACTTGCCGGACATTGGCCACGGTCACGGCGGCAGAGATGACTAAAGCCACGATGGGCACCGAGTATCCCAGAATGATCCAATGCCGGAGTTTCCAAATTTTTTGGGTGCTAACTGTCATGACGGTTCTCCTTAAAGGATAGGGACTCAGTAACTCAAACCAGGAAATTGTGGCGGGGGGATGGCGGGCCATCCCGGTCAGGCAGACAGGTGGAGTGCCGCTGTTGGCAACTGGAGCACCCGCTGCCAACAGCGGCACCTGAGGACTAAGCGGCTTGGTCAACCACCAACTCACCGTGCGTGAGGAGTTGGGGCAGATCTAAAACGCTCATGGTTTGGCCGGCGTCGCGCACAACGCCGCGAATATAAGCGTTGTCCATAGCATGAATCGCCGTCGGCATCGCTGTTACATCGCCGGGGTGCACATACAGCACATCGAACACCGCATCCACAATAATGCCCGCCATAATGTCATCAACCCGGACAATGACGGCCTGCTGCTGGCTAGTGCTAGCCGTGTCCAAATTGACGAACTGACGAATATCAATCAGGGTCAAAATCTCGCCCCGCAGGTTCATATTGCCGACGATGTGGGGCGGACAGCAGGGCACTGGGGTCACCTGGGAGATTTGCGTAAATTCTTGAATGACTTCCAGGTTCAGGGCAAACCGCTCGCCTTGCAGACCGACGACGGCGAGGGCCGTCTGACCCACCCAACTCTCATTTTCACTTTGAGTCATCAGGGCGTCAGCGCGTTTTGTCAGCACGACTTGATCCGCAGCGGAAAACGGAGCCAAGAACTCGTTGCCCTCTGTACTTGTGGCTACTGGCTCCGCCTGGGCTAGCCCAGCGCGAGTAGATGCCCCCTGCATGAGCGCTTCTGGATTGAGCAGGGTAATTAATTGTGAGTCATGCTTGGCCAACCCTGCCGTGACAGCATGCTCGGCATCGGTGGTGAGGTGACTCTCCACATCGGTCGCGAGTTCTGACTCGGCAATAAATTCGACGTTATCGACCTCATCGACAATGACGCCGACCGATCGCTCATGTAGCCTAATTAAGATGACAGAATGTTTGAGCGTATAAGGCTGGCGCGATCGACCGAGTCGCTGTCTGAGGTCAATCACCGGAATGATGTGGCCCCGCAAGTTGAGGATGCCAACCATTTCGGCAGTTGCTTCCGCGATTGGCGTTAGCGCCGGTAATAGAAACAGTTCCTGCACGACTGCCGCTGCAAGGCCAAAGCGACCACCGTTTAACCCAAAGATTAGGTAGGGTTGATATGCCATAAAGCCCACCGGCCTAAACAATTCAGTGGAATGAGCAAGGATGCGATCGCATTTATTCGGAGCCAGAAGTCGATTAAATGTGAACTCCACTTGCAGGCCTATCATTCCCCGCCCAAGCAACAAGGCTGATAATCAACACAAAAGTCAAATTTTACGCAAACAACTTTACTTATTGAGTTTGGGGTGTAAATGGGCAGCGAGTTTTGCCACTAGATCAGCGATCGCGCTTTTATCCGCCGTGACTGCTGTATAAAATCTTTTAATCTTGATTCACTTTGGCAGCGACTGAGGAGACGCTGAGGTTGGCAAGTTAAACGCGAGTTTGGTTTCTAAATGTTGTCGCCAATCGGCCACAGTGGCCCCAGTCTCGGGATTGACGATGGTCTTTTCTGGCAACAAGTTCAGGGTCTTCAAAGCCAGCCGCTCCATTTTGACTACCTGGTCAATGCGCCTTTCTTGTTGGTAGAGACTAGCCAGATCTAGATAGGCCTGAAATTCATAGTTGTCAATATAAATAATGCGCCTCAAATGCTCTTTGGCAAGGTCTAAATCACCTTCTTCTTCCGCAATTTGAGCCAGCAGATAATGTAAATCCAAATTCAGCGGTTGCAGACTCAGAGCGCGTTTGCAAATGTCTTTGGCTGGGTGATGCTGGCCCGTATTGGCATAGGCCCGCGCCAAGATGACATGAGCTTCAAAATTGTTGGGATCCTGAGTGCAGAGTTGCTGGGCCTGGACGATGGCTTGGGCGTAAGCTTTATTGAATAAACTGGTTTTGGCCGTAGCGATCGCCGCCTCAGATATTGCCTCAGCCGCCATGGCTGACCGAGCAGAGGGGATGGGCTGCCCCTTGGCTGGCGGCGACTGTAGTTGCGATCGCGAGCGCAATGGTGGACTCGGGATACTGCGCTGGGGCAGCGGTCGGGCTGACGGTTGGCGCATCATCTGACTTGGCTGGCCCCCTAGAGCTGCTGGTTTCGGCTGCTCTGGGGAGGCCGCGGAAGAAGGCGCGGCCAGCGGTCGTTGATAAACCAAAGATTCGGGAAAGACCTGGAGTTGAAACTGACCGACATCTTGGCCATACAGCTCCGTATGGCCCGTAATGAGGTAGCCTTCGCAGGCCAGGCTATGACGAAATTTGGTCAAGGTGTGGGCGATCGCTTGGTCATCGAAGTAAATAAAGACATTGCGGCAGAGAATGAGATCTATCTCTTGCAGCAGGGTGCTTGTCGAGGCATCGTGCGCTTGCACCAAGTTGCTGTATTGAAAGGTCACCCGTTGATGAATATCTTCGCGGATGCGCAACAGTTGGCGCTGCGGGCGAAAATACTTTTGCTGGAGGGTGGGATCTGTTTGCCGAAACGACCAATTTCCATACAGTCCTAGCTGGGCCGTGGTCAGCGCTTTCATGCTGATATCGGTACCGATGAGGAGAGTATCCCACTCCGACCAGGCAAAGTTCAGTTCCGCCAGGGCGATCGCGATGGAATATAACTCCTCACCGGTAGAGCACCCCGCACTCCAGATCCGCAGCCGGGGTCGCCCCCTGTCCGCCGCCGCCCGGTGTTGCTGCTGTTTGCGAGCGATGATTTCAGGCAATAGCCGCTGGGCAATGAGCTGAAATTGATTGCGATCGCGAAAAAAATAGCTTTCGTTGATCGTGAGTTGCGTCAATAAATGATGCCACTCCGAGGGCGGCAATCCTGAGGCGTCCGCCAGACCCATGGATTGCGATCGCCAAGCCGGACTGGCGCGATCGCACACCAACAACTCATAGTAAGCGTCTAAATCTCGGCAGCCACAAGTCTTCAGCCGCTGCCGCAACACCTCCGCCAAATGCGGCAAATCCGTGTCCCGCATCCGCAGTCCCACATTCGCGGTAATCAATCCCGCAATTCGTTTGAGGCTCAGGCTCTCCATCGCACTTTCCCCTGATAGTGACTACGCAAACGCTGGCCCAAGACTTGGATCAGACAAAATCAAATGTCCTAAATTGACATGCCAGAGGTTCGTTTTCTTGAAATTTGCGCCCCCCAATTGCGCATAATCCAAACAAGCTTCGGCCAAATTGGCGCGAAATAAATTGGCATTTTCCAAATTGGCATAGCTCAGATCCGCCATCCGTAACACCGCTTCGCGGAGATCCGCTTCCGCCAAATTTGCCGCCTTCAATTTAGCGCGATACAGGTTAGTGCCCACACAACTAGCTCGGCTCATTTGGGCATTTTCCATCACCGCCCCCATCAAACTTGCCACACTCAAATTTGCCCCGGTGAGATCGGCTCGACTGAGATTAGAGTAATAAAAGGTCGAGCGCACCAAACTCGCTGCTGGCATGATCGCCTCGCGCATATCCACTTCATAAAGATTGGCCTCCGCCAAATCTGTTTCTTGAAGTAACGCTTCGCGCAAATCGGCCCGATATAAATGGGCATATCGCAGATTAGCCTGAGTCAAATTCGCTGTGTATAAACTGGTTTTATAGAAGTCGGCATAGCTCAAGTTGGCTCCCATCAAGTTAGCCATGCACATATCCGTCCGGTACAGACTGGCCCCGGTGAAGTTGCAGTGACAAAAGTGGGTGTCGCGCAAATTCGCCTCATAAAAATTGCTGCCCGAGAAGTCACCAGTACTTAAATCTCGTTGACTCAAGTCTGCGCCTTGCAAGTCTGGTTTAATGCCGGGATTTTCCGTCCGCCACTGATTCCAGATCGAAACGCCTTGGTTAATCAAACTGACTTGAAATTCACTCGCCATGGGGTAATGCTCCCTGTAATGCGTGACCGATGTGGCTGGCATACAGATGTTGGGACAACGTTAAGGCCGAACGGGACAATGGCAGCGACCTCGGCCCACCCCCTGCTCGATAACGACCATCCACCTTGGCTATGCAAGCTGTGGGAAGAGCTCAGATGGCTCAAGATTGCCCTGGGGGGCTATACGTAGCATTCCCTGGGGGTCTGACCCCTCACGAAACTGTTACGTATCGACCTAAAAGACAACATTTTTCAATCTGGAGGGAC
The DNA here is from genome assembly GCF_016888165.1 of Halomicronema sp. CCY15110. Taxonomy (GTDB): domain Bacteria; phylum Cyanobacteriota; class Cyanobacteriia; order Phormidesmidales; family Phormidesmidaceae; genus Halomicronema. The sequence continues at coordinate 57,447 of NZ_JACSWC010000437.1, read as the reverse complement.
GACAGTAGTTCCTGTTGTCATGAGGTACCGTGAAAGCCTTGAAATCTTGGCGATTCGGAAGTCTCAGCGCCCAATTCGCACCTCATCCAGCAGAGAACCGCTGTCATCGGCATAGTTCAAAGAGTCGAAAAAAATGGCTGAACGTTTTTATCCATCACCCTGCCCCCATTCAACGCCGTCCCGATAGAGAACTGCATGAAGGAGCCGGGCGAAACAATGGCGATCGCGCGCGCCCAGCCATTGATAGACGCCATCCCCGTGACAGGATTCCCCAGACTCTTGCCCGCAGAGCCCCATCGCCCCTTTCTAGTCGACAACATCGCCCGCCTCATCACTCTCAACGGCAAGCCGCCACCGGAGCCTTGGGGCGGCAGACTCAGGCGGCCGTAAGTTTACGCAAAATCACCTTCAACTGTTCTGTATCAAAGGGCTTGGTCAGGTATTCCGTCGCCCCTGCTAGTCGCCCCTGCAACTTGTCGAGATTGCCATCTCGCCCAGTCACCATGACGATGGGCAAATCTTGAAACTTGGGGATGCTCCGCACAGTGCGACAAAAATCGAGCCCATCCATCTCTGGCATAGAGACATCTAGCAGCACAACAGCGATCGGTTCTTGATTAATCAGCGCCAACGCTTGAATCGCACTATTGCACAGCAGCACTCGATATTCTGCCGACAGCGTTTGCTTGATCAATTGCTGCATGACCGTGCTGTCATCAATTGACAGAATCGTAAGCATCGATGACGTGGTGGCAGACATGGCCTTTACCCCTTGGATCGGTAATTGATGGTAATTGGTGGGCAATTATTCGGTAACCTGCACCGGAATTCGCACAATGAATTCTGCTCCTTCACCCACTTCAGAGACACATTGCAACGTGCCGTGGTGCTTTTCCACGATAATTTGATAGCTGATCGACATCCCCAGCCCAGTGCCTTTACCCACTGGTTTCGTCGTGTAAAACGGATCAAAGATCTTACGCTTAACCGCTTTATCCATGCCGGGGCCATTATCGCGAATCCGCACTTCGACATAAGGCAGTTCGGGCTGGTCGGCCCCAGGCGCATCGACCTCAGACTGCTCAACCAGCCGCGTCTCAATTTTGATTTGCGGGTGGGCAGTGGTTTCCAAGGCATCGATCGCATTACTCAAAATATTCATAAACACTTGATTGATTTGGCCGGCATGGCATTCAATCAAGGGCAACGAAGTATATTGGCGAGTCACCTGAACCGAGTCTTGGTGATTGCCGCCTCGTAAGCGACTTTTGAGGATCACCAGCGTATTATCCAGCCCTTCATGTAAATCGACAGGTTTAATCTCCGCTTCGTCGAGGCGAGAAAAATTCCGCAGTGATAAGACGATCTGCTTGATCCGACTGGTGCCGAGCTTCATCGACGACAGCACCTTGAGCAGATCTTCGACCATAAAGTCCAAGTCAATCTCGGCTTCTTTTTGGCGAATTTGCTCGCTCGCCTCCGGATAGGTGGTCTGATACAGCTCGATGAGCTCCAGTAGGTCTTTGATGTAATCGGTAGCGGGTTCGATATTGCCATCAATAAAATTGATGGGATTATTGATTTCGTGGGCCACACCCGCCACCAGTTGCCCCAGGCTCGACATTTTTTCGTGCTGGACGAGTTGAGCCTGGGTTTGCTGCAACTTTTGCAGGGCTTCTGAGACCTGTTGGGCTTGGGTTTGCGCCGCCATGGCGGTCGCGCGGGCGCGAGCTAATAATTCAGCTTGATCAATCGAAATAGCGACTTGGTCGGCCAGCGCTTGCAACAGTTCGACTTCCGTATCTGACCAGATTCTGACGCCGTGACACTGAGCGCAAAATAAGGCTCCGGTTTGACCTGAGTGGGTTTCCAACGGTAGCACCAAGGCCGCTTGAATACTCAACTGCTGGAAGAAAGCGTAGAACTCTGGGGACGTTTCAAAACTGTTATTGAGATCGTCAATGCGGACGATCTGTCGCCGGATGATCGCCTCCGACAAGCCCTCAGCATGGTCATCCGGTAAGTCACCCAACCGACTCTTGCAGTTGGGTGATTTGGCTTCATGGGTGATGGCTAAAGTGTCGCGATCGCCGCTTTCTAACCGCCATAAAAAATAGCAGCAGTCATTGTGTAGCAGCTTCTGCACTTCATCAACAGTCGTTTGAAGAATCGTCTCCAGGTCTAGGGAATTGCGGATCTGTTTCGTCAGGCGAAACAGCTTGGCCGCTTCCCGGGCATGATCAATAGAAACAGGAGCGGCTTGCTCCGCCAAGTTTTGGTGCAGCGTTTTCACGCGCACGATTTTTTTGTAGAGGGGTTCATTATCGATCGCAGTCATCGATTGCCCCTCGACCTTATTTTCCACTGATTGCTGAGAGATCCCTTTCATAAACGGAAAACCGCCAGGTCCTTGCTCTCACAATGTGCCCAGTCAGAACGGAATAAATTGGGCTTAATTCAAATAAAGTTGTAATCGACGCGGCGATCGCCCGCCCATCGGATCGCCGCTATCCAGACGAACCACACCTGTGAGGATGAACCGACGCGCCATGGTTCTCAAGGGCTGGTCAAAACTTGCTCTAGCGATCGCTGCAAACTAGCCGGGCTAAACTGCTCCAGCGTTTGTTGCCGCAACCACCCACCATCACACCGCTGATCTCCACCTTGCAGCAGCTCAATACAGGCGGCAGCAACCGCTGCCGAATCACGATAGGGTACTCGCCAGCCCACCCGACCATCTTGCAGCGGATCAGCCGAGCCATCATCATCTCCCGACACTGTCGGCACCCCACAGGCCATCGCTTCTAAATACACGATGCCAAACCCCTCCCGAGACGGCATCACATAGGCATCCGCCAAACGGTAATGTGCCACTAACCAATCATCCGGCACAAACCCTGCAAATACAACCCGCTCAGCCACTCCCAAGTCCTGCGCCAACTGGGCTAACCGGGGCTGATCATCGCCGCGACCCACCACCAAATACTTTACATCTGGAAACTGGCTGAGAATTTTGGGCAACGCCCGAATGGTGACATCTACCCCCTTATAGATATCCCCTGACCATAGCCGCGCCACCGTCATCAGCACCCGACTCCCAGCTAAGCCATATTGCTCAACGAGTTCCGGTGGCGGCGAACCGGGGCTAAATACCTCCCCATTTACGACACACGGCAGCATGTGAAACTTCGCCGCCGCGAGACCATTGGCCGCGCAAGCCAGATCGCGGCTATAGCGGCTGATGGTCCAAATGCTTTGGGCTTGTTGCAGGGCCTTCAGCTGGCGGGGGGCAACCGGTTCCCAGACTTCTTTGCCGTAGGTCATCATCGTGAGAGAGGTGTTAAACCACTGACACAACGGTTGCAAGAGCGGCCCCAGCAAAACGTGACCGCCAATCAGGCGAGCATATGGGGCTCGCCACAAACTTTTCACCAACTGCCAGGTCAACAGTAGCCGACCTAAATTACCCGTAGCGGCCCCCGCGTAGTGGAAGGTAAATTTAGGCTCATTGGCAAAAGGATTCGGATCAGACGCCTGATCTCGGAGCAAAAAAACATCGGCGGGTGGGGTTTCAGGGCAGGCGGCATATGCCCGCAAAATATCCTTCACATAGGATTGAATGCCCCCCTCCACCGAGAAGACACTTAAAAAGACAAACCCAACTTTGCTATCTTGCCCGTGCAAAACGACCTCCCCATGGCCCAGTAAAGATTAGTGAGAAAGCACGACCTGCCCCGACTGCAAGCGTTGCAAATCGGCCTGTACCATGTGCTCAATCAGTTGCTCAAATGTCACTTGGGGTGACCACTGCAAATCACGCTTGGCATTGGTTGGGTCAGCCACCAGTTGAAAGTGCTCGTCACGTCTGAGCAAATCTGTACTCACTTCGACATATTTCTGCCAATCTAAATCAACGCTGCTAAATGCAAAATCGACCAAATCTTGAACCGAATGCAAGATGCCAGTGCCAATGACATAGTCCCGTGGGGTATCGGCCTGTAGCATCCGCCACATGGCTTCTACATAGTCACCGGCAAAGCCCCAATCGCGTCTGGCTTCCAGGTTGCCCATCGAGAGGCGATCCATGAGTCCGAGCTTGATGCCCGCTGCGGCCAGCGTCACCTTACGGGTGACAAACTGTGGCGGCCGTCGCGGCGACTCATGGTTGTACAGAATACCGCTACAGGCAAACAGGTTGTACTGTTCGCGATGGTGGGTCATCGTCCAGTGGGCGTGTAGCTTGGCTGCCCCATAGGGATTTTTCGGTCGAAAAGGCGTCGCGACGGATTGCGGTGCCTCTTGAACGGCCCCAAAAATTTCGGAGCTGCTCGCTTGATAAAACCGAGTGGCTAGTCCAGTATTCCTTACAGCGGCCAGCAACCGGGTGGCGGTACCCGTCACCAAGTCCAGCGTGCCGAGAGGATCTTGCCAAGAGTCGGGCACGAAACTGGGGGCGGCAAGGTTATAGATTTCTTGGGGGCGCAGTTGCGCTACGGCGGCCTCTAATGCCGCTGCATCTCGTAAATCGACCGTATACACCTGAACTTGATTCGCCAGTTCGTCGAGTTTGACGACGCTATCTTGCCGATCAGGTGGCAGCAGACCAATGACTTGATAGCCCTTTTGTAAGAGCAGTTGACTCAGATAATAACCGTCTTGGCCGGTGAAGCCAGTAATCAGTGCAGTTTTACTCATAGCGTGGGGTTACCGGGGTCTCAATAGCGATTAATGTAAGCGCCACAGGCAGGATGAGGCCGTTGCCAAAATAGGTGGGGTCGATGCCAAGTTAGGCAATGTCTGGGAGCACCAGTTTAGACGAGACAGCAACGGCGATCGCCCTAACCATCCATAGTAGGAGCAGCAATGCACCGGGTTCGCCGTAATGCCTTAGGCGGGCTAATCCATGATTTATGCCTAGTCAGGGAGCGCCACTAGGTGCCCACCCCTCAAAGCATTCCCACTTTTGGGGTAGGGTTATCTGACAGGACTAGACTGATGCCGATATTGGGTGATTTCGAGGCAGTTTTGCTCGCCTTGCCGCCGATACGTGACGCGATCAACCGCCCGCCTCAGGAGAAACCAGCCGTAGCCGCCATGACATAGCAGGCTACCGGGTTCCGGTTCCTGTAGTTGATTGGGGTCAAAGGGCTGACCATAATCCCAAATGCGAATGTTGAGGCGATCGCCCACTAACTGCACCTCAATCTTGATCGGAGTTTCAAGGGGCAAATGGGCATGGGCATGGCGCACCGCGTTGGTGAATCCTTCGGCAACGGCGATATTGAGGCGATCAATATTACCTTGCACCCAACTAAATTCTGGCCCTAGTGAGTAGTACCAGCGCTCAAACCAAGCCTGAAGATGATTTAGGGTCTCTAACCGACTATCAACGACCAGACACGCAGATTTTTGCATCGCTCTAGCAAGCCTATAAATGTAAGCCAGCAGATGCAGCGAACCCATGATTCCGAATCGCACTGCCTAAACAGTAAAAAGTCGCCTGAGGCAAAACCACAGACGACCTTCTATATGAAATAGATGCTTGTTTAGAACAAGCCCAGAGTCAAGGACTCATCGATCGGGAAAGTTGCCCCGATACCCAGCCACAGAGTGACGGCAGTCCCAAATAGGAAGACCGTAGTGGCTACAGGACGACGGAAGGGATTCTGAAACTTGTTGACGTTCTCCAAGAACGGCACCAGCATCAAGCCCAAGGGAATGGCCGTCATCGCCCCAATCCCCAAAAGCTTGTTAGGGACAACGCGCAAAATCTGGAAAGTGGGATAAAGATACCACTCAGGCAAAATTTCCAGAGGAGTTGCAAAGGGATTAGCCGGCTCGCCCACCATTGCGGGGTCTAAAACAGCCAAACCGACACAGCAAGCGATAGTGCCTAAAATCACTACGGGAAAGATGTAAAGCAGATCGTTCGGCCAAGCAGGTTCGCCGTAATAATTGTGGCCCATGCCCTGCTTGAGCATTTCTCTCAGCTTAGGATCGCTCAGATCCGGTTTCTTGATAGTTGCCATAATTCGTCACTCGACTTCGAGACTTACAGTTTAAGGAATGGTAAAGCTACAAATGGTTCGCTCTCAACAAGATTGCAACCATTGCGCCAAACACCTAGAGAGGCCCTGAGATGCCCTGCTTCCGAATCATCAGGAAGTGCAGCAGCATGAACACAGCGATCGCCCAAGGCAGTACGAAGGTATGCAAGCTGTAAAAGCGAGTCAGGGTAGCCTGACCAACAGCCTCTCCACCCCGCATCAACTCAACGACAGTGGAACCCACAACGGGGATTGCCCCCGGCACACCGGACACAATTTTGACCGCCCAGTAGCCCACTTGGTCCCAAGGCAGAGAATAGCCGGTCACACCGAAGGTAACGGTAATGACTGCCAATACGACACCCGTCACCCAAGTCAACTCGCGGGGCTTTTTGAAACCGCCGGTCAAGTAAACCCGGAAAACGTGAAGAATCATCATCAGCACCATCATGCTGGCCGACCAGCGATGAATGGAGCGAATCAACCAGCCAAAGTTCACGTCAGTCATTAGATACTGAACTGACGCAAAGGCGTCCGTCACCGTAGGCTTGTAATAAAAGGTCATTGCAAAGCCGGTGGCAAACTGAATAATGAAGCAGGTCAGGGTAATACCGCCCAGGCAATAGAAGATGTTGACATGGGGCGGCACGTATTTACTGGAGATGTCGTCGGCGAGCGCCTGCACTTCCAGTCGTTCGTTAAACCACTGATAGGCTTTGGAATCGGTAACTTGCTTGGTAAACATGAAGCGGAAGGTTATTAATCTAAGCAGTGCATTCCTTAGAAATTTAACATGTAGAAACCTTTGCTCAGAGACATTCCCGTGTGAACGTAACGAAAGTCAACGCAAAATCTTCCAAACCAACCATTTGACAAGGGATTTGGCACATTTCAACAACTCGACTTCCTCCGCATTAGGGTTTACATATATTTACATGGCTGGCGGCATTCTCTGGTTTATCTATTGCTTTACGTCTATGCAACGCACTGGTTCTAAGCCGCCTTCTACAATTAGGGGTGACAGGAATATCGGATCTTATGGGAAAGCAGATTTTACGCTGGATTGCTTTGGGGCTATTGACCGGATTGTTGGCGCTGGGCATTGCTCAGCCGTCGGCCCTGGCCCTCACCGATGAGCAAAGTTTGGTTGCCGAAGTCTGGCGCTTAGTGAACCGAGCTTACCTGGATGAAACCTTTAATCGGCAAAACTGGTGGTTTGTGCGCGATCGCTACGTTCAGCGCGATTATGAGAGCCGCGAAGCGACCTATGAAGCGATTCGCGAAATGCTGGCGTCGTTAGATGATCCTTACACGCGCCTATTGCCACCGGAGCAATACCGCAGCTTGCAAACCAGCACGGCTGGCGAGTTGACCGGGGTCGGTTTACAAATCGCTAAGGATGAAACCGATCAGACCTTGCAGGTCATCGCCCCAATCGAAGGCTCCCCCGCCGCGGCTGCCGATTTGCAGCCGCGCGATCGCATTCTCGCGATCGATGGTCATGCCACGGCTGATCTCACCTTGGATGAGGCAGCCAACTACATGCGCGGCCCGGTTGGCACCCCGGTGAAGCTGACGGTATTGCGGGCAGCGCAAGCCCCCATGGAAATCACCCTGACGCGGGATGTGGTGAGCTTGAATCCGGTTGTGACTCGGGTAGACCGCGTTTCGCCCGATTTAACAGTTGGGTACATTCGCCTCAGTCAGTTCAACGCCAATGCCACAACGGAGGTGGCCGCCACGATCGCCGCCTTTGAAGCTGAAGGCGCGAACGCTTACATTCTCGACCTCCGCAATAACCCGGGCGGATTGCTCAATGGCGGCATTGAGATTGCGCGTCTCTGGCTCGATCGCGGCACCATTGTTTACACTTTTGACCGTCGTGGCGTGCTGGAAGATTTCTCCGCTGAGGGCACCGCCCTGACTGACGCTCCATTGGTGTTGCTGGTTAACGAGGGGACAGCGAGTGCCAGTGAAATTTTGGCGGGAGCTTTGCAAGATAATCGCCGGGCGCAGTTAGTTGGGAACACGACCTTTGGCAAAGGACTTATTCAGTCATTGTTTGATCTATCGGATGGGTCTGGCTTAGTGGTGACGGTGGCGAAATATAAGACGCCCGCCAACCATGACATTAATCGCTCCGGCATTCGTCCAGATAAAACGGTGACCCTAGGGGCCATTTCGCGTGATCAAATTGGCACCGCTAGCGATACCCAATACCAAGCCGCGATTGACCTTCTCCAACAATCTACGGTGATGGCTAGTGCCCCTTAAGCAAAACCGAACGTATCATGACCCACTGCACGGGGCGATCGCCCTTGATCGCCACGAGCCTGTCGAGCAACTGTTGATTGACCTGATTGATACCCCCGAATTTCAGCGTCTGCGGCGGGTGCGGCAACTGGGTACGGCCAGCCTCACGTTTCATGGGGCCGAGAGTTCTCGTTTTACCCACTCCCTGGGGGTAATGGAGCTGACGCGCCGTGCCTTTGATTTGTTAGCCAATCGTTATCCTCAGCTGTGGCCCCACCGCGCGACGGTGCTCTGTGCCGCCCTGCTGCATGATTTGGGGCATGGCCCCTTCAGCCACACTGCGGAGGAAATTTTTAAGACTCAGCATGAATATTGGACGCGGCGGATCATGCGGGAGTCGCCCCATGTGCAACCGCTGCTAGCAGCCTTTGACCCAGAGTTGACCTCGGCCATCGAAGCGGTCTTTACTCATCAGCATCCAGTGCCGCTGATCTGGCAGTTGGTCTCTAGCCAGTTAGATTGCGATCGCCTCGACTACCTACTCCGCGACAGTTACTTCACTGGAGCGTCTTATGGTCATTTGGATTTAGATCGCATCATCCAGTCGATGGACCTCGACGCTGACGGCAACTTGGTACTGTCGCGCAACGGTCAGACCGCGATCGAGCATTATTTACTGGTGCGTTACTTCATGTACGCCCAGGTTTACAACCATCCCAAAAACCTGGCTGCCACGTGGATTTTGCAACATGCCTTTAGCCGAGCCAAAGCCTGCTTCGCCCAAGGACAATTGGAGGCCGACGCTACCATGACCGCCTGGCTCCAGCATCCCCAACCGGGGCTGAGGCTGGCGGATTATTTGGCGGCAGATGACATTGTCTTCACTTACCATTTGCAGCGTTGGCAGTCTCATCACGATCGCCCGCTGGCGGATCTTTGTCAGCGATTCATAAACCGCAACTTGTTCAAAGGTCGCGATGTGTCTGGATTAGCGGAGGGCGATCGCGCGATGCTGCTGGCTGAGACCCAGGCTAAAGTCATGAAACTTGGCTACGACCCGAAGCTTTACTGTGGGTTGAGTCAGAGCCAAAGCCGGGGATATCCCCTGTATCAGCGCGGCATCAAACTGTGGATCGAGGGGCAGCCAGTGGATATCAAGACGGTGTCGCCCGTGGTCGAACCCCTCACCCGCACCTATCAGCGCACCTGGCTACTCTATCCCCCTGAGATTACTCATTGGGTCGATGGGCAACTAACGAAACTGAAACAGTCTGCCGTTGCTGTGGGTCAGGAGCATTAGCGATCGCCCACAACTCCACCGGGAACGTCACGGTGAAACCGCCTCAGTTTGTCAGCACATCAACGATATAACAATCTGCATTGAAGGCCCGAACAGGCCAGGGGCTTAAATCCCCGGTTCCACAGCATGAGAATGTACGAATTCATCTACGGATTGCGATGACTATCGACAAGCTACTTACCGGATGGTCAAACTGTAAGTGCCCTGATCCGATTGAGAATAACCATTCACAATGACGAGGTAAGGGCCACTCATCGGTAAGGTGAACGAAACCTCTGAGTTGGTGTTACCAGGGGCGATGTCATCGTTTTCTGCAACCAAGTTACCGCCACTATCCACCACGGCTAGATAGGTATCAAACTCGGGGCTGACGAGGGTAATGGTCACAGCTTGCCCCGCCTCACCGTCAAAGGTGAATTCGTCATAGAGGGTACCATCGGGGGCGATCGCGTCTCCCTGGGCGAGCAGACCGCTCTCTTGCAGAATGATCTCGCCAGCGGGAGGGACTGAGGGCATGGTCGTCGCCGCGCTACCACCCACTTCACTCAGGCGCAAGGCGTAGCGGCCCTGCTCGCCGCGCCCAAAGGAATTGGCCAAAATAATGTAGTCGCCATCGGCTGGTAGGGTCGCAATCACGCGGGCGTTGAGATCACCAGCGCTATCATCGTCTTCGAGATAGAGGCTGTCACTGTCTTCGCTAAGCACGATCAGGTAAGCATCGAGGTCTTGGCTGACCATTTCCACCGCAATGCGCTGGCCTTGCTGCCCGGCAAATACATAAGCGTCAAAGAAGCTGCCGTCGGCCAGGACATCACTGTCGGGATTCAGTTGACCAGAAACCGCTTCATTCAGGGCGATCGCTACTGGCGGTTGCCCCCCGCGATTCCCCGCCGCGCTGGCGGTGGTCAGGGCCGTGCCGTTGTTCACCTCGGCAATAAACGTCTCCACTGCTTCTACCGGAATGGCAAAGCCAATACCAATATTGCCGCCGCTACGTTCGGTGGTGAAGATCGAGGTATTGACGCCGATCAACCGACCATCGCTGCCCAGCAGTGGCCCGCCAGAGTTGCCGGGGTTGATGGCAGCATCGGTCTGGATCAGGCCGCGATCGGGATCGATGCGGCTCACAATCCCGACGGTGAAGGTGCCTTCGAAACCAAACGGATTGCCGATCGCAAAGGCCCGTTGTCCAACTTCTACGGCCCCAACGGGGGCAATATCAATCGTCGGTAAATTTCGCGGATTCCCCCGCAGCTGAATTGCGGCCAGATCCACTCGGCTGCTGGCGTAGCCCACCACATCGCCCGTGAACTCGCGACCGTCGGCTAAGCGTACTCGCACCGTGGGGTTGTTACCCACCACATGGGCATTGGTCAAAATCAGCCCATCGGGGGTAACAATGCTGCCGCTGCCCGACCCCGTGCCCGCATCAATAGCGACCACTGCTGGACTGGCTTGGCGGTAGACTTCAATATTGGTCTGTTCTTCCAGCGCTTGGGCGATCGCCATTTGCGATCGCGCCCAGCTAGCTGGCACCTCGACCATCTGCGGCATGAACGAACTGGCTAGACTCAAGCCCAGTGCGGCTCCAACGGTATAAATGCCTGTGCGCCGACGGCGCGGCCATAAATTTCCCATTGCTCTCGATCGTATTAGTTGAGTAAAAACCCTAAATTGGGCGCATCTCGTCCCGCCATCCCAGGCATCGGAACTAGATTTCAATAAGCGGTTGTCTTCACATCCTACGAAACCGTAATTTCGGCATCCGGGCAGAGTGAGCTGACAATTTGCCTGTCTCCAGTTCTCCGGTTGAGGGTAAAGTCCGCTCTTTAATACAAGAATTCCCCGAGGCAAAAAGGTTCCAACCTCAGGGAATGCAAAAATATCGCTGACTACTCCCCATACCGTTCTGGACATCGGTCACCGACGTGACTAATCCGCTGTGATCGGCAATTCTGGCGCTTGCAGATGCGGCAAAAAGGCCAAGGGTTGCAATTCCTCTGTGGAGGCAAAGGCTCGCGATCGCAGGTTGTCGGTCAGACTGATCGTGGTCGTATCGTAAATCTGCGTCAGCATCTTCGGATACAGCCCAAACCCAATAATGGGAATGAGCAAGCAAGCGATGATGAAGACCTCGCGGGGTTCCGCATCGATCAGTGCTTCATGCTCAATGAGTTCTTGGTTCTCCGGCCCATAAAAGATCTCCCGCAGCATAGTGAGCAGATAAATCGGCGTCAAAATTACGCCAACGGCCATCAGCATGACCGCAATCAGCTTGAAGGTAAAGGAATAGGCATCGCTGGTAGCAAAGCCGACAAACACCATCAGCTCGGCGACAAACCCACTCATGCCCGGCAGCGCCAGTGAGGCCATGGAGCAGGTGGTGAACATGGCAAAAATCTTGGGCATCTTTTTGCCGACACCGCCCATTTCATTCAGGACAAGGGTGTGGGTGCGATCGTAGGTGGCCCCGACCAAGAAGAACAGACTGGCCCCAATCAAGCCGTGGGAGACCATTTGCAGTACCGCCCCACTTAGGCCCAGATTCGTGAAGGAGGCAATCCCAATAATCACAAAGCCCATGTGAGAGATGGACGAGTAAGCAATCTTGCGCTTCAAGTTGCGCTGGGCAAATGAGGTCAGCGCTGCATAGATAATGTTGATAATGCCGAAGATCACCAGGATGGGCGCAAATACAGCATGGGCATCGGGCAACATCCCCAGGTTCATGCGAATGATCGCGTAACCCCCCATTTTCAGAAGGATGCCCGCCAGTAACATGTGCACCGGGGCCGTCGCCTCCCCGTGGGCATCGGGCAACCAAGTATGGAGCGGAAAAATCGGCAGCTTAACGGCGTAGGCAACTAAGAACGCCGCATACATAAAGAGCTGGAACTTAACGGTGTAGTCCTTCGCAGCCAGGGTGGACATGTCGAAACTAACCACATCGCCATAAAAGGCCATGGCCAGCGCCGCTACCAAAATAAACAGCGAACCACCAGCGGTGTACAGAATGAACTTAGTCGCGGCATATAACCGTTTCTTACCACCCCAAATAGAGAGCAGCAGATACACCGGAATGAGTTCCAGTTCCCACATGAAGAAGAACAGCAGCATATCTTGTACGGCAAAGACGCCGAGCTGACCGCTGTACATCGCCAGAATCAAGAAGTAGAACAGCCTAGGCTTGAGGGTCACCGGCCAAGACGCCAAAATCGCCAGGGTGCTGATGAAGCCCGTCAGCAATATTAGCGGCATGGAAAGGCCATCAGCACCAACGGACCATTTCAGGTCAAGTTGGGGCACCCAGGTGTAGCTCTCGACCAATTGCAGGCCAGAGTCGTTGAAGTCGTAGCCCAAATAAAAGGCTGCGACGAGCAAGACAAAATCGATGAGGCCCACGATCAAGGCATACCACCGGAGGGTCTTGCCGTCTTTATCGGGAATGAAGGGAATGAATAAGGCTGCGGTAATCGGCAGAAAGATGGTGACCGTCAGCCAGGGAAATTGAGCAAGTTCCATAGGAAATATCTAAGGGTGCTTTGAGATGAATTTTTCAACCGGAATTGCCGTGACAGTTCCTCAGGCAGAAATAACTAACTAAAAGATTCTTACTGAAGACTTTAGAGGGGGATTTGGGCGATCGCGACAAATCGCAACAAGTTTTTAATTTCTAAAAGGAATTTCCCCATGAGAAAGCATGGCAGGTGCGAATAAGCCATGCTTTCTAAGATGATTTGTCGGGATCGGTACCGAGTCAGACCACTCGTTTAGGTGATGCCGGAGACCAGCACCAGGCCTAGCACCGCACCGAACACAATCAGCGCATAGAACTGAGCCCGTCCGTTTTCGAGATATTTCAGTCCTTCGCCCGTCACGAGGGTAACAAAGCCTGCCAGATTGACAATGCCATCCACAATGCGAACGTCCATCGTCAAGGTCTGCTTCGCTAAGCCGCGACAACCTTTCACGAAAACGGCATCGTAGATTTCGTCGATGTACCACTTGTTCTTCGACAGTTGGTACAAAGGTTTGATTTGGTTGGCGATCGCGGCCGGGTCAATCTTCTTCTGGGCGTACATCAAAATGGCGAGAGAGATGCCGATCAGGCCAATGCCCACCGAAGAACCCGCCATCAGGATGAACTCCGACCATTCAAATTCGGCAAAGGCTTCTGACCAGGGCAACAGCGCTTCCACTTCCTCACTGGGGGGATGAATGAACGCCTCGAAGTAGTTCACAAAGGGCGTACCCACCAAACCGATTAGCACCGAAGGCACCGCCAACGCCACCAACGGCAGCGTCATCGAAATCGGCGACTCATGGGGCGTGGCCGCATGATGATCTTCGCCATGCTCCGCTTCGGCATCAAGGGTCAGCTCTTGAGGATTCATCGCCCCGGGGCCGAGGGAAGCGCCCATCGCCATCAACTGCTCGCGCTTGAGCTGCGTCTGAATCTCTTTATTGGTGCCGCGAAACTCGCCTTCAAAGGTGCTGAAGTACATGCGGAACATGTAGAACGCGGTGATGCCCGCCGTGAGCCAGCCGATCGCCCACAAGACAGGACTGACGGCAAAGGTAGAGCCGAGGATCTCATCCTTCGACCAAAAGCCCGCGAAGGGCGGAATGCCGCAAATTGCGAGCGTCCCCACTAAGAACGTGGCCGAGGTGATGGGCATATATTTCCGCAGGCCGCCCATCAAGCGCATGTCTTGGGCCAGCAAGGGGTCGTGACCAACGACTTCTTCCATGCCGTGAATCACTGAGCCAGAGCATAGGAATAGCATCGCCTTGAAGTAAGCGTGGGTCATCAGGTGGAACAGGCCCGCCCCATACGCGCCGACCCCCATGGCTAGCATCATGTAGCCCAACTGAGACATGGTGGAATAGGCCAACCCCTTTTTGATGTCGTTCTGAGTGATGGCGATGCTCGCGCCCATGAAGGCGGTGAAGCAACCCACCCAAGCGATCGCGGTCATCACCGTGGGCAGATCCTCAAAGACGGGGAACATCCGGGCAACGAGGAAGATGCCGGCGGCGACCATCGTCGCGGCGTGAATCAGTGCGGAAATTGGGGTGGGGCCTTCCATGGCGTCGGGCAGCCACACATGCAGCGGAAACTGCGCGGATTTGGCCATGGGGCCGAGGAAAATCAAAACGGCGAAGATAGTGGCAACGCCAGCGGTGAGACTGCCATTTTCCACCAACGCGGTGAGCCGCTCACCCATCACGTCAAACTCGAAGCTGCCGGTAGCCCAAAAGAGCGCCAACATGCCCAGCAGCAAGCCAAAGTCGCCGACGCGGTTGGTGATAAAGGCTTTTTGACAGGCATCCGCCGCGCCATCGCGACCATACCAGAACCCAATCAGCAGGTAGGAGCACATGCCCACCAGTTCCCAAAACACATAAATTTGCAGCAGGTTAGGGCTGATAACCAGGCCCAACATGGAGGAACTGAAAAGGCTGAGATAGGCATAAAAGCGGACATAACCCGGGTCATGAGCCATGTAGCCATCGGTGTAGACCATGACGAGAAAGGCCACCGTCGTCACAATCACTAGCATCAGAGCCGCTAAATGATCGATGGTGTACCCCATCGTCAGCTTGAAGTCGCCCGCCGAGGCCCACTCGAAGGTGCGGGTATACACTTCGTGTCCCTGCACCTGGCTGAAAAAGAGGAGAAATGACAGCACCATTGCCGCCCCAGTGAGCGAAACAATGAACACCGCCGATGGCCGCCGGAGCGTACTGGTTGTTTGACTGTAGCTAATGAGTCCGGTGCCGACGATCGCTGCCCCGACGAGGGGTAGCACCGGCACTAGCCATGCGTATTGATAGATTGGCTCAATTAATTCCATACGTTCTCTATGCCCGCTTACTGCTCTTTGCGACAGATTGGCAAAACCGCTTACATTTTGACACAAGCCTAGTCGCTGATTTTCATTCGCTGGATATACTTCCGTCTTTTTTTATGCCCAAGCCGCCACTCATTAAACTAGATCGCTCATGAGGCACCTGTTCACAATTTAGAAATACCGGAAAAAACGATCAGATTTGGTGAAATCGGTGACTAAATACCCAGTCGTCGCCTGGGTTGTCGTGAATCGTCAACAGCGGGCGTTAGCCGCCAATAGTCTATAGCACTTCTGAGCGATCGCCCAGCAATCGCAAAATCGACAGCGCCAAAATCACCAGAAACAGCGCCAGTCCCACCGTACAGGCGTAGCTCAGCTCCAATTCCTGAAACGCCAACTCATACACGTAGTAGACGATGGTTTTGGAACTGTTCAGCGGGCCGCCCTGGGTCATAATGTAGATTTCTTCGAAGACTTTGGTGGCGGCGATCGCGGAAATCACCGTCACCAGAAAAATGTAGGGCCGCATCAGGGGAAAGGTAATGTCCCAATGCTTGCGCCACCCGTCGGAGCCTTCGATCGCCGCTGCCTCGTACAGATCGGGGGGAATGGTTTGCAGCCCCGCCAGGTAAATCACCATGTAGTAGCCCAGCCCCTTCCATATCGTCACTACCATGACGCTGGGCATTGCCAGAGCCGGACTCGTCAGCCACGGAATCCCGCTTTCCGTCAGCCCCAGCCCGATCAAAATCTGGTTAAAGAAGCCGTTCTCGGCATAGAGCCAGCGCCAGGCGATGCCCGCCACCACCATCGAGATCACCACGGGGGTGTAGTAGGCCACGCGAAACCAGCGCATGCCGCGCAGCTTTTGATTGACCAAAATCGCCAGCAGCAGCGGCAAAATCGCCAGCAATGGCACTACCCCAATCAGGTACAGCAGCGTGTTTTTCACCGTGATCCAAAAGGTGCGATCGCCCAGTAGCTCCTGAAAATTCTCCAGCCCAATCCACAGCGGCGGCTGGGTGACATCAAAGCCGTAGCTGGTAAAGCTCAGATACAGCGCCTGGATGGCGGGCCAAAACACCGTCAGCCCCAGCACCGTCAACGCGGGCGCGAGGAAGAGATAGGGGATCAGCGATCGCCCGAGCTGCGATCGTTTGGATTGCGAAGATGCCTGCATAGGGCCAAAATCCAAGGCGTGAAAATGTCCACTCAGATTACACTCTTTTCTGCCGACAAGAAATCGTCGAGTTGCCAGCGGTATTGGGGGCGATCGCCAAGACTCGCTCACAGCCTAAAAGGTGTCTAAAGCAGCCACCACCCAATGAGCAGCACCCCCACCAGCCCCACGACTACCCAAACCCAAAACGGCACCTTGAGCGGCTGGGGCTCGACTGTAGGGCGCGATTCAGCGGTGGGCGATAGGTGGTCTCGCCCGGCTGATGGCGCGGTGGCCGACTCGCCAATGGTCGGAGCCTGCTTGGGCTGCATGACAATTTGCTGCCCCAAATCACGGATGGCGACATCACAGCGTTCAACTTCTTTGGGCAAGCCCAACTCGGCGTAGATCTCTCGGGCGGCCTGGTAGCAGTCTCGCGCCTGCCACTTATCATCTAACCGGGCTAGAGCAAGTGCTTGGTTGAAGAGAGAATTCGCTTCGCCCCGACGATCGCCAATCTCCCGCTCAATTTCGAGGGATTGCTGCTGGAACGTGATCGCCTGCTGATATTGACCCAGATCATAGTAAGCCAGCCCCAAGTTGCCCAAAGCATTCGCTTCGCCTTGGCGATCGCCAATCTCCCGCGTGATTTCTAACTGCTGCTGAAGAAAGGCGATCGCCTGCTGATATTGACCCAGCGACCGATAAGCAAGGCCCAAGTTGCCCAGAGAAGTCGCTTCGCCCCGGCGACTTTCCTTCGGAAACGCTTCGCGAACGCCAATCTCGCGTTTGATTTCTAGCGATTGCTGATGGAAGGCGATCGCCTGCTGATATTGACCCAGCGACTGATAAGCAAGGCCCAAGTTGCCCAAAGCAGCCGCTTCGCCCCGGCGATCGCCAATTTCCCGCGCCATTTCCAAGGATTGCTGATGAAAGGCGATCGCCTGCTGATATTGACCCAGCGCATTGTAAGCATTCCCCAAGTCGCTCAGCGACTTCGCTTCGCCCTGGCGATCGCCAATCTCCCGCTGAATTTCGAGCGATTGGTGATAGAAGGTGATCGCCTGCTGATATTGACTCAGCGAGAAGTAAGCAACTCCCAAGTTGTTTAGGGTAGCGGCATCGCCGCTGCGATCTGCCTGGGCTTGATAGAGGTTGAGGGCTTGTTGGTAATAGGGCACCGCTTGCGCCGGTCGGCCACAGGCGCGCAGGGCATCCCCTAAGTTGCGGAGGGAGCGGGCTTGTCCGGCGGCGTCTTGATAGGCTTCGGCCTGGGTCAGGGCTTGCTGATATTGGGCCAGCGCTTTTTGGTATTTATATTCGCGCTTGTAAGCATCCCCCAGGGTGTTGTGCAGGGTGATCAGCAGCGGCGAGTCGGGCGTGGTCTCGGTGAGGGTGGCGATCTGCTGCTCCAGTTCGGTAATGGGGATTTGGCTGCCGGGGTCGGGGGCGGTCTCGGTGGAGTCTGTGACGGCACTCATCATTGGCGGCGGCATCCCGTCGGGGCGGGTAACCGCGTCAGGCGGGGCAGCGTAAAACTCAAATACCCCGTTGCGCCAGCTCCAAAAGTCGGGAGCTTGCTGGGCTAACCGCGTCGCCACCTCGTCCGGTAGCCACAGCACAATCGGAAAATCAAAGTGCCGCAGGGCCTCCCGCGTCCATTGCAACGAAAAGAAAAACTGCTCCTGCTCGGATTTTTCTTCGGTGAGGCGTACCCCCAGCAGTTCCCCCGCATTCAACACCGTCACCACCGCCGGGTCGCCCGCTTGCAGGGCGGGTGATTGCTCCACCAGCTCCGTCAGGGCCGCTTTCAAGCTGGGGCGCTGGTGGCTCAGTCGCGTGCGATAGGTGGCAATCCCCGCTTCGCGCAGTTCCGCCTCGTATTGCTCCATCAGCTGCGCTTGCAGGTTGCGGTCATCACAAATCGCCAGCAGCAGACTCAAGCGCTCCGGCTGCGCTTCAATCGACAACTCCAGCTTTCTGAGTTCACGGCGGTTAGAGGTTTCTAAATCAGTCGGGGGCATAGTTTAAGGGACTACCCTCAACACAGGGACTAAATCAATTGCCGACGGCGCAAAATATCGGTCACGAGTGGATGCAGGTCATACCACAGGTCGTCATTCTCATATTCCAACACATAGAGCGAGTGCAGCAGGTCGAGAAACTCGTCGCTTTTCGCATTCGGCGGGGCCAGGTTTTCGTAAGTGGTTTTCAGCAGCTCAAATAGATTGCTGCCCAGGGTGCGAGCAAACTGATTCCGCAACGACTTGACCGCCTCTTGCAAAATATCGGCATTGATGGTGACCACTTGGTCTGCAAGATCTGGGTCAATCTCCGACATACAAATACGGCAACATTCTTGACCGATGCGCACCAGTTCGCGCAGCACCCCACCACTTAGCAACACAATTTGGCGCTTCATCTCTGGTTCAATCAAGTCTGCCGGAATCCGTTTCTCCAGCAAGTGTTGCAGCGTTTCGACATTGGCCTCAATGGGGGCGGCCTCTGCTCGCCGCACATCTTCGCGGCTGTAGAACTTGGTGACTGGCAGCATAATAATTCGGCTATCAGATTCCAGCGTGGACACCAGCCGAGGATCGCGAATCACCGCCACGGGAATCGTAAACACCACGCGAATTTCGGGTGAGAATAGCGCCTTAATATTGTCCTGAAAAATGGGCCGCACCACATCCAAATCCAGTTTGTCCAAATCATCAATGATCACCAGGATTTCTTTGCCCGTAGTCGATTGAATGGTGGCCGCGACTCGGTTGATTTGCTCCGATAGCTCTGACACGCGGCGGTCATAGGTTTCACGAATGATTTCTCGAAACGCGCCTTCTTTTTGCAACTTGCCGCTGAATAGGCCGTAGAAATCGACCCCGACCCCCAACTCCTGCTTAAGCTGGTCAGTATATTCCCGCGACTTGGTCTGAGTGAACCAGTTCACTAACGCATTCTTGGTCCCTTCCGGAATCGGCATTTGCCGCTTCGTCGCCTGGCTCAGCAGCTTCAGCGCGATCGCATACAGAATATTGATATGGTTCACGTCTGACATTTCCACCAGGTCGGCGATGGAAAACCGGGCGACATAAAAGCCCTCGTCCCGCATCTGGTCCGCCAGCTGCACCAGTAGCGTCGATTTGCCACAGCCGCGATGGCCGGTAAAAATTAGCTTGCCGTTGGCTTCCGAGGCGATCACCGCATTGTTCAAAGTGCGCAGCACCTTTTGGCCGTACTTGACCTGAAACTGCTCAATCTCTTCCGCTTCTGACAGCGGAAACAGGTTCAGATTGCGGTACGCCTGGATAAATGCCGCTTTGCGATCGCTGATCATAGCCATTCTCCTGCCGATCACGCCTATCATACCGGGCATTTCGGTCGCGGTTTCGCGGTCTCGGGATGAGGTTGGGGTCATTGGAGCGATCGCAGGGCATCCGTTCAGGCAAACGCCACGGCCCCACCCCAGCGGGTATCGCCAGCCCCGTGCCAGTCGCCCTGGGCATCGACCCCCACGGCGCGGCATCCCAAAGTCCACGACGTTGGTAATAGTCACGATTGATCTGCTGGGCGATCGCCAGAGAAGTCCTGGCCTGCCGTCTACGGGAATGGGCGGATGGACGGCCCATACTGGCAGAACTGGGAACTGAGATCACGCTTGCCCGTGGCCTGTCGCGGTCTGAGACTGTTTTGCGACACTGCAAGATGTCAGGTTTACCGCTTCGCGAAAATTTCATGCCTTTTGCAGTTTGCCAGTGCAGAAGTGAATGACTCTCCTCAGATATCGCAAGCCGACGGAAAACCTGGCTGACCGACTAGAATCGTGGGTGGAGTCGCTCGCGGTAAGATGCCGACAGGCCAGGGGCTCAAGCCTGTACTTCTGGACTCCTAGAAGCTTGGCGTACGCCGTGAGTAGCTGCAAACCAGCCGCAGGATAAGAGAGAGTGACGTGCCGCGATCGCTAACGCCAGAATTCATTTCACACCTGTTGGCGCGACCCCATGGCGCGGAGCGATCGGCAGAGTATGAGCGGCTGATGGAAATTTATTGCGTGGTTAAAGCTGGAGGCACCGCTGCCCAACTGGCAGCAGCCCAACAGTTACAAGCCACCGAACAAACCGCCCTAGAAGCCGAGATCGCCCAGTTATTGCCCCAAGCCAACTGCGCGAACCAAGTCGCGGCCCTGCGACAAGAAATTCAAGAAGTTCAACGTTCGGTGGCCCATCGGGTGGCGTATCTGCAAAGTATCGACCCCCAAGAAGAGCGCACCGTTCAGAACTGTCTGCCCCTGATCGACGCCCATTTTGCCCAGGTCAACGATCCCCACTCGCAATGATGTCATCCTCATCGCCAGAAGTTGTCGTCATTGGCAGTGGCCTCGGCGGGTTAGTCGCGGCAGCGCTATTAGCTCGCTATGGCAAACGGGTAGTGGTCTGCGAAAGTCACACCATTCCCGGCGGCGCGGCCCACGGGTTTACCCGTAATGGCTTTCACTTTGATTCGGGGCCGTCGTTCTTTTCGGGATTGAGTGATCCGGCGTCGCGCAATCCGCTGCGGCAGGTGCTGGATGTGTTGGAGGAACCGCTGGAGGCGATCGCTTACGATCCGCTCGGGTTTTACCATCTGCCCGAAGGCACCCTGCCCATTTACCGACAGCTTGCCGACTATCGCCGCGCAGTGGCCCAGTTCACCCCCCAGGGTGCGGCTGAACTCGATGCGTTTGTGACGCGACTGCTCGCGCTGTATGAGCCGCTGAGCCAAATTCCGACCTTGGGGCTGCGGCCTGATTTGGGCGTCGTGCCGTTTTTGCTGCGCTATCCCCTCGCCCTGCTGAAACTATTGCCCCAGTTGCCCGCTGTGCAAAAGTCGGCGGGCCATTTACTAGATCAAACGGTGAGCGATCCGTGGGTGCGCCAACTGATCGATTTGGAGTGCTTTTTGCTGTCAGGGCTGGATGCCCACGGCACGATCGCCCCCGAAGTGGCGTTTGTGTTTGGTGAGCGCGAAACTGCCCCGGTGGACTATCCCGTTGGCGGCAGCGAGGCGATCGTTAACGCCCTGGTGCGAGGGCTCCAAAAGTGGGGCGGCGAGTTGCGGCTGGGCACCCATGTGGAACAAATCTTGGTTGAAGCCGGGCGGGCCACCGGAGTGCGGCTCAAGTCGGGGGAAGTGATCGCCGCTGAGACGGTGATTTCCAACGCGACCTTGTGGGATACCTACAGTCACCTGCTGCCGCCAGAGGCCTTGCCCCTGAATTTTCGAGAAACGGCGATCGCCACCCCAGCGGTCAGCAGCTTCATGCACTTGCACCTGGGCATTGACGCGACGGGGTTGGATGCTCTCACTGTGCATCATGTGGTGGTTCACAGCCGCGATCGCCCCCTCGATGCTCCGGGCAATACCTGCATGATTTCCATGCCGTCGGTGTTGGATCCGACCCTCGCGCCAGCGGGCAAACACGTCGTTCACGTGTATTCGCTGGAACCGTGGGCGGGCTGGCAGCGCGACGAAAATTATGCCCAACGGAAACGAGATCGGGCCGCACCGCTATATCAAGCCCTGGGCAAAGTCATTCCTGACGTTCGCGATCGCGTCGAGGTGGAACTCATTGGCACACCGTTGACGCACCAGCGCTTTTTACGCCGCTATCAGGGCACCTATGGGCCAGCGATTCGGGCCGATCAGGGCTTGTTTCCCAACTGCCGCACGCCGATTCCGGGCCTATTGCGGGTGGGCGATTCAACACTGCCCGGCATTGGGGTGCCAGCGGTGGCGGCCTCGGGTATCCTCTGCGCTCACTCGTTGGTGTCCGCGTCACAAACCGCCTCTCTTGTCGAGGCATTGGTGTCAGCCAGGGGGCGATCGCAGTAGCGATCGATCAAATCTTGTCGAGCCGGGGCCAACTCCATCGAGAAGGTGGGGGCGGGGGCAACTTTGGGCGCGGCAGCCCCTGTCACCGGAGTTCCCAATGGCTCGGCAACCGGAGTTGTATTTACGTTGGTGGCGGCTGGCAGGACAGCGGCCACATTGGCAAAAGCGGTGTCCGCATTGGCTGGAACCGTCGCCCCCGCAGCAGCCGTCATCTCTGCTAAGGGGTCGAATGACACCACATCCGTCATAGCGATTTCCGGGGCCGCTGGCGGGGCGGCTAAAGGCACAGGCACGTCGGACGGCGGAGCGATCGCAATCCCGTCTGGCAACGCAGCAAATAATTCCGGGGCTGGGTTGGTCGCGGTCACCTCAGCGACGGGGGCGGACGGCGGGGCTGAGGGAGTGGTGGCAACGGTCGCGACGGTCGCGGGGGCCGCCCGAGAGACAAAGCTGGGGGCCACCGCCGCCGGTTCTGGGCGGGGCTGGCTAACGGCGCGTAGTCGAGGGGCGATCGCCGCTGCCGAAGGGTTGGTCGCTACGGGAAAAGGATTGACTGCCGGGGGTGGTGGGAACGGGGTGGGCAGCGGGGCGATCGCGTCAACCCGATCAGGCATGCCGCCTGGGAGTTTGGCTAACAATACCCCCCCGACCAAATCGACTTCTCTCACCGGATATTGAGCAGGATCGTAAAGCGCTGGGTTATAGCCTGGTGGCTCATCGATTTTTCTTGCGAGTTGGGGTTGATCCGGCAACGGGGGCCGCGCAATTTGCTCAAACTCGGGAAACTGGCCGCTCATCGTATCTAAGGAAAACTTAGTGTCCTCGGCTAGCTGATCGCTGGCGTCGGGCTCAGGTTCGGGAGCCGATTTAGCCGTTTTGGGTAAATGGGTCAGGTTGTAGGCCGTTAGCGTGATCAAGCTGCTGCAAGAAAAAAGCGCCCAGGTATGCATAGGTCTGTACCGGAAAAGGGGGTCTGAAGGGGGCTATTCTCCTTTTCCAGCACCGCCAAGCTAAATCCGTATATTTTCCGATGACAGTATGCAAACGACGTTAAGCACCGCAAAAATATCTCTGCTGAGGCCAATGCGGTGCGATCGGTCACTGCGTCCGGTTTGAGGATTTTGGCTGTGAGCTGAGGCGTTGATCGTGAGTCGAGTGAAGGCTGAGAAGTTGATTGCTCAAGTTGGATTCAGCATTGCGCCCTCGCTGTCGCCGCTGCCTGGTTAAAGGAGCTTTCCCAGTTCTGGGTCGAGGTCAAGGCTACTGAGCAGCCAGTATTCGGTTTCTCAAACTGATTTCAACACACGATATTTCCAGCGGCGCGTAGCTCTCCTACTGGGCTCCTTGCAGGCGCAGCAGCTCTTGTTGAATACGTTCAAACACGGTCTCGTCGGAAGCGTGGGCGTCGGTAATTTGGTTGAATCGTCGGGAAGTGAGGCCCGTATCTTCTACGGCTTGGCGTGAATCGTTGCAGTAGCGCGTCAAAATTTCCCGCACGTCACGACGGACGGAGCGGGGCACCTCAGAAATATTCTGGGTATTCGTGCAGCTCATGTCGATCGCACTAATATCCACCTCTACCGTGAGCAAGATGTCTTTGATTTGGGTGTACGCGGCGTTGCGATACCGATCGATCGCCAGCACCGCCCGTGCGTACTGGTTGATTTCTTCGTTGGAGATGCTGCTCTGGGCGATCGCGGCCTGTTGGGCCAGCGGCAATTGCACCCCGGTGGTGGCAGGCAAACCCACGACCCCCAACCAGCCAGAGACCACACCGATTGCCAGCAACTTCGACCAGTGCTGTCGCCGTCGCGAGGTTGGCATCACTAAAAAACTCGTCATAGCCTGAGACTCAATCCCAATATTTCAGTGTGAACAGCGATTGCTCGTGCAGCTACCCATTGTAATTAGGAGACTACCGCACGCGCGCAGAAATCTGCCGAGGATTTTGACAGATTTGGGCAATTTCGACCACCTTGATTTGTAAAAGGGCAGTGGCATCTTGGCCGCTTTTAAGCCCCGCTTCGAGGGCCAGCAGGTGTTCTAGCACCTGTTGCAAACCGCCGAGCGAGAGCGCCGCCACTTCTTTTTGCAGGAAATAAATCCGTTTGGGGTTGCCGATTTCCGCCGCTTTGGCGATGGTTTGTGGATTGCGTTCCCCGCTTTCGGCCATGAGCTTGACCCATAACCAGGTGCGAAATTGTCCAACTAGGGTAGAGACGATGCGCAGGGGGGCTTCGTTCCGGTTGAGCAGATCAGCGAGTAGGCTCAGGGCGCGATCAATGTTGCCTTCGCGGAGGGCAGCGGCCAGTTGCAGGCTGCTCTGGGTGCTCACGGTGACCAATTGTGACACCGCAGCGGCATCAATGGGGTCAGCGCGATCGCCCCAAAACAGCGACAGTTTTTCCAACTCCAGCATGAGCTGGCGGGTTTGGTTGCCCACCGCATCCACCAGCAAATCCACGGCGTCTTGGGTGAGGGTGAGTCCTTGCGCTTTGGCGGTTTGTTCAATCTGGCGGGCAATCTGGTCGCTCTTCCACGGGGGAATGGTGCCAAACTCCCGAATCTCACCATGTTTTTGCAGCAGCTTCGTGAACTTAGAGCGCCCGTCAGGCTTTTGCTGACTGCTCAGTAGCAGGATGCTGGTGTCGGGCAGCTTGGGCAGAGTCCGCTCAAACTCCAAGCGCAGGGCTTCGCTGCACCGCTGCCCCAGGGGCGTATCCACCAGCCACACGAAGCGTTTGCCCGTGCCAAAGGGGGGCGTCATGGCCTGATTCAGCGCCACGGTCGGGCCTTCGGCTGCGTCGCTGCCGATTTTGTCATAGTTAAAGCTGGCCCAGGCGTCATCGATCGCCCGCTGCCGCAGTTGGGCGATCGCCTGGTTCATTTGAAAGTCGTCCTCGCCCCAGAAGTAATAGACTGCCATAGGCTGTGTGAATACTGTCCCAAGCCGAACTGTTCTAAAATCTTAAATCCCATTACTCAGGGTGACGATGCCGCCGCTGCCGCAACATCCCATTTTGCAGGAAAGTTTTGCCCGCATCGATCGTGAGTTGGGCACCCATGACTTTGCTCCCGAAGAATACGCCATTCTCCGCCGCATTATCCACACCACGGCAGATTTTGATTTTGCGCAGCTGTTGCAGATTTCTCCGGAGGCGATCGCTGCTGGCATCGCAGCGCTCCAGGCTGGCACCCCCATGGTGGTAGATGTCGGCATGGTGCGGCAGGGCTGCCAGGGCATGGTGCAACGAACGTTTAAAAATCCCCTCTGGACAGCGGTGGACTTAGCGATTACCGCTGACCCAGGCAAGACGCGCACCGAAACGGGGCTGCTCAAAGCTTGGGCACAATGGCCCGAGGCGATTTATGTGATCGGTAACGCGCCCACGGCGTTGCAAGCGCTGTGCGATCGCGTGGCAGAGTCCCCCGTGAAACCGCCGCTGATTATCGGGGTGCCGGTGGGGTTTGTCGGCGTGCTAGAAGCGAAATCGCGGCTGGCGGAGTTGGCCGTGCCCCAAATCCGCGTGGAGGGCCGCAAGGGCGGCTCGACGGTGGCAGCGGCGATCGTCAATGCGCTGCTGGTGCTCGCCTGGGAAGCCTTGCCATGACACCCATTCAGGTAATTGGAGTCGGGCTCGACGGGGCGGCGGGACTATCTTCAACCACGCTTAATGTGATCCAACAAGCGGCAATCTTGGCGGGGAGCGATCGCCTGCTTCAGCACTTTCCCGATCACCCGGCTCAACGCTGGTCGCTAACAAACTTGCCCGAACGGTTACGGCAGCAGGTAACCCAGCCCGCCCCCGCATTAGTGGTGGTATTGACCTCCGGCGATCCGCTCTTTTTTGGACTGGGACGGCAGCTCCTCCAGGTCATCCCGCCGGAATTGATCACCTTTCATCCTCACGTGAGTTCGGTGCAGTTGGCCTTTAGCCGTGCCAAACTGCCCTGGCAAGACGCCACCATCATCAGCGCCCACGGGAGATCGCTCGACCGCTTGGCCGCCGTAGTTAAAAAGGGCGCATCACCCATCGCCGTATTGACCGATCCGGAAAATACGCCGACCGCGATCGCTCACTTGTTGCGATCGCTCGGACTCCCCACCCCCTACCAAATGTGGGTCTGTGAGAATCTGGGCGGGGCGGATGAACGGGTGCGCCAGTGGGCGATCGCGGCTGTGCCCGCTGGTGAATGGAGGGCCCTCAACGTGGTGATTTTGCAGCGCTGCGATTCGCCACCCCAGCTCGCCACCGTGCCGCTATTGGGCATTCCCGACTCGGCGTTTCTCAGCTTTCGCGATCGCCCCGGCCTCATGACTAAACGCGCAGTGCGTGTCCAAATTCTGGCAGAGTTGGCGCTCCAGACCCACCAAGTCATTTGGGATATTGGGGCGGGCACGGGCAGCGTCAGTGTCGAACTAGCGCGACTAGTGCCAACGGCGCAGGTGTGGGCGATCGAGCGAACGACGGCGGGCGCAGAGTTGATTCGGCAAAATGCTGCGCGATTTGAGACGCCCAATATTCAAGTCGTGGCGGGACAAGCGCCCACAGTATTGGCTGACTTGCCCAACCCCGATCGCGTTTTCATCGGCGGCAGTCACGGCCAACTAACCGCAATTCTGACCCATTGCAGCGAGCACTTGGGGGATACTGGCGTCATCGTCGTCGCCCTAGCGACGCTCGAAAATCAGACCGAACTCGCCCAGTGGCAAAGCGACCATTCTCCCTGGACGGTGGCCTATCAGCAACTCACGATTGCCCGATCAGTGGCAGTGGGTGCCTTCACCCGTTGGAACCCCCTGAACCCAGTGATCCTAGCCACACTGCGACGCTCAGACAGTGGGCAATAATCCAGCAAGGTACCCAACCAAAACCGCCGTCAAAATTAGCAGTGAGCAATCCCAAATATCTGTCAGGGGCTGTGCTGCTCGACCCGTGAGCCACGTCGGTTTCGCTGCCACAGGGGCGGGTCGGACAAACTCACTTATATAGGCCAGACCAGTCACCCAACCAGCGTGCAAGCCCCAGGCGATCGCGATCGCGCCGCCGTCGGCCCAGCGGGCACCCACCAACACCAGGCCCAGCAGCCAGAGTCCCGGCTGCTGCCATACACCATCGCGACCATCCCAAACCAGATGCGCCAGCGCAAACAGGGCACTCGCGATAATCGCTGCTCCCCAGGGTGAAAGCGCGAGTGCAAGCTGGGTTTGCAACCAACCACGGAAAATCAATTCTTCGCTGCCGCCAATGACGATGCCCAGCGCCAGCAGCCCTAAACTGGGCAGCCAGTGACCCATCGGCGCACTGCTCTGGCTAGTTTCATCATCGGCAGCGGGCAGCGTGATGAAACCGCCCAAGCGCTTTACCAGCAACACCAAAACCAGTCCGGCGATCGCCACTCCCCAGCCCAGTCCAAAGGCCCACACCGAATGCCACCCGCCCGCCAGTCCCTGATCCGCCCAAGTTTGGTGCAGGAGGCGATTGGCGATCGCGATCGCTACTGGAGCCAGGGCATACAGCGGCAACAGCAATGTCAACTTTTGCTCAGGTGGCGTCGGCTGAAACGGTCGCCACCCAAATTTTTGACTCAGGGGAATCGCCAGTAAACTCCAGGCCCCCAGCCAACCAAGCAAGAACACAACAATGTTGGCAACAATGCGGGGCAATGATTCCATCGTGCACTAGGAAGCCAACACCGAATCTTTCGGACGGGCAAAGATCATGCGGCCAGCGGAGGTTTGCAGGGCACCCGTCACGACCACGTCAATTTCATCCCCGATAAAGTCGCGCCCCTCTTCCACCACCACCATGGTGCCGTCATTCAAATACCCCACCCCCTGCTGCGGTTCCTTGCCTTGCTTCAAAATGCGCAGGCCCATGTCATCTCCCGGTAAATAGTTAGGCCGAATCGCCTGGGCCAAATCGTTGATATTCAGGACTTCCACTTCTTGAAAGCTGGCGACCTTATTGAGATTAAAGTCATTCGTCAACAGCCTGGCATTGAGTTCTTGCGCCAGTCGCACCAACTTGGCATCCACCGTCGGAATCTCCTCATAATCGATGCTCGAAATCACCACCCGACTAGCGTAGGTTTCACGAATGCGATTCAGCACATCCAGTCCGCGTCGTCCCCGTACCCGCTTTTGGTCGTTGGAGGCGTCAGCCACCTGCTGCAATTCCTGCAAAACAAACTGGGGCACGAGAATTTGCCCCTCCAAAAAACTGGTTTCCAGCAATCCTTCTATGCGCCCGTCAATAATGCAACTCGTATCCAGCAGCTTGGTTTTAGACGGCTTCAGGGTGCCTTCTGCCACCAGGGTGGATTCCATCGAGCCAGGGCTCACGAGGCGGAGCAGCGATCGCCCGTGAGTATCAGCCAAGTTCATGCCCGAAACCGCAAAAATGACGCTGCCCATGACCGCCAGCAACGGCTTAATGAAACCAAACTCGCTGGGGATCGGCAGCAAAAACAGCGGAGCTAGCATCAGATTAGCAATGAGTAGACCAATGACCAGGCCAACGGCCCGACTGAGCAACCGCTCGGGCGGCAGTTCCCGCACTTGCGTTTCCAGTCGTCGATAGCTGGTCTGCATGACCAAGCCCAGGCCGGTGCCAAATAACGCCCCAAACCCGGCGGTGACAGAACTCAACCCTTCCAAGCTACTGACTTCACTCAGCACACCTGCGGGCAACAGTTCCGGAGCATAGAAGCCGATTCCAGCTCCAGCAATAATGAATGAAAGTACAATGAGAGCATCTAGCATGATGACAAGCCACAAAGGCTCAAATATGTATTTGGATGCGCATGCGCATTCCACATCTAAGGTACGACACAGAACCACTTGACGGTGAGATGAAAACCGTAAAACCGCTAAATTGCCCCAGGGAAAAATCGCCAGTGCAGTCAGGCCGTTCGTCTACAGCTTGAAAGCTAACGGCTCGCCACGATTTGCCCCGCAATTTGCAGTAAATTTTCACACTATGCATTTATTGACATGCTTTAGCGAATACTCGGCCCCGTCAGTAACGCCCGTAACGCTCAGGGTCAATTCATCTCGGCACCATGACATCAATGGCATGACGAGGGGCCCCAAGTCGCGCGAAACCGCTTCTCCATGTCATTCTTCTCAGTTCTTAAGACCGGTCGCCCCCCAGACGAGACCCGGAGCCACAGGCGGTGAGGTTAACCGATGGCATCTGGATGAGGTTTGGGGGCGAGCAGTCTGAGAATATGTCGATTAGGCTGAGAAGATTTTGAAGTCGGCTTATTTTTCGCGGCTTCAACTTAAAGTTTTTGTATAGCAATGTGCATGCTAAGACGATTTGCAAAGGTCAGGGCTAAGCTGTTGCCAATGTCCACACACAGTCTTTTGGTTTCATTTGAGTATTGAGCAAAGGTGCAGTTATGGTGACTCGCCGTACTGGCTGGGAACTCTGCAACTACTGCTGGGGATGAGTGTTGGAACAGCCGTCGTTAAAATTTCACATTTGCAACTGGAGGGTTGGTTATCGTGCCCAAAACACAAGAGTTAGCTGAGTCTAAGAATGGTCTGTCGATGCAGTCTTTAGCCGTCCCAGAAGGGATTGCGGCGACGGAATTGCGGCCATGGGGTTCTTTTACCGTTTTGGAAGAGGGCCGAGGCTACAAAATTAAGCGGATTGAGGTCAAGCCAGGCCATCGTCTAAGCTTACAAATGCACCATCACCGCAGCGAACACTGGATCGTGGTTTCTGGTACCGCTAAGGTGACTTGCGGCGAGAAAGAAACACTCCTCAGCACGAATCAATCGACCTATGTTCCCCCTTGCACGTCTCATCGCCTAGAAAATTCCGGCGTAATTCCGCTGATTTTAATCGAGGTGCAGAACGGTGAGTATTTGGGCGAAGACGATATCGTTCGCTTCCAAGATGATTATTCCCGCTCTGAAAGCAAGTAGAGGAGGCAATCGGCGGCTGGTCTGCGGTGATTGATTGCGCCTTGGCCAACTCAGAATCCAACTCTCACCCCACTGGGTGCTATCCATGGGGCGTAAGTCCTTGGAATGCCTGGAGCATAGGCTTTAGAAGCGAATTGTGCGCCTTCAAGAGGGCGTGAAGCTCCATCATGTTTTCTAGGCCCGCTCCCCATCGCCTTGGCGCGCCCGGAAACCGCCCAGTGGGTCAATCCACCGCAGTGCTTGCCGCAGTGGCAGCTACCTCGGGCTGCACTCGGGCTTAATTGTGCGGCCACATCAACCGCCAAAACCATGATGTTGTTGGTGATCAACGCCTTGAGCAGGTGCTCGCAACTTTAGTAGTTATAAGTCCTCAAAGCGACAGCCGCTCTTCAAGGTGAGGTGGAAGCCTACCTTTTGAAGGGCTACGCCTACAATCCATCAGCGATCGCCTTACCAGACGACGCATTGCCAGATCTGCTCAAAGGTGGCAGTGGGCAAGGTGGGCAAGAACAGCTAATGAATCGGGGTTTGCCCTGGCCGGGTGCTGCGGGTTGCGTGCCCATTCTAAGGTCGTCTGCCCGATCACGGGCGCTGGTGCAATCGTCGGCAGGGGATGGCCAATTCGTGCTGCACTTGACGATTGTGTTCGGCCCGAATCAGTAGCTCGCTCGCGGGCGCACGGCGGTGCACCAAACAGTTCGAAGACATCCGCTTCGTGATCGCCGAGATGTACCAGGGGCAAGCTCTCCGGCATATTAGCTTGGGTGGCAACAGCGGGGAAGTCTACGGAATGTCAAACAGATACCCGATCGCCTACCGGGGGGCAGTGTCGTTTAGTTACTCCTGCTCAGCTCATTGAGGATGCTCTCTAGTTCCTGCTGGGCTTGACCATAGGCTTCCCAGTCGCCTTCTTGCAGGGCTTGCCGTCCCGCTTCGTAGGCATTCAACGCATCTTGAATGCGATCGGCTTGAGCAATTGGCAAGGTCGGCGGATTGGCGGTGGCAGTTTCCCCGTCATCCGCTGGGGGCTCAGGTGTCTCCACCGGCACCGCCGCGCTTTCGCCAAAAATCGCGATCAGGGCTTCATCCAGAGTTTCGCGCATCACGATGTCATTGTCGTGGGCCACAATGACGCGGCGCAGTTCCGGCAGTTCGCCCTGCTCAGCCCGCAGATAAACGGGCTCCACGTAGAGCAGCGACTGCTCAATGGGAATCACCAGCAGATCGCCGCGAATCACTCGCGAGCCTTCTTGACTCCAGAGGGTGAGCTGTTGGGAAATCTCTGGCGTTTGGTCAATACGAGCTTCGATTTGACTGGGACCATAGACTAACTGCTGCTTCGGGAACTCGTACAGCAGTAGCTTGCCGTAGTTGTCGCCATCGGAACGCCCTGCCATCCACGACACCATGTTGTCTTTGTTGATGGGGGTAAAGGGCAGAATCTGGATGAATTCTTCAGTGGTTTCCCCCGGCAGTTTCATGATCAGGTAATAGGGCTCCATGCGCACTTGCTCGCCCTCATACACCTGGGTGGGGAAACGCCAAATGTCTTCGCGGTTGTAAAACACCTCGGGATCGGCCATGTGGTAGGTGCGGTACATCTGGGCCTGCAGCGCAAACAAGTCTTGGGGATAGCGGAAGTGCTCCCAAATGGCTTCGGGCGTCTCGTCCGCCGACTTAAACAGGTCGGGGAAAATTTGTCGATAGGTGCCGAGGATGGGGTCGGCCTCATCCACGACGTAATAGTCTAAGGAGCCGTCGTAGGCATCGATGACGACTTTGGCCGCATCGCGCACGTAGTTGCTGCCGCTGCGAACCAGGGTGTCCAAGGTGTCGTTGTTCAGCAGGGAGCCAATATCGTTGCTGCGGTTTAGCGGTTCGGAGTAGGGATAGCGATCGCTCGACGTATAGGCATCAATGATCCACTTCAGTCGCCCGTCAATGACGGCGATGTAGGGGTCGCTGTCATATGTCAAGAAGGGGGCCACCTGGCGGGCACGTTCCAGAACGTCGCGGTGGTAGAGAATGCGCGAGTCGTCCGTGATGTAGTTGGAGATTAAAACCTTGAGGCTGCCCATGTCGTAGGCAAACGCCAACCGGCGGCCCAAGTCGTTCAACGGCACACCGCCCAAGCCAGTGTAGCGATAGGGGGCGTTGGTATTGCCTTCGGGATAGTCAAACTCATCGGTGGTTGCACCCGTAAACACGTAGGAATCGGTGGCTTCGCCATAGTAAATGCGGGGCTGATCAATTTCGAGATCAACGGTGTAAACCGGCGGCACATTTTGAATCATCAGCTGAGGTAAGCCGTCGGGGGTGACCCGGTTGACCGGACTCATCACGATGCCGTAGCCATGGGTGAATTTGAGGCGTTGGTTGACCCAGGTTTGGGCTTCGGGCGGGGCTTCAGAATAGTCCAACTCGCGGGCCGACAGCATCACTTGGCGATAGTCACCGTTGAGGGTGTAACGATCGATGTCAACGTCTTGAAAGCGGTAATACAGGCGAATTTCTTGTAGTTGGCGATAGGTGCTCAGCAGGGGGCGATAGTCCCACAGGCGAATGTTATCGACGGTGAGGCTGTTGTCGTCGAGTACGGAGCGATCGAGGTTTTCTTCAGCGGGAAACGGTTCGCTCTGCACTTGGTCAAGGGCATAGGCTTCGCGGGTGTAGGCAATGCTGTGCTCGATGTAGGGCCGCTCGCGGGTGAGTTCATTCGGCTCGACTAAAAACCGCTGTTGAAACCAGGGATATAGTCCGCCGACCAAGATGAGCGTCAGCATGTACAGTCCGATGCCCACGGTGGGCCAGACGAAGCCGCTGCGCCACAAGGACATGATGAAGAGGGCGGCTACCGCCAGGGTCACAAAGGCCATGGTCCAGTAGGCGTGGAGCCGGGCATGGAAATCGGTGTAGCCGGCGCCAAACACCACTCCGTCAGCGGAGAACAGTAAATCGTAACGACCGAAGTAAAAGCCGGCGGCCACAGCGATGGCCAATGCCGACAGCAGCACACACATATGCCCCTTGACCTCCCCGGTAAGGAAGTACTTCCAGCCGCGCTCGGGGCGAATTTCACCCTTGAGGGCATAGACGCCAAAGGCGAGCAAAATGGACCAGATCAACAGCTGCACGATCGCCCCCTGCAACCCCTCATAAATGGGCAGGCGAAAGACGTAGAAGCTAATGTCTTGTTGGAAGAGGGGGTCGAGGCGATCGAAGTCAGTGGGATTGAGAAACTTGAGAATGCTGTCCCAGGCGGCTGCCGCGCCCATGGCCGCATTAAACGACAGCAGCGCGATTAACAGTGCGGCTAAATATTTGGGCAAATAGTCGGCCAGCGAGTCCAAATTGCGCTGCTCTAAGACGCGCCAGGGCGACTCCCGCGTAATCCATAGCGCCAGCCGATAGTTGGCATACAAAAAGGCGGCGTACCCAACTAGGGTAGTGACCCAAATGATGGCCTGCCAGCGAATGCGCGTCCAAAATACATTGTCGTAGCCAACGGCATCAAACCACCAGGACTCCGTCAGTAGGTGGACGATCGCCCCCGACAAAGCAATGAGCACGAGAATCGCGATCGCCACGAACAAAAACAGCGGGGGGCGACGACCAAAGTCAGGAATGTTTGCGCGTTTCACAATCGGTGTTGATGATGACAGTTGACAGGTACTCTGTTCACCCTAGCGAGCTTTTTCCATTTCGCGGATGTCTTTTGCCTCTAGAGCTTCCTCTTCGACTTTGCGACGATCCTTTTGCTTGTCGAGTTCGCGCTGCAAATAGCGCACGTAAAACTCCATCATGTGATCCGCCACGACATCCGGCCCAGGCTGTTTGATCCCGGCCAAAAAGCCGAGCAGGCGATCGCCCCAACGTTGCGTAGTGTAAGACTTTTCGTGCAGCTTACCCCGAAAGCCAAAATAGCGAAATTGCCCCATATGACCATACAGCCGCCCCGGATTCAGCGGATTTACCTGCGGCGGAATCAACGGCACAATGTCGTTGTTATTCACATAGCGGAACATGCGATCGCCCATGCGTCCATTCACCTCACGGGTAAAGGCCCAGTCGCCGACACGCGGCTGTCCAAACGTGTACAGTCCTGACACCTTAAAGCCCTGATATTCCAGCGAGGTGGCCGCCAGCGCCGCCAATGCCCCCCCCAAACTATGCCCGGTGACCCAGAGTTGACTGTCGGGCGTCCACCACTGTTGAAGTTGCACCAACACGTCGCGCTCCACACTCCGCCAAGCATCATGAAACCCCCGATGCACCTCGCCCGTCGGCGGTACGGCTGACTGGGCAGTATGGGTAAATGCAAACTGTTTCATCCGAAACTTGAAATTGGTGCCCCAGTCGGCGGCTTGTTGGCTACCGCGAAAGACCAGCACGATATGCTGTCCTTTCCGAAAGATAAAGGCCTGGGTATCTGTCAGGTGGTTGACAAAATATCGATAGTTGGCAGGCAGATTTACGCCTTTGTTGTCGGTTTCTCCCTCCCGCAGCCAACGTTTAATCACGTCAACCACATAATCCGCCGGGGTTTGTTGCATCCATTTCAGATCGTCATCGGGGCTGAGCCAGAGCCGCACAATGTCTTCCACATAGCCCGGATCTTCGTACACTAGATGCGCCGCTTTTGCCATGCACAAAGCCCGAAAGGCGTTGATCACCGCATTGTCGCGTTCAATGTTGGCAAAGTCGTGGGTGCTGTAGGGGGGCGGCAAAATTTTGTAGCCATAGCGCTCAAACAGGTTCTGCACACCGTCGTAACCGGCCCAGTAAATGTAGTGAAAGAGTTGGTCATAGAAGGCGGAACCCCCCTCACGGCGATAGGTGCGATCGCTAATTACCCGCACCCAGTAAATAATGTAAGGCTCCAGATCTGCAGCGGTGACCAGTCCCGATAAAATCGCATTTTCACAGGCTTCAAAGGCACTCAAAAATCCGTCGAACCAATTGCGCAGGGTCAACTCAATGATGAACTCTTCATCCCGGTACTGCTGCAACACCCGGACAGTGTTTTCGTCCATTTTGCTGGGCTGCTGACGATTCATATGTGCCAGCATATTCAAGCCCTGACGGGTTTTAACCATTTGGTCGTGGGGACGCAGCGCCCGCTTCAGGCGTTCGTCGGTCGCTTCAAAACGCACCACCGACTGATCGCCCGTAGGCAGGCGCAATTCAAACACGCGATATTCTTCAAAATCTAAAATGTCAGACACATTGCGCACGGCCTCGCGGCTGGCAAATTCTTCGAACAGGTGGCGGGCCAGATCGCGCCGTTCCCACTGCTGATTTTTGATATAGCGATCGACTCCAGCCACTGCTGCGATCGCCCCCATTAGTAAGGCAAAGGCCGCCAGCCACTGCGCCCCTAGTTGCGACTGGATCACAACTTCTGGGGTGAGTCGGTTGCCCTGCCCCGCGACATTTGTAACCACGGCGGCTAGTGCCTGAGTTACTCCCGGCCCCGCCACAACTAGCCCCACAGCGCCCAACCCGATGCAAGATACCCGCTTAATACCCATAACCCTGTCAGCATGGTGAAATGATAGATGCCTCATGCTATCGAAAATTTTCCCGCTAGCATGTGCTCCTTAACCCTTTGTTGATAACCGCTTGTTGATAACCGCCGGATAAATGGAGTTTGTTGCCCCGACGACTTGGCCGACTGATCCCGCCGCCGCGATCGCCCGGCAAAACGAATTGCGATCGCAGGTGCGCTTGCAAGATGAAGTGCGATCGCCCCTCCAGTTGGTCGCCGGGGTGGATGTCGGCTTTGAAGACCAGGGACAAGTGACGCGAGCCGCCGTGGTGGTGTTGGAATTTCCTAGCTTGCAGTTAGTGGAAACCGCCTTAGCAAAACGCCCCACCACCTTTCCCTACGTGCCGAGTCTGCTGTCCTTTCGCGAACTGCCCACCCTGTTGGCAGCCCTGGCGAGCCTCAAACTCACCCCCGATCTCATCCTGTGCGACGGCGCGGGCATTGCCCATCCCCGCCGCTTTGGCATTGCCTGCCATCTGGGACTGATCGTGGATTGCCCCACCATTGGAGTGGCCAAGTCGCGACTCATTGGCATCCATGACGAGGTGCCCAGCGAAAAAGGAGCGTGGGTGCCCCTGCGAGATCGCGCCGAAACCATCGGGGCCGTCTACCGCAGCCGCACGAATACCAAGCCGCTGTACATCTCCGCTGGCCACCGCATCAGCTTGCCCACGGCCCTGGACTACGTGCAGCAATGCACCCCAAAGTATCGCCTACCGGAAACCACACGATTAGCGGATCGCCTAGCCTCGAACCGGGGACCATTGCCGCCGCTGAAGTCACGCCGCCCGGATGATGACGCCACGGCTGGGCAAATGTCGTTGTGGTAATTAGCCGACATCCGCTCTAAAACGCGAATCCCTCCTGCACCGGGTGGGGGGCAAGAGGGATTCAAAGGTCACGTTCATCGCCGCTTCAGCAACTTAAGCGTACTGATGCCTTTCGTCTTCGAGCTGTTGCAATAGGCGATTGTCGCCCTTAGCTTGCGCCACTTGCATCCGTCGTTCTAGCGATCGCTTGATATTGGCCTGGTGCATATCCGTGGCTTCTTGCAGCAAGTTGCGCCGCGCCGCTGCCATCGAGTCAAATACCGGCTTGAACTGCGGTGCTTGAGGAGCTTTATTAACCTGCACCATTGCTTCCACAGCCCCGTGACGAGTCGTGTGGTAAGGCGTGCCGCGATAGGTCAGATTAGCCTCAGGTTGCGGAAAGGGCACATGACTCACATAAGAGAAATGCAGGGGCCGACCGCGATAATGCCCGAGCATTTGACTTTCGGATACCTCCAACACGGGAGGAGTGTAGTCATATTTAACGCCACGGTAACAAAGTTTCATATTTCGCCTCCAAGCTTAAAGCTTGTCTCAGAATGGTTTTGATTTAAGAGGCGCGTTCCTTCAGGTATTCCCTTACTTCCGTCCCGGTGGTGCCAATCGAAAACTGAATATCAGCGAAAAAGCTGGGCATTCGGGATGAACGATTTTTATATCTGTATCTAATTTTACGATTTTGCCCCTATGTCAGCAACTCATGAAATTAAAAGTAATACTGGGCTTGCTGCCTGTATGCGGCTCATATCAGGGCCTCTCTATCCAGTGATAGAAAAATGAGCCGTCTCTGTCACAAAGCTTATGGCTGGGTGCCGTCCATGTGCCACTCTCAGGGCCAATGGATCACAGCACATCGGTAAAGCGATCGCCTATGCTAGGAACAGAACATTACGGAACGTAAACAAAACGGTGCGCTGTCTTTATGGAATGCGTTATTAACCGCCGCGCTCAGTTTTCGGCTAGCCATCGCTATTGGCTGCCAGAATGGAGCGAGGCCGAAAACCAAGCCAAGTTTGGTCCTTGCAGTCGGGCTCCGGGGCACGGTCACAACTATGTGCTGTACGTGTCGATGCTGGGCGAGCTGGATGAGTACGGCATGGTGCTGAACCTGTCGGATGTGAAACAGGTGATCAAGCGAGAAGTCACCAGTCAGCTCGACTTCTCGTATTTAAATGACGTGTGGCCGGAGTTTCAGGCCACGCTGCCGACGACGGAACATATGGCGTGGGTGCTGTGGCAGCGTCTCTCGCCGCACCTTCCGATCACCCAGATTCAGCTATTTGAACATCCCGAACTTTGGGCCGACTACACAGGTAATGACATGGAAGCATATCTCACCATCAGCACTCACTTTAGCGCCGCTCACCGCTTAGCCTTGCCGACCCTGAGCTATGACGAAAATGTGGAAATTTACGGCAAGTGCGCCCGTCCCCATGGTCATGGTCACAACTACCATTTAGAAGTGACGGTGAAGGGGGAAATCGAGCCGCGCACGGGCATGATTGCGGATTTGGCGGAATTGCAAAAGGCCATTGATGAGCACGTGGTGGAACCCTTTGACCACACTTTCCTCAACAAAGACATTCCTTACTTTGAGAAGGTGGTGCCCACAGCGGAAAACATCGCCGTTCACATTCGCGACCTGCTGCGGGAGCCCATTGCCCAAACGGGAGCCCAGCTGCACAAGGTGAAGCTGATCGAGAGTCCCAACAATTCCGCCGAAGTGTACTGCACCGCCGCCCCGACTGCGGAAGCCGTCGCGACCCGACCGGAGTTGGCAGCCGTGTAAGCTGATCACCCTTTTGAATCCTCAGTTTGGGTGGGCGTGCCAGCGGGTGCGCTCACTTCTATGCTGGCTAGGTTGCGGCTAAGCCACATGATTGCCCATGAGCTGAGCATAGAGCGGTTGCTCTTTGGCGAGTTGGCTAACGTTGAGCACCGAGAACCCGAGCACATTGCCCTGCGCATCGACGCGTTCCATGACCGCATCGTGATCGGTCTCGCGTAGATAGCCAGCCGCCTCCGAGAAAGTCACCTCAAGAAAGTCGGCTTCGGGGTCAAACCAGATTTTTACGGCTTGGGCCATTGCGGCTCTCCTTGTTTGAGTTTGTCGGTTAAATAAGCGGTAATGACAAAGGCATCGTCTGGTAGCAGCTTAACTACGACGCAAAGCCACTTGGCACCCACCATCGTTTCTGCCTGATGCTGATAGTAAAGGTAAACATTGCTGTCTGTTCTGGAGCGCCTCACGACTTGAGGCTGTTGCAGCGCTGTGCAAATGGCTGCTTCCATCGTAGCCATTTCTGGGTGCTCAAGAATATGGGCAAGCCGCTCAGTCGTTAAGCGAATCTGACGACCTTGATAATCCGTGAGAATTTGCACAGTGCAGCCAAGTTAAGCGGGTTAAAGCTTCTAGGGCAGAAGTTGAAGGCTGAGATCTACAAAATGTTATCAGTCTTAGTCAGTGTGAAGTCATTACGCAACGGCACGCTCTTAAAGGAACTTCGCTATCGTTGAGGCACGATTTTC
This sequence comes from Halomicronema sp. CCY15110, assembly GCF_016888165.1. Taxonomy (GTDB): domain Bacteria; phylum Cyanobacteriota; class Cyanobacteriia; order Phormidesmidales; family Phormidesmidaceae; genus Halomicronema. The sequence goes on along the minus strand of NZ_JACSWC010000437.1, from coordinate 18,116 downwards.
ATCTGTGCGATCGCGATGCAGGCATTAAAAGGCTTCTGGCAATTTCTCAATACGGATGTGCATGACATCCCCTGGGGTGAACTAGCGGAAAATGGTATTGAGGCCGTGGTTGCCACCAATGACTTCGGCACAACCGTCCGAGATCAAGCGCCGAATCTGAAGCGGCTGCAACCCCACCTCCAACAAATCGAACCATTTTTGCAAACGCTGGAATCGCCCGTGACGCAACTGGCGGTCTCTGGTTTGCCCTTTGTCTCCATTGGGATTGGCCTGCTGCGCATTTATCTAGATTTGTCGAAGATTGACCCGACCTACGAAAGCGCGGTGGCCATCACGGCTCAGCTGGCCTATCTGCAAAGCTTAGAAACGGTGTTAGCCCGGGTCGATGACGCCACCGTTCAAGCCCAGCTGGGGCAGGTTTCCCTACAAACCCTGATTGAGCGGCAACTGGCGCGGCTCCAGACCGACCTGACCAAACGCGAGGCCGAAACAGTCACCAGCCGCTTTCGGGAGTCGGTGCTGGCGGAGCAGTTTAGCCTGGCGCTGCGGGACTGTTTGCAGCAGGCGGAGCTGGATGACGCCACCACCCAGCGACTCGTGGCACAGGTGACCTGGGGCACCCATCGCTATCTGCACCGGGCGATCGCCGAAGCGGGGGACAGCGTGGCCCCTCTGGCGGCGGTTTATCGAACCGGGGGGCAAGCGACCCAAGACCGCTACGACAGCATCGAAACCTATTTAGCCGAGACGATCGCCCGCCTGCCGAACGAGCAGGTATTCTACGAAGCCAATCCCCGCGTCACGTACCAAGATTTGTATGTGGAACTCGATGTGCAGCCGCTGACCCAGTCGGGAGCGGTTGACCGCGATGCTGAGCGAATCAATATCCACGCTTGGGCGCAACAACTTTTAGAGCAGGCAGATCAGCCGCCCGAGCAGCCGCGCCAAGTCATGTTTATTGAAGGGGAGGCCGGACGGGGCAAGTCGGTATTTTGTCGGATGTTGGCCGATCGCGTGCGGCGGGAGCTGGCCTTTGCCTACATTCCAATCTTGATTCGCCTGCGGAATTTGCGAGAGCTGGCGAATAACCTGACGGAAACCCTGGAAGACTGTCCCGATTTAGAACAGGTGAGCTTTGTGCGGGGAGACAGTGACTGGCTGGCGGATCGCAATACCCGTTTTTTGCTAATTTTGGACGGCTTTGATGAGCTGCTGTTAGAGGGGCGCGCCAGCGGTGGGTTGAAGGAGTTTTTGCAGCAGGTGGCGGATTTTCAGGCCCGCAGCCACCATCAGTGTGTGGTGACGGGGCGCCCCCTGGCCCTGCAAGGGATTGATCGCCTGATTACTCAGACCAAAAACCTGGCGCGGGTGCGGCTAGAGCCAATGGGGGATACCCAGCGCGAGCAGTGGTTGACGAAGTGGCAAGCCCGCTTTGGGGAAGCTGAGACCACTGCGTTTAGAGCGTTTTTGCAGGCGTGCCCCCAGGACATTGACGAGACCCTGGCGCGGGAACCGCTGCTGCTGTATCTGCTGGGGCGGCTGCACCGCGAAGGCCAATTGACGAAGGAAATGTTTGCGGGTACAGCGGCGCAGCCCAGCAGCCCCACCGCCGCCAAAGTGTGTATCTATCGCGAATCGGTGAACTGGGTGCTCGACAAGCAGCGTCAAGACGAAAACTTGCGCCTGGCGGGTCTGGAAGAGCTGGATGACCTGCGAGAGGTGCTGCAAGAGGCGGCCCTGTGCGTGGTGCAGTCGGGCAATGAAACGGCCCAGGTGGCCATGCTGAAACAGCGCTTTCAAGATACGGCGAACCCGGTGAAGCAATATTTGGAGCAATCCCAGGCCACCACAGGGCAGTCGGACGAGAAGGCTTTGAACAACCTACTCACCACCTTTTATCTGAAGCCGAAGGAGGGCGAGCGGGGCTCGGTGGAATTTGCCCACAAAAGCTTTGGCGAGTACTTATTTGCTGAGCGGTTGATCTGCGCCTTTACCGACTGGACGGAACTCAAGAAGCGTCAGCGCCTGGTGATGGATGAAGGGGCCGTGAATGCCCAAATCTATGATCTGCTGGGCTATGGCGGTCTCAGCGTCGAGATTGTGGACTATCTGTTTGAGCTACTGAGCGAAAGTGACATTGACCGAGTACAGCTCTTTGAGCGGCTGCATGGTTTTTATCAGCGCTGGCACGAAAGCGAGTTTCTCAACCAGGGACCCGTAGACGACCTGCCCCAGCAAGAAAATCTGCCCCTCAAAAAGATGCTGCAACTGCGGAATCAGGGTATTGCCATTGGGCTCAAGCAAGTAGATGTATTTGCGGGGCTGAATGTGCTGATTTTGCTGTTTAAGCTGCATGCCCAGGCCCAACCCGAAAGCTATCCCACCCTGCCCAACGATGCGCCCGCCCCGGCCATCACCTTTCACCCTTGCGGCACTCCTGGTACAGAAAACTGGGACAAAGATCGGTTGCTCAATACTATTCACTACGCTGATTCCTTAGGGTTCGCCACGTTTACCCTCACTGCCGGGCCACATCTCGCTCGCGCCAACTTCGAGCGCGCCAACCTCTTACTCGCCAACCTCCAGTATGCAATTCTGTTAAATGCCAACTTCGAGCGCGCCAACCTTGAGCGAACAATTCTGCTAGATGCCAACCTCGCTCGCGCTAACCTCGTTAGCGCCAACCTCGAGCGCGCCAACCTTGAGCGAGCAATTCTGCTAAATGCCAATCTCGAGCGCGCCTACCTCTTTAGCGCCAACCTCGCTCGCGCCATTCTGCTAGATGCCAACCTAGGTAATGCCCGCAACTTATCATCAGCCCAGTTCAGTGGTGTATCACCGCCCCTTCTTTGTGGTGTCACCTTGCCTGCTGACCTCGCCCTTGCCCCCAACCGCGACTGTGGGCAACTGCCCCAGGCGTTGGCCGATAGCTATCCCAGCAGATTCGAGTCGGTCGAAGTCGCAGTTGAGTTTGTGCGGCAGCAGGTGCCGTCGTGGCCGGGGGAGAACCTCACCTAGCCTCTCCTTGGTAAGGCGAGGAATCGGAGTAAGGCGAGGAATCAGAGGTACTGCCAAGGGGAAGTATTGTTTACGGCCTGGGCAGCAATTGCTTTATCCTCAACGTTTTGCCGCTTGCCGCTCAGCCCAGAACCCCGGTTTCTCTGTTGGTGTGTCTACGCAACCGGACTGGCCTCAGGGAAGAAACCGGGGTTCTCGTCACATCGAGACGGTGAGCTGCGAGCCTTTAGGGGCTTTGCAGATATCGATGCGAGTCCCAAAGGTTTGGCGACAGTGGGCAAGCGTTTGTAAATATACGCTGCTGCAACGGGAGGAAATCCCAGCGGTGAGCTAGCTTGAAGGCGTTGGATAGGCTCTGGATGTCGCTGGCTGCTGGATTGAGGCAGAGTTGTGCCCACGGCCCCGACTCCACGGGCAGCGTCGCTTTGTTCAACGATTCCAGCGGTGTTTCCCAACCATGGCGCGATCGCCCCTCAGTCATTAAGCCCTATGTCATTTTCTCGTCCCCCTAGCCGCATTCATCCCAAAGTCAGTACGATGCCTCGACAACAGTCCGAGTCATCGCACTATTTGAACCTGTATAAGCTGACAATCGAGCGCAAACGGCTGAAGCAAGAACTCGCTAGCCTGAACAAGCGCCGCGATCGCATCCAAGATCGACTCGCCGTTTTGGATCAAGAAATCAACGTCCTCACTGACCAAGCCCGTGAACTCGGCGAGGCCAATGCGTCGACTCCACAGTCATCGCCATCGTTGTCAGAGCCCAACAGTGTTATTTATCCACCTGCCACCGCGAAGCCGACCGACCCGTATAAAACACTCACGTTGGATTATTGAGTCACATCATGGCGAGCTTTAGGGCCGGCATCAGGGGCGTTAGTCGTTAGCTCTGGGTGGGGTTGTCACGTCATTGTCTGACGGTGGCGGCTGAATTTGGCATAATGCTGTGGCCGAGTCAGAAAGCCTATGTCGCCGACCGAGATTTTGCGCCAATTATTTGATACTGCGGTGGCAGCGGCCCAACCCGATCGCCGCATTCCCGCATTTTTGCCATCCCCTCCTAAAGGCCAGACGGTGGTCGTCGGAGCGGGTAAGTCGGCGGCGGCCATGGCCCGCGCGGTGGAACAAGCTTGGTCGGGGCCGCTGTCCGGGGTCGTCGTTACCCGTTACGGACACGGCGCTGAGACCCAGCGAGTGGAAGTGCTGGAGGCGGCGCACCCCGTCCCCGATGCCAACGGCATGGCGGCGGCGGAGCGCATTCTGGCAACGGTGACGCCGCTGGGGGCAGACGATTTGGTGATCTGCTTGATTTCAGGCGGCGGGTCGGCGCTGTTAACGTTGCCTCCGGTGGGCATTGGGCTAGAGGTGCTAGCCGATTTAAACCGCCAATTGTTGCGATCGGGCGCGGATATTGGCGACATGAATGCCGTGCGCAAGAATCTTTCCCGCTCTAGCGGGGGGCGCTTGGCGGCGGCGGCGTATCCCGCTCAGGTGGTCTCGTTGCTGATTTCGGACGTGCCGGGCGATGACCTGCGAGCGATCGCCTCTGGCCCCACGGTAGGCGACGCAGCGACAACGCAAGATGCCCTCCACATTTTGCAGAAATACGACATTTCCGTGCCGCCGGAGGTATTGGCCTACCTGCAAGCGAACCCTGACCCGGTGGTGGCACCGGGGGATGAGCGCCTGAGCACCACCACCAATCATCTGATCGCGGCACCGCAACAATCGCTGGTAGCGGCGGCCCAGCAAGCAGAAGCCTGGGGGTACCAACCGCTGATTTTGGGCAGTGCGATCGAGGGCGAGGCCCGCCAGGTAGGCATTGTCCATGCCGGTATTGTGCAGCAAGTGGTGCAGTACCAGCAGCCGATCGCGCCGCCGTGCATTCTTCTCTCCGGGGGCGAAACGACAGTGACCGTGACGGGAGCAGCAGGCAAAGGGGGACGCAATTGTGAGTTTTTACTCTCCCTGGCCGTGGCGCTCAAAGGTCAGGAAAAGGTGTGGGCGATCGCCTGTGATACGGACGGCATTGATGGCAGCGAAGACAATGCGGGAGCGGTGATGGGGCCACTGATTTTGTCGCAGGGCCGCGATCGCGGCTTCAAAGCGGGCGAACTGCTCGCGGCTCACGATAGCTATTCGTTCTTCGAGGGGGTGGCGGCGCTGGTGACCACCGGCCCCACCCTCACCAATGTGAATGACTTTCGCGCCATCTTGATCGATGCCTGACCCGCTCTCTGTGTCTGAATGGGATGTCCCATGGTTGGGGCTGGTGGTGGGCAATACCCGGCTCCATTGGGGCCTTTTTCGGCAGCAGCAGTTGCAGGCCGTTTGGCACACCCCGCACCTGACGTCCGCCCAAGTGACAGAATTACTCGATCATCAGTTTGGCGTGGCGGCGTGGCGATCGCTCCCAACTTTGGACAGGAGCACGCTCGACGAGTTGACTAAGCTGGCGGCGATTTTGCCCCCCGCGTCGCCCCTCCGGCTGGTTGTCGCTTCTGTCGTTCCGGCACAAACGGACCTGTGGCAGCGTTACCCCTACTTTCGCGAGGTCACCCTGGCAGACATTCCCCTGGCCAATCTGTATCCCACCCTGGGCATCGATCGCGCGTTGAACTTGCTGGGAGCGGGCGATCGCTACGGTTGGCCCGTCCTGGTGATTGATGCGGGCACGGCGCTGACCTTCACTGCTAGCACGGCAGAGCGCTTGATCGGGGGGGCCATTTTGCCAGGACTGACCACCCAGTTCACCACCTTAGCCGCCAACACCGCTAACTTGCCGACTGCTCACCTGCCGACAGAACTGCCATCGCGCTGGGCCAGCCACACCGCCGAAGCCATCCGTAGTGGCGTCATCTATGGCACGTTGGCGACGTTGACGGACTATGTGCAAGCGTGGCGACAAGATTATCCGGCAGGCCAAATCGTGCTGACCGGGGGCGATGGGCCAAAGCTCTACCAATGGTGGCAGTCCCAAAACCCAAAAACGCCAGGGATGACATTAGAGCCTCACCTGACGTTTTTGGGTTTAAGCCATCTCCAGCCCGCTTTGCTGGCTACAGGCCCGCAATTCTAGAGCGATAGATTTCCGGGTTAGTGCCGTAGGTCGCTTCTTCTCGGTGCGAGTCGGCATACATTTCCTGCAGTCGGTTTACTCGATTGCCGGGATCCGGATGAGAGCTAAAAAATTCGGGGGTGCCGCTGTTCAGGTTTTCCATGAAGGAAATCAAACCACGCTGGTCATACCCCGCTTGCCCCAGGTTGACGTAGCCCAACTCATCGGCTTCGTACTCGGCGGTGCGGCTATTGGGCAAAAATAGCGCCAACTGCACCCCAATATTGACCAAGTCGTCTTGCGAAACCCCCAGGGCTCCAACGATCCCGTTTGCCAGGGTGATTTCCCGCATCCGGTTGACCGAGTGGCGGCCCACAATATGTCCAATCTCATGGGCGACTACCCCCGCGAGTTCCGCCTCGTTATTGGCGGCTTTGAGTAACCCGGTATTGAGATAAACAAACCCGCCGGAGGTGGCAAAGGCGTTGATGCTGTCATCCGCCACAATTTGGAAGGTGTAAGGAATTTGGTTGCGATCGCTCACCATCGCCAACCGCTGCCCAATCTCGTTAATGTATTGCGAGACGGCGGCATCCTGCCGGAAAACCCGGATCCCTTGCCGCTTGAGGGCGCGATCGGTCTGTTGGCCGAGGTCAACTTCCTGGGCATCGCTCAGATTCGACAGTTGAACGTATTGGATGCCGTTAAAAATCAGATCAAAAATATTGATATTCGCTTTCGACGGCTGCGGCGTAGTTGCGATTAATCCCGTTGCGATGATGAGCGCGATCGCGCCATAGAGCCAGCGCCGGCCCAGTCGTTTTAGTGGGTGCATTAAATTATTCATCCGTTTTCTTTCCTGCCCTTGCGTTGTCCTGGCTCCTCACAGCCGTGGTCCCTGTGGATAGGGTGCCTAAATTGGTGACTTAACTCCCATTGACGTTAAAATTTGCCTCGAAGTTGCCAGCGGAGTGATTAAATATGTCTTTGATGACATAGCGCTCGCTTGATAACGGTCGGACTAAGTCGCGTCGCTGGGGATGGTGATGGGCGACCTTTGCCTGGTACCCAGTCTAGCGAAGGGATTATGGCGATCGACAGGCTGGACATATCCGGTTGAACTGCTGATCTGATTCACGATAAAGGAAAGTCTCACGATGCAAATTTTGGATGCGAAAGGTCGGCTGTTTGGCAAAGTCAGCTTGTTGGATATTGGGGCTGCCCTCATCATTTTGATGGTGTTGGTGGGAATTTTCATCTTCCCAGGGACGGGGGGCTCTGTGGCTCAGGTGGGCGGCGGTAACACCCAGCCCGTCGAAGTCGATGTCATGGTGCGGGGCTTAACGGTGTCTGATCCCGAAGGCTTCTTCCAAATGCTGCAAGAGTCCGAAACGACGAACGTCATCATTCGCAACCAGCCCCATGGCGAAGTGCGCATCCAAGACGTGCAGCAGCTGCCGCGTAGCCAAGCGGTGCCGCAGCCTGATGGCACCGTCAAGTCCTTTCCAGATCCGCGCCCAGAGATGGACTATACGATTGATTTGCTGATCACGTTGACCGATGATGCGCTGATTACCGATAACGGCCCGGTGGTCGGCAACAGTCCCGTGAAAATTGGCACGCAGATTCAAATTGAAGGCGACCTTTACAGCTTCTACACCAGCACGGTGGGGGTACGCATTTTAGACGCGGAAAGTTAGGCTAGGGCTGTTGATGTTCGGGCCGACGACCATGGCTTCAGGTGCCCGCTCCGGGAGGCGATCGCCCCCGCTAAATCGCTGGATTGCCCTGTTCTTGCTATCCATGCTTGGGCCACCGTTGCTCATGAGCCTGTCGTGGATTCTGCCGGGGGCGATCGCGGTTATCCAAACGGGCAGTTGTCCCCCTGCGCCGCCCGATATTCCCGCCTACCCCTGTTCCCTAGGGCAATATTTGGTGCGCATGACGGTGGGCGCTTGGGCGCTGATGGGCCACCTGCTGACCTGGATGGCCTGGTTTGCGGTAAATTTCGTTCTCTGGGGCGTGGGGCTGTTTGGCGTGGCGCTCTACCGTAATTGGCGATCGCACTAAGGGAATGGGAATTTAACGATGTGTGGACAGCCGTCTCGGCTGTTCAAATGCAGGCAAGATGCCTGCCTGACAAGACTTGGATTTTATCCAATCCTGATTCCTCCCCCTGGCCTTTCCCCCTTTTGATCGCGGCTCTGCCTGGGCCACAGTCGCCTAGCCGCCACGAGCGGCTGGGCCTTCCATCGTCAGATTAGCGCCCGTTCCCCGGCGACTTACAATACGGGCTGGAAGATTGTGAGGTAGCCATCACTATGGCGAAAGCGCCGACTAGCTGGGTCGAAGATGTCGTGCGGATTGGGGTGCTCTGGGGCGGTGCGATCGCGATCGCGGCCCTCTGGATTATTCTCGATCGCACTCCGCCCGCGTGGGATCAAGCGGAGCATTTGTCGCTCTCGATGAACTTTTGGTGGACGCTGACCCATAGCCCTTGGTGGACGGCTGATGGGCTGCGTCATCTATGGATGCTGTCGCCCAAGTATCCCCCGGTGCTGTATTTGGTGACCGCTGGAGTGCATACGCTGTGGGGGCCAGGCCCCGATATTGCGATCGTGGCGAACGCCCTATTTGGGCTCATTTTGCTCATCGCGACCTACGGCCTGGGGCGGCATCTTTTCAGTCCCCAAATCGGTTTACTCGCCGTTGGCCTCACCTTGTTGATGCCGCGACTCATCAAACTTTCGCTAGATTTTCAGCTCGACTATGCCCTGACGGCGTTAGTGGTGCTCAGTTTTTGGTGTCTCACCGTCTGGCGCGATGCGCCCTCATCGTTACGGCAATGGCTCTGGGCCGGGGCCTTTGGGGTGAGCTACGGGTTGGCGTTAATGGCGAAGCAGTCGGCTCTCGTGTTTTTGCTGGTGCCATTAGTCTGGGTCGGGCTCGCTACGCTCTGGCGGCGACGCTGGGGTCGTTTGTTGCAGCTCTTGGTCGCGGCTCTGTTGACGTTGGGCGTCATGCTGCCTTGGCTGTCGGTCAATTGGCTGTTTCAGTTCAGCATTATCGGCAATACCAATGTGGCCTCGGCGCAAGCCGAGGGCGACCCCATGCTGAATACCGTGGCGGCCTGGACTTATTACTGGCAGGATCTGCCGTCAGCCATTTCTTGGGGATTGCTCATTGTGCCGCTGGTGGGGGTGGTGCTGTGGGCCGGGGGCCGATTGCCCGGTCGCAAATCGACCTTGCAGCTCGACGGCACTCCGGCGGGACGGCTGTGGCTGGTGGCGTACATCGTCGCGGGCTATGTGCTGTGGTCGGGCATTGTGAATAAGGACTTGCGGTATATCGCCCCGGTGCTGCCCGCGATCGCCGTCCTGTTGGCCTGGGGGCTGGCTTGTTGGTGGCGCAAATGGCCGTGGGTCACAACCGCCACTTATCTCGTGGGGCTATTGACGGCATTGCTGACGATGTTTCCCACCGGGTTGCCCACACTGGACTGGGTGACGCAGACCCTCGCGCCCCATGCCGCTTTTCATCCTTACCTGGGAGCGCCCTACCCCCATGATCAGGTGATCGCCCAAGTCACCCAAACCCAGCCCTATCAGCTATCAACCTTGGGGGGCCTGCAATCCACCGCAGTGTTTAATCAGCACACCGTCAGCTATTACGGCAAGCTGGCTGATTATCAGGTCTATGGACGGCAAGTGGGCAGTCGTCCGAGTAAACATGAGCAAGATCTGCGATCGCTGTCGTGGTTCTATGCCCAAGGGGCGATCGACGCGCCCTGGCCACCGCCCGCCACCCCCGAGGACGAACAGGCCCAACTAGCGAATTTGCTGGAGGCCAGCCCGGATTTTGCGATCGACCGCACTTGGGATTTACCTAACCACACTCGCCTTTATCTTTATCGGCGGCAGCAGTTGCCCGTCACCGTGACCGCCCTGCCCATGAGTGCCTGTGCTCGCGCAATTCCGGCCTTGCAGCGGGTCGAAGTGCCACCGCTGGGGCCACCCGGACAAGCCCTGCCCGTGACCTATGAGTGGGTCGGCCGCTGGTCAGCGCTGAGAACCGGACTCGTCTTACTGACTTGGGAACCGACCACGAGCACCGCCGAAATGACTTCCCCTTGGCTGCATGATCATGGCCTTGGCTTGGGGACTCTGCGCCCGCATCCGATCCAACCCATGCAGACGACCCTCAGCCCGGCCGATATTAACCCCGACGGTTGCTTTCGGGTGACGGAGCGCCTGGCGACCTTGCCACCTGCAGCGGCTCCGGCGGGCACTTATCGCTTGGTGGGTCGCTATGTGGATACGACCACTGGCGAAGCCGCCGCCTTAACGATTCCCACCACAACGGTAGAACTGTCGGGGCTAGCGCCTCCCGTCTCCGCGCCTGATTTAGACTGGGTGACGCAACTGCGGGAAGTGAGTCAGTTACTGCCGTTGGGGCCGGACTATTTGGATGAAGTCTTTGACCCCATTGGCCGGCTGAATCTGTACGATCCCATCCAAAACTATCTGGTGCAGGCCGAGCAGAGTTTACAGCGTCGTTGGGACAGTCCCGACAACGCCGTGAATTACGGTTACGGGCTGGTTTTGGCACAGGTCTTGCAGCTGAAGGTCAACGAGGCGATCGCTTCGCTCGAACTTTTGGCCCAACAAGATGCCGAAAACCCCTATGTCCATGCCTATCTGGGCTTCGTGAATCTGTATGCGTTTCGTCCCCGCGCGGCCCAAGCGGCGCTAGCCCCAGCCCTGGAGCTGGCTCCTGATGAGCCCGAAATTCAGGGTTTGAGTGCCGTGGCGTCGTTGATGCAGGGGAATCTGTGGGGAGCATGGCAAGCGGGGCAACAGGCGATCGCGCTACTCAATGCGGACGCCGAATAGGCTGGGCAGCGTCAGCTCCTTACCGACGCTGACGCTGTTCCTCACTCCACGCCACAGTAGCCGTTCACGTCGTCAATCAGGTTGGATTCATCGGTCGCCAGGACGGCAATTTGGTCGCTGGCGGTGGATGAATCAATCTCGACGGTCTCTAAGCTAGCGATCAAGTCGGCTTCGGTTTCAGCGATCGCCACCTGCAACATCGCAGTATTCACGGTATCGAGCGCCTGGTTAAATCCCCCCAGCACATCGACGTAGCCGTCGCGGTAGTCCTGTAGTTGAGCATCGATAAAGGCTAATGATGCCAGTTCATTGGCCAATTCCTCTAAACTGCCAGTCACCGCATCAACCGCACTGACATATTGCGCGGCGGCGGCGGTGATTTCATCTAGGGTTGACGCGGCGGCGGCATTCTCGGCAAAGGTCGCAATTTCGGCCTCAAAGCTGGCCATGATGACTTGATTGCGGTTGACGCTCTCCGCAAATTCGTTGCACTCTGCTGGCGGCGGCGTGGTTTGGGCTAGCGCCGAACCGCTGGCGGCGGCCATGAGCCCAAGGGCCAGCAGAAAACCCGACAGGCCGGGCGCGACCAACCGGGGTGTGGGTGAAAAATGATGGCTAAAATTCATGCTCATAACTTCAATTCAGTTTCATAGACCCTCGTCCGGTGCCCAGCTCGCCGCCCCTCGGGCAGTCTCAAGCGTAGGCGTTGGGCGACCTATCAGCTGCAAACACTCGCGGGGGCAAGGCCCTCCCAGAGGCAAGTCTCTAAATATCGGCCAGCTCTGGCAAAGGCTGGCCCCGCAAGATACCGCTGTCCACCTGCAAAAGCTCCTCAAAACATAGCACTCGCTCGATGATTCCCGTGGTTCGACCCCAGATTCTGGGAGTTAGAGATGTCCGTGAACTGAGGTGTGCTTTAGCAATGAAGATTCCCTCGTAGATTGGTGGCAAGGAATGAGGCCCAACATCTTGAATCCTTGCTGTTGTTGAGTTTCCTGGCATCAACCGCACCTACAATACGCATTTTTCGGATAATTTCTTTTTCAGAGATCTTCTGAAAATTCAGTGGTAAGCGATCGCCGCCCTTGGCCACCGTCATCTCTCGCCACACCCTACGATGACCCAAAATGCGGGCCGGTTTGATCCGTTAACAGCGGCTTAAATCTATGCGGATAGTCCAAAAACCGGCATAATTTATCCGGTAATTATGCAGCTGCCCTGTAGGATCGGGATACTTTATGCTTCGTTTTGCATTGTGGTGGTGTGGGCTGCATTTGTGTTTATGACCCCCCTAACTCAGCTGCTTAAACCGGCTTATGGGCCTCTAACCTTTTCGCTGCGATCCGTTTCTACCGCAGCACCCCTCATGGTGGCCGATGTCATCGGCTTTGTCGTCGCTGCCTATATCAGCGTCATGGTTCGATACGTCTTTGACGGTCAGTTTGAGCCGATTTTGTATTGGCGTCTATGGCCACTGTTAGGCGCAGTGACATTCATGTACGGCCTCGCCCGGCTATATCCCGGGGTGGGGTTAAGCCCAGTCGAAGAGCTCAGGCGTTTGGTATTGACCACGACCTTATTTTACCTGGCGCTAGCCGCTGTGATCTTCTTGTTTCGCGAGGGCACGACCTATTCCCGAGGCATCTTTTTAATGGCCTGGCCGTTATCTTTAGCTGGGGTCTGGTTGTCGCGGATCTCAATCAGGCAGGTGGTTGCCCCCTACAGCTGGTGGGGCTTTCCCGTGTTGATTTTGGGGGCAGGACGCACCGGAGCCTTGGTGATTCGCACGTTGAAACGACAGCCTGGATTGGGTTTAAAGCCGATCGCGGTGTTGGATGATGACCCGAAAAAACAGGGTGATATTGAATCGGTGCCGGTTTTGGGCAAGCTGGCGATCGCTCCATTTATCGCCCGCGATCGCCAGATTAGTTACGCGATCGTCGCCATGCCGGGGGTGCCCAGAACGAAGCTGCTGGGCATCTTAGAACGCTACGGGCACATGTTTCCTCACTTGCTCATCATTCCTGACCTGTTTGGATTGTCGAGCCTGTGGGTGGGGGCCACCGATATAGGCGGCATTTTAGGTTTGGAAATTCGTCAACGCCTATTGCTGTATGGCCCGCGACTCACTAAAAAGGTGCTCGATTATGGCCTCACGCTGCTGTTGGGGCTATGCTCTCTGCCACTGCTGCTGGTCATCATGGTGGCCGTCAAGCTCGATTCACCAGGGCCGATTTTTTACGGTCACTATCGGTTAGGGCGGCGCGGGCGGCCCTTTACGGCCTGGAAGTTTCGGTCAATGGTGACCAATGCTGACGCCGTATTGCAACAGCATCTAGAGGCTAACCATCTGTTGCGCGAGGAGTGGGAGCGCGAGCGGAAGCTCAAGAGCGATCCGCGAATTACCCGAGTCGGGCGCTTCTTGCGGCGCACAAGCCTGGATGAATTGCCCCAATTGTGGAACGTTTTGCGCGGCGACATGAGCTTGGTCGGCCCCCGCCCCATCGTGGATGAAGAGATTGGCCACTACGCCGAAAAGTATGAATTATACAAGCGAGTACACCCCGGCATTACCGGTCTGTGGCAAGTCTCGGGGCGCAACGACGTGACCTATGCCGAGCGGGTCAATTTGGATGCTTATTATGTGCGTAACTGGTCGGTCTGGTTAGATATATATATTCTGTTAAGAACTATTTGGGTGGTAATGATTGGCGATGGCGCATACTGACGCACAATCGCATTGGCTAATGCAAGGAATTCCACGCTGGCACCAAGTTTTGCCCGTCTGCCTGGGGCTACTCTCATATCCCTATTCGATGTTTTTGGGGCTAGTGGGCCTGTTGAGCCTGAGTATCTGGCAGACCGTACGCAGCCCTAAAGCGATTTTTTTCACGCTGCTTAATAGTGGCTTGATCGCGATCGCTGTCCTGCTGGTGATTAGCTCTAGCCAAGCCGTCTTCCCCGGCGAAGCTTATCTGCAACTCGCCCACTTTCTGCCTTTTTTCTGGCTTTGGGCCTGTTTGACCGTTTATCTGCAACAGACGACCGACCCCTGGGCTCAAATCTATCGCTGGACGGTCGTACTCGTGCTGGCTTCGGTGCCGCTCAACCTCGTCGGGATGGTCGAGTATCTACTGAAGCTGTCGCCCAATCCGGCCTTACTGCCCTACTTTCCCTTGGTTGACTGGCTTTATTTGGGGGACACTCATATCCTGCGGGCTTATTCTTTATTTGATTATCCCAACACCCTGGCTAGCTACCTCACCCTCATTTTGGGCCTCAACCTGGGGTTAGTGTTTTTAACGGGGCAAGAGATGCCATGGGGCCGACAATCCACGCTCTGTCGATGGCTAATTCGCGCTAATGTGCTGCTCACGTTGGGATGTCTGTTTGCCTCCGGATCGCGCAATGGCTTGCTGGCTGCGATCGCCCTCATGGTCGTGAGCCTGCTGCGTATGCGCACTAATCGCTGGATACGATTGCTGGGGCTGGCCGGGATTACCCTGATCGTGGTGACGACGCTGAGTTTTGGGGTGGCGGGCCGTAGTGTTTCCTGGAGCTGGGTGACGGATGATCCTCGCGTTCAGGTGTGGCAGTTGGCCTGGCAAATGATTCTAGACGAGCCGATTCTGGGGCAGGGGCTCGGCAACTACAAGCTGCTATACAACGGCGAAATCCCGCTGTATACCTACATTGCCCACGCCCACAACTTTTGGCTCACCATGGCCGCCGAAGCTGGGCTCATCGTCACGGTGCTCTTTACGCTCGCGATCGGGCTGATTTGCTATCGCGGCTATCGAACATTTACCTCACTCAAATCGGCGACGAGTCACCAAGCGCTCTTGATGGGCTATGGACTGGCCTTTTTCGGGATTGTCTTATTTTCGCTACTGGACATCACTTATTTCGAGGCGCGAGTGAATGTCGTGACTTGGCTGAGTCTGAGCGTCATTGCTGCTAGCCCAGCCCTCAGCCAAAAAATGACTCAATAGTCATCAGCCATCTAGATGAGCTTGACGGCTTTCATACCAAAATAGAGCACCATGGCGGTGGCAAAACCACCCCCGAGTAACGCAATAAATGCGATCGCTGCACCAACGTCCATTGAGCTTCTCCTACTTAACAACAGCTTCCTTATTCAACCATGAACGCTCTCCTTGATGCAGCGTTAAAGTCGGTCAAGACCACTCATCGATCAATGCTGTACCCACCCGTGCAGTGCCCGAGGGCTCCGACGAAGCCAACCGCTAGGAATGCTGTTGAATGCGATCTTCAAACTCTTTGCGAATGGCCTCAGCGACTTGCAGTGCCTCCGGGTAAATCCCCGGGTGCTGAGTTTGTAACCATTGCACCAGACCGCTAAATTGGGCGTTGCGTAAATCCAAATCGGCTTGAAAGATCGACGCCATCGCCATGTATTTGGCATATTCGGCGGGGTGTCCCTGTTTCACAAACTCTGCCGTCAGCGCCAACAACGCCTCTTTTCTCACATCATCATCAGATGCCGACATCATGGCTTAACCCGACCAACTCAACAAAATCCGATTCCCTATCTACAGTTAATCTAGCTGGGCTTAAGCTAACCCTGAGAGCATTACTACAAGATTGTTACAGCCGTTTTCGCCGTCGTCCATGCAGACCTGCTAAGCCCTACCAATAACCAGATTCAAACCCGACGCGAGACTCGCTACAGACTCAAACGGGCCTCGCCGGGTCGTAAAGTCGATCCAGTCACGCCCTTAGGAATCTGCAATTCAATAAAGTACCCGTTCAAGCCGGTTTCGACTTCGCTCAACCTACCAGTATCGAGAGTTGAGCGAAGTCGAAACTCGGTCCATGGGGTTTGCGCGCAAGTCCCTGATGCCCCATCGCCCACCGTCCCAGCATGGGAAATTTATAACCCACTACGCATTCGCCGACCGGGGGCTTTTGAGGGAGCCCTAAGGTTGGAACATCTGACGTAGCTGGTTGCTGGACATCAATTTGCCGGTACTGTGTAGGGCTCTCACAGGACTTGATGCGGGGTGCTAACATGGCTGTAGCCTAAAAACACCGACCCTCACTAACCCTCACGTGATACCGCATTGGCTTAGCGTTCGTCGTTGTTTAGCTAGAGCCAACTATGTCCAAGTGCTGTCACACCACTTGGCAGGTGTCTTTTTGAGCGAACCACATTTAGGTTGATTGCTGACAGACTCAGGCTTAAGGCTCAACTTATATGGATACGGAGACTCACAGTATTGGTCTCGACAAACATGCTGTTGCCCAACTGCATGAATCGTTGCCGGTTGTTGTGGCGGTTGATGATGACAGAGACAGTTTAGTATTACTCAGCTACGTGGTTGACGATTTTCCCTGCTCACTGGTTTGTGAAACTGACGGTCAGGCAGGTTTAGAAAGCATCATCAGCCTTAAGCCAGATCTGGTCCTGTTAGATATTCGTCTGCCGGGACTCAGCGGCCTCGATATTGTCCAGCGTTTGAAAAGTACACCTGATATGGCGTCGATGCCGGTGGTGGCAGTGACGGCGTTGGCTGGCCAACGGTATCAGCAAGAGTTACTCAGGGCGGGGTTTGACCATTACATTTGCAAACCCTATGAGTTGAAGGATGTTCAGGCGGTAATTCAACAATATGTGTTTACCACTCAGTTGCGATGATGGTCGGAAAAGCTAGCTGATGTTGATGAGCTGGGCAAAACTGGTGCCAACACTGGACATGCTTGATCAACTGACCCTGATTGCAAGGAACGATCGCTTATTGAGCATTTGAACTGAAGTGAGGTGTTTCAGACAACACCACCACGATCGCGGTTCTGCCGGTTGCCAGGGTGGTATCACTCAAAATATCGACGACTTCTGCATTCAAGGTGGTTTGCAGAATATCAATCAGGGCAGGGCGGAGCGCCTTATCCAGATCTTCGCGGACTTGTTCGACATCAACTTTTGCAGAGGTGATATCACCTTTCTCACCTTCCAGCAAAAGGCGTTCCAACTTGGTCAAAGAGTCTTCGGCCAAAAACGTGACTGTGTTACTGACGATTTGACAAGTGACCTTGCCAGGCGCGTGACCAATGTGATTTTTGTAAAGCTTCTGAATCTTTTGGGAGAGGGTGCGTTGAGTTTGCCCCCGAGATTGAGTCTGAGTTGTGGTGTCGGTCATAACCTTTGGGGATGCGGGTGAGCGATCGCCGATTTTGAGTCTCCCAAAATCGCAAGTCATAGGCTGGGTGAGCAAACATCAGGGTTGGGTTTAACGTCCGCCATCAACCTAATCAGGTCAACGGTTGGGGTTAACTTGGGGGCATATTCCCACAATGTTAAATCACATTTCCTTGGTTTTGGGCATGAGTTAGGCAAGCAGGATGCGGCCGGAGACGATCGCGATGAATTTAAAGATAGGGCTTTTCGAGCATTAAAGTCCAAAATAATAAACGATCAATGTCAAGTTTGATACCCCGTGGGCAGGCCCGCTGGGGCGCGATGCTGGTGGGTCGGGCGATCGCGCTTGCCAGTCAGGACCTTGAGTTTGACTGGTTTGCACTAGGGCGCGTCATCAATTAATTCCAGAAACCTGGTGAGATCAGCATTACCGCGCCCGCACTCCTGAAATAAACGAGGGCCTGTCGTCCTTTTGCCGCCAGGCTTTGATGACTAAATGGTGACAGGCCCTAGTCCCGCTCGGCGTAAATTCGCTCCCCCATCGGCCCACTCTTCGAGCAGCCGCTTCGCGTCTACACCCTAAATCCCTGTCCCAACAGTGGGCGAGGGACTTCAAGCCGCTCGCTCCCCTGCTCCCAAACTAGGCTACTACGTACACATAAGTGATCCGTTATGACTTGCCAGCGATTCAGCCCCCTAAATCCCCCAAGTTTGGGGGACTTCGAATTTGGGTCTTCTCCCAGAATTGGGGGGACAAAGGGGGGGCAAATGCAGCATTTTGAGGGAGCTATCGAGAGGTGTGTACGTAGTAGCTCAAAACGAGGAGGAGGGGCTGGGGGAGGTAGAGCTTTGCTCTTCCCGCTGGGTGGGTGGATCGGGCTCGTGACTGATGCCGCCGAGTAATAGGGGAGGGGACTTGCGCGCAAAAAAGATCCCCATGAACCGAGTTTCGACGCCGCTCAACTCTCGATACTGGTAGGTTGAGCGA
>NZ_JACSWC010000436.1 GCF_016888165.1 Halomicronema sp. CCY15110 | reverse complement strand
CATGGCAACTCTCAGGGGGCACAGTGATGGGTTGCCTCTAGCATGTCACAGACCCTTTTTTCTTGCGCTTACCCTGGGGGTCTTTAAGGAAGCGAATCACAAAGCTCAACATGCTGCTGAGCTTTGTGATTCGCGCAGCAGGCGCTCGGCTGGATAGGATTGCTCGTCGAGGACATTGGTGGCCAGAATGAAGCGACGATGACGCTGGCGACACTGGGTCTCATACTCAGCGGTGTTCGCCAGGGCTACCTGGTTTAGCGGCCCAACGCCCCGACTCCTGGGGCAGAACAGCAAAGTTGCCAACCCTATTGAGGAACCGATCGCGGTGATGCGGCTCTGGCCGCTCCGTAAAACGACTGCTTTAGGATGCCCGATACGCGGCTTTAGCCTGTATCTGGTTTACCTTTGGTCGCAAAACTCGGGGCGCGATCGCGGGGGGGCGGGCGGCGTCCCGTTAGGCGAGAGCAGAGCCATAGGGTTACTACGAATTATGAAATCGTTCAAAACTGCGTCAAGCCAGGTGACTATTATTGACATGGAGTACAAAACCCTTATCTCACAGGGGTTTTACATGCGTTTCCATTAATTAAAGAAAACTCTTTTGTTCACTGTGCCCCACTGATAAGCGGCGCACTCGAATGAGGTCATCATGATCGAAAAAATTCTTTTAGCGGACTCTGGCACCGGCAACACCGAAGCAATGATGAAGGTGTTGATGGAAATTCCGCTGATTCAGCGAGCCAACATCACCGTTTTACATGTGGTGTCGCCGCAGGTGTCGGCTGAGGGCATGACTGAAAAGTGGGAAGCCGGGGGGCGCACACTGGCCGAAGCAATCAAAAACCTAAATCTCGATCCGGGGCATGTGACCGCGATGCTGCGCGAGGGTGACCCCAAGGATGTGGTGATCACGGTGGCAAAAGAAATTGATGCTGACCTGATCATCATGGGGTCTCGGGGCTTGAAAGGTCTGAAAGCAATTTTGGATAACTCCGTGAGTCAGTACGTGTTTCAGCTATCATCGCGGCCCATGCTGCTGGTGAAGGACGATCTCTACAGCATTCGTTCAGTGAAGCGAGTCATGGTGGCGATGGATAAGTCGGACTCGGCCCAAGAAGGGTTGAAGCTGGGCATTAGCTTACTGCGCGATGTGAGTGGCGGCGAACTCGTCTTGGTCCATACGGTCTCGAACTTGAAGGCGCGGCCCTTTGATGAGACCGAACCTGACCCCAGCAAAGACCCGGTGCTGACCGCAGCGGCGGCAGAAGCGAAGCGCTATGGCATCAAATCAACGTTGGCAGCGCCGGAAGGCAAGGCGGGTCGCCGCATTTGCCAACTGGCTGACGACAAAAATGTGGATTTAATTATTCTCGGATCGCCCGATCGCCGCCCCTCCATCGCGAAGGGCATGCCCGACCTCGATCGCCTGCTGGGCGAATCGTTGTCTGACTATGTGCGGGTCTACACGCCTTGCCCGGTCTTGCTCACTCGCATTGCCAATTAACGCAGCAGCGAACGGGAGTCACCGACTGGCCAGTCATCGTTTAGTTAGGGGTGGCAGCTCGTCGGTGCATTTGGTCATAGCTGTAGCGGGCGATCGCGGGCAGGATGGTCTCGTGCTCAGAAAAGACGGCATCATTGGCAAAGACAACCAGCGCAAAGCGTACTTGCTGATCGGGTGAAGTAATGATGGCGGCCTCTTGGCGACCATCGTCAAAGGTGAAGCCGAGTTTGGTATACAGCCTCGCATCGGGCGGCAGGTATTCGCCGAAAAAGCCCGCGATCGCATTAGTTTCTGTCCACTGCCATTCGGCTGGGTCAGGGCTGTGGTAAAGATATTGCTTGATGCGATCGCTGGCGGCGGGCGAAATCGCTTGTCCGGTATCAATCTCGTACAACAGCCGCGCCACTGCCGCCGTCGTCAGATAGTTGCGTTGGCGCGTGTCATGTCCCGCCGCCTCGGGTGTCTCATGGGCAAGTTGCCAGTCGCGCCCCGTGCGCTCTTCCATACCCAAATCGGGAATGGGCAACGTTTTGTGGGCAATATTCAAGTCCGGGTAGTTGGCCCGTAAAAAATAGTCGTTCAAGGTAGTGCGAGCCGCCACCCAGGTCGGCAATTCGGCGGGGGGCAGGGTGTCGCCCGAGGTCGTCTGGGTCAAAGCATCCACAATGCGACTCGACGCCCCGTTATTGGAATAGTGGGCCATCAAGGCTTCGTCGTCGCGGTAAACATCGACCTCGGGCAACAAGGTGCCCGCATCGTAGTAGCCATACAGCGCCACCAGCCAAAACAGCTTGACAATGCTGGCGGGATAGCGCGGTTGCTGGTCTTGGTAGGCCGCATAGTCACAGCAGTCCCCCGTCAAATCGACCAAACTGATGGAAACGGACTCAGTGGGTAAGCCCTGGGCCGCAATTAACGCCACTGCCCCATCCACAATTTGCCTTAGCTGCGGCGACTGCGCCGGGGTTTCCGACTGCCAAAAGGGCGGTTGAGCCACCACCGGGTAGCGGGGCCGATCGCTCACCGCCGCCAGGTCATCAAGGAATCCTAGGCCTTGAGTGAGCAGCTGAGCTGGAGGAACGGGCGATCGCTGCCAACGCAGCGCGACCTCGTTACAGCTCCTCTGGGGAAATGCCCGCGAGGAAGCTGTGGCGGCCTGGCAGACGGTCGGCTCTAACGCTGATCCGGCGGGCCTGGCCGCCCGTGGGAGCTCGTGAACGCTGATGGCCGTGAGCATGCCAACGACCAAGCCCGCCAGGGGCAAATCTCGCCACAGTGTGTATTTCGACCATCGATAGCGGAACGGCACTGCCATAGGGCGCGGGGGCTCATTGAGCAAACTGTCGCGATTATAAAAGACCTTTGCCGTTATGTTGCACCCA
This sequence comes from Halomicronema sp. CCY15110, assembly GCF_016888165.1. GTDB lineage: Bacteria > Cyanobacteriota > Cyanobacteriia > Phormidesmidales > Phormidesmidaceae > Halomicronema. The sequence goes on along the minus strand of NZ_JACSWC010000436.1, from coordinate 37,931 downwards.
CAACGCTGGGCTTTAATAGTTGGCGGCGGCGCTGCCTAGTTCCGCCGCGATCAAGGCATTGACCTGCTCTAGCAGAAGCTCTGGGGCAAGGGGGAGGAGGGCGATCGCGTCGGCGTGATGCGTCGTCTCGCGAGCCACCTGATTATCACTCAAGGCGAGAATTTTGACCTTGGTCGTGATCAGTGATTCTCGCAGCGCCCGAATCATGCGCTGACCATCGATGCTGTTGATCTGCATATTGAGAATCACGACGGTGGGTTGCAAGAGGGCGACTTGTTCCACCACCCGCGACCCCTCAATCATCCAAATCACTTGGTAGCCCGCCGCCGTCAGCAAATCGCAGATCATCCCAGCCCGATCTTCCTGATCTTCCACCAAGACAATGCGCCCGACAATCGGCTGCACCAACTGGATCTCTTCTGGCGTCGGGGTGTTGCGGGCGGCGGCCGAGCTGAGCCGTTGGGCGGGCAGTCGCACAGTGAACACGGAGCCCACGCCGATTCGCGAGTTGACCAAGACGGTGCCACCGTGGAGTTCCACCAGTTGTTTGGTCAAGGCGAGGCCTAAGCCGGTGCCAGAATATTGGCGCTGACGGCTGGTTTCTAGCTGCTGAAAGGTTTGAAACAGCTGTGACAACTGCTCTTCTGGGATGCCAATGCCCGTATCTTCGATTTGAAACACGGCGAATTGCTGTTCGCGCCAGAGCCGCAGATTAATGGTGCCGTCTTCGTGGGTGAATTTCAGGGCATTGCTGAGTAAGTTATCCAGAATTTGGGTGATGCGGCGCGGATCGCCCGTAAACGCATCCTGATTTTCTATCAGGGTGGACTCAAAGTTGATTTCAATATTGCGATCGCGGGCAGTTTTGCGGAACGGATCGAGCGATCGCTGTCCCAGTCGCGTCAGGGAAACCTCTTGGATTTCTAAAATGACGCGGCCCGACTCGATTTTCGCCATCTCCAAAATGTCGTTGATGACTGCCAGCAGCCGCTCACCACTGTCGTAGATGGTTTGCAGATAGGTGCGTTGGCGCTCATTCAACTCGCCCAAAGACCAGCGCAGCAGCGTCGCCGACATGCCAATAATGCAGGTGAGGGGAGTGCGTAGTTCGTGGCTCATTGTGGCCAAAAACTCGCTTTTTGCCAGATTGGCGGATTGGGCCGCGGCCAGGGCATCTTTGAGATCCTGGGTGCGGTTGATCACACACACTTCCAGCGACTGCGCCTGTTCTCGCAGGCGGGCATACAGTTCGGCCTGCTGAATCGCCACGGATAAATGCTCGGCAATGCCTTGCAAAAACTTGAGTTCCTGTGCAGTCCACACTCGCGACGCGGCACATTGATGGGCGATGAGCAGGCCCCAGAGCTCGCCCTTGGCCCAAATGGGCGCGATGACCTTGGCGCGAACCTGGGCTTTTTGCAAAAAGTTGTGCAGACAGGGGACATCGCGATAGGCCACTGCCACGTCATTGATGGCGATGGGGATACCAGAGCCATACTTGTGGCGGCAGTGGGTCTGGTCGTCAAAGCAATATTGCTCGTGAAAGTTTTTGACGGAATTAATCGTGGCGGTAGCCAGCGATTCATAGGTGATGTGGCCCGGGGTCGCGGTGGCTGAAGGGGCATCTGAAACGGCGGAAATATCCCTAGATGCGCCAGCTTCCCGCGATGGAAATTGGTAAATTAGCAAGCGATCGGTAGATAAGGACTGGCGCACTTCGGCCACGGTGGTCGAGAGAATGACGTCTAAGTCCAAGCTGTCGCGAATTTTAGCAATCACCTGACTCAGCAGTTCGCCTTGTTCGAGCTCGCGATCCAGGCGGGTCTGGACGTTCCTAGAAGCCGCCGCCGTGGCCTCGGTACTGGCCTCGGTCGGCGGGTCGGTCGGCGGCACGGCCAAGATCGGCAGCAGGGTCAGGAGCAACTCGGTGCCAGAGGTCACTGTGCGATCGCGCAGATGATGCTCGGCTACGGCCAACGGTTGGGCGATCGGTTGGGCCCAGAGGTTGTGGCCCCAGTAGGTGACGACCGCCAGGATTTGCTGCGGCTCGGTCATCAAACCAACCGTATGGGTCGCCTCCGGGGCGGCGATCGCGTCAGCGGCCAACCCTGATTGATGCACCAAGAGAGCCTGTGTCGTGGGGGTCACAACCAGCAGCCAGTCTTGCCACTGGGAGGTTGTCGATGGCTCATTGTGGTGCAGCCGGGGGAAGGCTCGATCGACTTCCGAGAGGCGTAACGATTTGGCCTCGTCGGCCAGCTGCCAGAGCGATCGCCGCAACTGCCGATAAGCTGACTCTGGTAGAGTCCGCACCACTAACTCTGAATTTTTAGGGAATAGAGTCATAAATCTCTGTCGTTAGGGCGCACTTTTCTGACGCTGGGTCGTAATGACGCTGAATAGTCATGTCGGCTGACCACCGGATCATGAACACTGGCACATCCTCAATAACAGTGAGGACATTGGCCAATGCTGAGTAACTGTTTCGATCAGCGGTGACAGCCGCAGTGCTGCCCAGTCAGGCGCAAGCAATCGAATAGCCGGGCTGACCGAAGCTGCACCGTCATCGACTGCCCAGCACATCACCTGGGAGCTTAAAACAACGTCCCACACATGGTAGCGGTCTAATTCGGCATCCCTGGGCAGATGCTAGAGTTCCTTCAGATTTCATGCTTGGGCATTAAGGAATTGAGATGCATAGATTAGCAGCGACCCCGGGGGGCTGGAATCCCGAGGTAGATGGGGTGATTTTTGTGGAGCAGACCCCTGCGCCGATCGTGGTGCTGACGGCGGCGGATACCGATATTCAGTGCTTGGCGCGGGTGGCGGAGCACTGGCCGGAGTCGGCCCCCGCCCTGCGGGTCGCTAATCTGTTACAGCTCCAACAGCAATTGGCGATCGATGCCTATGCCGATACGGTGCTGAGCGCAGCCCAGGTGATCATTATTCGGCTGCTGGGCGGGCGCGCCTATTGGTCGTACGGGCTGGAAGTCGCCAAAGCGATCGCCGCTGAAAACGAGACCGCGCTGCTGGTACTGCCGGGGGACGATCGCCCCGATCCTGACTTGATCAGCCATTCGACGGTATCGCTGACGGTCGCTCACCAGCTCTGGCGCTATTTGAACGAAGGGGGCAGTGATAATTGGCGACATGGTCTGATGGCCGTGTGCGATCGCTATCTGCACACCGACTGGCAGCCACCAGAGCCCACCCCCGTGCCACCGCTAGGCCACTATCAACCGGGCCAGGGGCGATTGACTCCGTCCCCCCAGACGCCCGATATTGCCACGACAGCCGCATCGGCCCAAGTCGGCATTTTGTTTTACCGCGCCCATTATCTAGCGGGCAATACGGCCCCCATTGAGGCGCTGTGTCAGGCGTTGCAGGCGCGCGGGTTGCAACCACGGCCCCTCTTTGTGTCATCGCTGCAAAGCCCGGAGATGCAGGCCGACCTGCTCGATTGGCTGCGACCCAAAGATGCTCCAGGGGTCGATTTATTGCTCAATACCACCAGCTTCGCGATCGCCAAAATTCACACGGACACGCCCCACTTAGATCTCTGGCAGCAGTTGGATGTCCCGGTGCTGCAAGTCATTCTCAGCGGGGGCACGCAAGCCGCCTGGCAGCAAAATCCCATGGGCTTGAGTCCCCGTGACATTGCCATGAACGTGGCCCTGCCGGAGGTGGATGGTCGCATCATTACGCGGGCGGTGTCGTTCAAAACCGCCGCCCAGCGCAGCGATCGCCTCGAAACGGATGTGGTGACGTATGAGCCGGTGGGCGATCGCATTGAATTCGTCGCCGATTTAGCCGCTAACTGGGTCAAGCTCCATCGCACCCCCGTTGCCGACCGGCGTATCGCCCTGGTGCTGGCCAACTATCCCAACCGTGACGGGCGGCTCGCGAATGGGGTGGGTCTGGATACGCCCCAAAGCTGTGTCGAAATTCTCCAGGCCTTGCAAGCCGAGGGCTACACGGTTGCCGATCTGCCCCAGGATGGCGACGAATTGATCCAGCGGCTCACGGCAGGCGTCACCAATGATCCAGAAAGCTGGGCCATGCGTCCCGTCGCCCAAACCCTCACAATGGCTGACTATGAGCAATTTTGGTCGCAATTGTCTGCCCCTGTGCAAGGGGGGATGACCCAGCAGTGGGGCACCCCTGACGCGGAGCGATCGCGCTATCCCACCCCACCCTACGATGCCTGGCCCGTGGCGGGTTTGCAGTTGGGCCATGTGTTTGTGGGCATTCAACCGAGCCGAGGCTATGACCTCGATCCATCGCTGAACTATCACGCCCCCGATCTGGTGCCGACCCATGCCTATCTGGCGTTTTATAGCTGGCTGCGGCAGCAATTTGGCGCGCAGGCGATCGTCCACGTGGGCAAGCACGGCAATCTCGAATGGCTACCCGGCAAGGGCATCGGCTTGTCGGCGGACTGTTATCCCGAAGCGGCATTGGGGGCCATGCCCCACCTTTATCCCTTTATCGTGAATGATCCGGGGGAGGGGGCGCAGGCAAAGCGGCGCGCGCAAGCCGTCATTATCGATCATCTAACGCCGCCCCTCACTCGCGCTGAGCTGTATGGGCCGCTGCAACAGCTGGAAGGACTGGTGGATGAATATTATGAAGCGCAAAGCCTGGATCCGAGTCGGTTACCGACCCTTCGCGATCGCCTCCTCGACGTGCTCCAAACCAGTCACTTGCTAGAGGATTTGGCGGGCGATCGCGCCGCCACCGTCCCCACCGCCACCGCTGGGAATGACGACCAATTTACCGCGCTGCTACCCTCCGTTGACGGCTATCTCTGTGAGCTGAAGGAAGCCCAGATTCGCGACGGGTTGCATATTTTGGGATGCTGTCCGACGGGACGACAACTGCGGGATTTAGTCATCGCGATCGCCCGCCACCCTTCGGGTAAAAGGCTCGGACTCACACGGGCGATCGCCCAAGCCTGGCAGCTCGACCTCGACCCCCTGATCGACGATTTGGGCCAGCCGTGGCACCTCCCTGCCGAACATCAAATTCCGCCTGAGCAGCACACCGCCGCCCAAGCCTGTCGCACGGTGGGGGATCTGGTCGCAGTGCTCGAAGCGCAAGCCCAACAATCGGTCGAGGCATTGATTGAACCGTCTCCACAAGCCTTAACGGCAGCGCCGCCCCCGGTCTTAGCAGCAGAACTGCACTGGATTCAGCGATCGCTATTGCCCAACCTGCGGCAAACGGATCGGGAAATTTCTGCCCTGCTTGCGGGCCTCGATGGGCGCTACGTCCCCAGTGGCCCCGCCGGTGCCCCAACCCGTAACCGCCCCGATGTGTTGCCCACCGGACGCAATTTTTACTCGGTGGATATTCGCGCCATTCCCACCGAGAGCGCTTGGGATGTGGGGCGCAAGGCGGCGGAAGTGCTGGTGGAACACTACACTCAGGAAAATGGCGAATATCCCCAAAGCCTGGGGTTGTCGGTGTGGGGCACCTCGACCATGCGCACCGGGGGCGACGACATTGCCGAAGCCCTGGCCCTGCTCGGGGTGCGTCCCGTATGGGATGGCCCCTCGCGGCGGGTGGTAGATTTTGAAATCTTACCCATCGCGCTCCTCGGGCGGCCCCGGGTGGATGTCACCTTGCGGGTGTCTGGCTTCTTTCGCGATGCCTTCCCCAATTTGATCGACCTGTTTGACCAGGCGGTCGAGGCCGTCGCGCAACTGCCCGAGCCCGCTGAAGAGAATCCCCTGGCGGCGAAAGCAGCAGCGGAAGCCCATGCTTGGCAACAGCAAGGACTCACCGCAGAGCAGGCGCGGGAGCGATCGCGCTACCGCGTCTTTGGCTCTAAGCCAGGAGCCTATGGGGCCGGACTCCAGGGCCTGATCGAAGCGCAAAACTGGACGACCGATGAGGATCTCGCCCGCGCCTACGTCAACTGGAGCAGCTACGCCTATGGTCGCCACGCCCAGGGGCGGTCAGCGCCAGAAGCTTTTCAGGCGCGCTTGCAAACTATGCAGGTCGTGCTGCACAACCAGGACAATCGCGAACACGATCTGCTGGACTCCGATGATTACTACCAGTTTCAAGGGGGGCTGACGGCAGCGGTCAAGGCCGCGTCGGGGCGATCGCCCCAAACCTACTTCGGCGATCACGCCGTGGCCGAGAATCCGCAAGTGCGATCGCTCGCCCAAGAAATCGCCCGCGTCTATCGGTCTCGCGTGGTGAATCCGAAATGGCTGGCGGGAGTCAAACGCCACGGCTACAAAGGCGCGTTTGAAATGGCCGCCACCGTGGATTATCTCTTTGCCTACGACGCCACCACCCACTGCGTCGCCGACCATATGTACACCGGCGTTGCCCAGGCCTATGTGTTGGATGAGGACACCCGCGCCTTTGTGCAACGGGCGAATCCGTGGGCTTTGCGCGATATGGCCGAGCGCCTGCTCGAAGCCCACCAGCGGCATCTCTGGTCAGACGCCCCAACCGATATCCTGGCTACCCTTCGCGACATTGTCCACAGCGCTGAGGCCGATATTGAAGACCATCAACAAGCCTTTGTGAACTAGCAAGCTCGCCCCTGGGCAATTAAATATTCACTGTTAAAATAGCGGGGATCGTTCCTTTCACACACAGTTTGGAGTTAAACCCATGGAGCCTGTATCCACGGACGTGGTGCAACAGGTCGCGGCATACTTCAGCATTCTGGGCGAACCCATGCGGCTCAAGATTTTGAATCTGTTGCGCGATGGCGAAAAATGCGTGCAGGATCTGGTGGCAGCCACGGCGACCAGTCAGGCCAATGTCTCCAAGCATCTTAAAGTGATGCTGCAAGCGGGCATGTTGGCGCGACGGTGTGAGGGCACCACCGCCTACTACAGCGTGACCGATGAGTTGACTTACGAGCTGTGTACCCTAGTGTGCGATCGCCTCGCTACCCGCGTCGAGCAGCAAGCCCAAAGCATTCGCGCCTTCAGCCTGGCCCCCTCGCCCCGTGAGGGTTGACCCAACGGCCAGTCGGCAATCCAGTCGCGATGATTACAATGTGGCCCGTTAACCAGTCATGCCACAGTCAGCAACCCGCTGACAATAAAAGTATCCACGCCAAAAAAGGGGCCGTTCCGACATTCATCCCCCCCGGCAATCGTTCCACGACCATCAGTCGGAATGTGATTTGCCCGTCGATCCTTGCCGTCAGTAGGGACAACGCAAGGTCAGCATGGATCGTTTGGGATTCAGAGACGCCCCCCAACCCTGGGCATGACCGTGTGCTGGCCGAATGGGAAGGACTCATTTGCCATTACGACTTACCAGACAAAAACGTAGCACTCTATACAAAAGTCCAACTTCTGGATGACCCCTAACCTTCCTTAAGGGTCATCAAATAAATTCTATTCTTTCTTAACTTAAATAAAGACAGCCGAAACAGCCAGTGCTAACGCTAATGACTTTAGAGAGTCACTGTCATCAATGGATTGATCGTTACTTTCTCGGATTGAACACTTTCCTGAATTGAATTGATGAACAAAAGCATCAGCTGTTTGGCTTGAAGCTTTAGAGGTATCGTATGAAACGCTTTATTTTATGTTCTCTGTCGGCCACCGTGGCTCTGACACTGGGGGCAACTGCTCGTGCCGATATGCACAGCAATGCATCAGAAATGCCAGAAACCAGTGTTGATGCAACTGAAGGTGTGATTTCTCCTGATAGTCAGTCACCCAATAACCGTGAGATTCCGACTGACAATGTTGAATCGCCTGAAATGATAGAGACGGAGAACCCTAACCGGGTTGACGGCATTATCTCGCCCGATAGTCAATCGCCGAATAATCGCACCCTTCCTGATGCAGGTGTCGCTGGCAATGGGGTAGATGCCGAAAATCCCGATTTGATCGACGGCATTATCTCGCCCGACAGCCAGTCGCCTAACAATCGCGAGTTGCCCAGTGGCGCAACCGAAACCCGTGATGAACCGATGAGCTTTCAAGAAGCTTTTGACATTTATCGCGAGACTGGTGAAAGAGTCGAGTTCGATCGCTCATCAGCACCGAACCGTGGCATTATTTCTCCCGACAGTCAGTCCCCGAATAACCGGGCCATTCCTGATGAAGGCGTGACGGGTGATGTCATGGAGACCGAAAATCCCAACCTGACTGACGGTGTGATTTCGCCTGATAGTCAGTCCCCCAACAATCGGGAACGCGTAGATAGTGAAGTGGTACCAACTCGTCAGAGCACCTCAGGTACAGACGAGATGAACAACAGCACCAGCGGTGTAATTTCGCCTGATGCTCAGTCTCCTAACAACCGTGAAGTTGTACAGTAACGTCTCGCTGTATGGCGAGAAGGTCGCCATTGCTCTAGCGATCGCGGTTCACAACTTGACTCACAACTAGCGTGCAGCAAAGTGCGTATCCGGCCCGCTTTGCAGCTTTTTATAAGCGGTTGCGGGCTTTGATGCGGAGATAGTCTTCCACCAGCGGATCGGTGATTTGGTCGGCGGGGGCATCGAGTACCAACACGCCCGCCTGCTTGAGTTGGGCAAAGGCGGCCTGGCGCTGTTCCAGTAAATCGAGGGCGACGGCGCGGCGGTAGGCCGCACTGACATCATCGGCAAATTCGTGGGCCTGGGTATCGACTTGTGGATCGCGCAGGGTGACACAAAAGGGCAGGTGGCGCGATTTGAGGCGGGTCAGAGCGGTGAGCAATTCGGCAGAAGCAGTTTGATCGACCAGATCGGTGATGACGACGACGAGGGCGCGACGGTGTTGTTGGGTCGCCACTTTGGTCACCGCGCCTAAATAGTCAGATTCGAGCATGGCGGGCTGAATGGGGGTGAGTTTTTCGATCAGGCGTTGCAGGTGCTGGCGGCCCCCGGTGGCGGGAATCCAGGTGTGCATTTCGCGATCGAAGACGCCGACGCCGACGCGATCGCCCCGGTGCAGTCCAGCCAGCGCAAGGGAAAGGGTGGCATTCAGCCCCCAGTCAAAGCGGGAAAGCCCTTTGACGTTGGCGGTCATGAGGCGACCGCGATCGAGCAGCACAATGAGGGATTGTTCGCGTTCAGGTTCCAAAACCCGGATAAGGGGGGCGCTGCGGCGGGCCGTGGCTTTCCAGTCGATGAAGCGCGGGTCGTCGCCAACGGCGTATTCGCGCAGTTCGGCAAATTCGGTGCCGATGCCGACCCGCTGGCGCTGGCGCATGCTGCCGGTAGATTGGATGGCGAGTTTGACCGAGAGCGATCGCAGCCCGACCAAATCGGGATAGACGGCGACAGTTTGCTCGGCGGGAAGCGTCCAACTGCGCCAGGCCAAGCCCCACGGTCCTAGCTGGCGCATCTGCAGGTCGCCCCACTGATATTCGCCGCGCTGTCGCGGTAAAACTTGATAGGTAATCTGAGTGGCGGTTTTGGCGGGCAAATCCACCGTGAGTGGCATTGGGATGTCGTCAAAGTCGGTGGGATAGCGATCGAAGATTTGCAGTTTGGCGGCGGCTTTGGGGGCAGAGACTTTGAGCGTAACCGGATTGTCGCGACCAATGGAGAGGCGAGGCAGTTGTTCGCGCTGGGCGATCGCCCGCTGGGGGCCATTCACCTGCGCCCAGTCCACCACCATCAACAGCAGAATCATGCCGTTCACAAACAGCATCGCCTCTAGCGGCAAGGAAATGACGGCTTCAGTTGGCCCCAACGCATCCAGGGCGGTGGCGAGGGCACCCGCGATCGCCAGCAAGCCATACAGTTTCAGCGTTGGGGTCATGTCAACTCGCCTAGCCGCAGCAGCAATTACATACTTCCGATTTTAGTCGCGAATGAAGTGGCATCACCCGCTCCATAAATTAATCAACAGCACACAAGTTTTCCATTACCCGCAGAAAACTGAACTACGCCTGAACAAAACTGAGCAAAACCTGATTTCGCTAATCAAACGAGATTGATAACATCAAATCATTCTCGGTCGGGGATTCCAACTCATGATTAGCATCACCAAAGAAAAGTTCCGGCTCGATCCTAAAAAGCCTGACAAAATCCACATCAAAGATAATGCACTGATTTTTGAAGACACCATTTACCAAATCAGTAACATTGCCTACGCTACCGTCGAAAAGTGGAAACGAGTTGAAGACTATTCAATTCCGCTCTCTGTGCCACTAGGCTGGCTGTTTTTAGGGTCTCTGATGACAGCGATCGCAGAAGAACTCATGATTCTGCTTGTTGGATTTCTGATGATCTTCGTTGCGCTTGGCTTGTATATCAAGAGTGAATACCAGCATCTAGGATATATCTACGTTTTGCTATTGCATTTTGACTCTGGATTTGAGGAATGTTTTGAAAGTCAAAATCCGCGTTTTCTGCATGAAGTTGTTGAGGTACTGAAACAAAAGATCGAAAATCCTAGGCATGTCGAAAATTATGTCGCGAACTTTGTGACGAATAAAGTCAGGAAAATTAATTTTGTTCACAAAAATCACTCCATAAATGTGGGCGGAGATGTTTACGGAAGTGCCTTTAATTCAGGATCGGCTAGAAATTTAAGCACATAGGAGAGAGTCTGATTAACGATCCTTATTCAGTTTTTAAGTTCATTAGAGGTTTTATCATGGGTGACACATCAAATCGATCAGTGCAAATTGACGGCTCCGCCATAGGCTCCGCCATCAACACGGGGACAGTTAGAGATATTCGACTGACCTCGCGTAACACAATGACTCCTACTTCAGCGGATCCAGCCAAGCAACAGCTCGCTGCCGATTTACAAGCATTGCAAGCCAAGTTAGCCGAGGTAAAACAGGACAACCCCGATGTCACCGAGGCCGAGGCGCAAACATTACTGAACATCACAACCTCCCAGCCAGTGAAAAAACGGCTGGTGAAAGCCCTGATCGCAGGTGGCCGAACGGCCATTGAGGAGTTTTTGGACAATCCTTATGTGAATGTGGTGGTGGCTGCGATCGAAGGTTGGAAAAGCTGACAGCGCATTAAGTTGATGAACCAACAATTGGCCCGGTTCTCATGCTCAATGGGAATCGGGTTTTTTAGTTGGCTTGGAACAGACCAAACTTTTGGAGGCGCGAATCGTTGAATTGCTCAATCACGAGACTGGCCCCGTAGCCGTACAGCACATCCGGGGCGTGGGTCGAGGCCACACCCATGGTGGGAATTTGGGCGGATACCGCCGACTGAATGCCAGTTTTCGAGTCTTCAAACACGATCGCATCCCCTGCCGAGATCTCAAATCGATCAAGTGCCGTTTGATAAGGCAACGGGTCGGGTTTGCTGCGGGGCAACTCGCCTGCAATCAGCAAAAAATCGAAGGCCGATTCGAGCTGCAAAATCTGGAGCACAAATTCAGCGTTGGCGCGGGGTGCATTGGTGACGACAGCGGTTTTCAGCCCTTGGCGTTTGATCCAGTCATAGAGTTCGTCAAATCCGGGCATCCGCGTGAGTTCACTGGCAGCCAACTCGCGGAATGTTGCTTCTTTATCCACCGCTAATTGTTCGCCCTCGGCGGCGGAGAGGTGGGGCAGCAGTTCTTTGATCAGGTACTCGTTGAGCCGACCGCTGATGTGTTCCTTAAAAAAATCGTCGTCAACGGTATAGCCTTCCGGTTCTAAAATGTCGCGCCAGACTTTGATGTGAATCGGGTCGGTGTTGGTCAGGGTGCCGTCAAGGTCGAACAGTACCGCCTGGAGCATAGGAGTCGCTGGGGGTGAGGGTGACTGGGGGTGAGGGTGGGGCCTGTTTTTGCCTCATAACTCGCTGTGGATTTTACCAGTTGCGGCTCCTGAAGCTGTGTATCGCCCAAAATTCCCAGCAATGCTCATGTTTGTCAACTTGTCGTTTGCCCTGAGCTCGTCGAAGGGTGAACCAGCTTCCTCTCTTTGAGAGACGCAGCGCCCACGACAGGCTCAGCCTAAGCGATATGACTGAAGCCACCAAGCCCTACTGAGAATTGCTGCAAAATTCCGACAACGCTGACCGTTACGACTGCGGACAAACAGCTTTAGTGAATTTCGGAAACAGGGCGCAGGTCGGGGCATAGCTGCGATAGCGCGGCTCGGTGCGAGGCTTCCCAATGTTGCATCAGCATTGTGACCAACTCGGCGGCGTCCGCATCTGTGATGAACTCGTCCGACGCTTCTGCCGAGGCCGTGACGGCCCCTTCGCCACAGCTGACCCAACCACTCAAGAGCGCTTCAGCATCGGTAAAGATGCTGTCGGGGTGTCGCTGTCGGTACTCGGCCAGAAAGGCCGATTCCCTGGCAGTGTATGGGGTTTGCTCCATGGCGGTGGCCGAGCTGACACAGCGATCGCTCACTTCAATGGTGTGCCCTGGGGCGTTGACCAAAAAGCACAGGCCACTGGCAATCAGCGTTTCAAACATGTCTGCAGTCCTCGCTAGGGGCTGGTTCTAGTATCCACACCCGCTGGCTACAGCACTTTGCAGAAAATGACATGTTTGCCCGCCGATAGCAGACAATTGGGGTGATCTTGCCTGCCAGCGGTCAGGCTGAGGTGTCGTCAGACTGGTCATAGCGCTTGGAACGCCAGCCCGGAATCGTACTTTGCTTGGCGCGGGCAACGACGAGGGCGTCCGCTTCCACGTCTTTGGTGACGACGGAACCCGCCGCGACCGTGACATCTGGGCCAATGGTCACAGGGGCGACAAAGACGCTGTTGGAGCCAGTTTTAGTGCGATCGCCGATCACCGTGGGGTGTTTTTTCACACCGTCGTAATTGGCGGTGATGGTGCCCGCCCCCACATTGACCTGATTGCCGAGGGTCGCATCGCCGAGGTAGGAGAGGTGCGCGACATTGACGCGATCGCCCAGCGTCGATTTCTTGATTTCCACAAAGTTACCGATACGGCAGTTATCCCCCACCACGGTCTGTCCGCGCAGATGCGCATAGGGGCCGACCCGCACGCCATCACCCACCTGACTATCGGACAGCGTGGAATACAAAATGGTGGCGTTTTTTCCCACAGTGGAATTTTCAATCAGGCTGCCGGGGCCAAGGCGACTACCAGAGCCAATGACGGTATGCCCCCGCAGGTGGGTTTGGGGCTCAATAATCACATCCGGCTCAATCTGCACGGTAATGTCTATTGTGGTGGTGTCGGGTTCTAAAAACGTGACTCCCGCCGTCATCCATTCATCCTTGATGCGGTCTTGCAAAATGCTGTAGGCTTCGGCCAATTGCTTGCGATTGTTGATGCCCTGAATCTCTTGGGCGTCGTCCACATCCACCGCCACGACGGGAGTCATATCCTTCACCACGTCCGTGAGGTAGTACTCTTGCTGATCGTTATCGGCTTTGAGTTCCGGCAAAATTTTCGATAAAGCTGACCATTTGAAGCAATACACCCCGGCATTAATGCGGCGATTTTGGCGCTGGGCCTCGGTGCAGTCGCGATGTTCGATAATCTCGGTCACCACGTCATCATCGTTGCAAAAGACGCGACCATATCCGGTGGGGTCAAGGAATTGAGCAGTCAGTAACGTGGCTTCATTTTGCCGAGTCTGATGCACTTCAAGCATTTGCCGCAGGGTAGACGGGCGCAACAGGGGCACATCACCATTGAGTACCAGCAGGTCGCCCTCAAAATCTTGCAAATGGGGCAGTACCTGTTGCACGGCATGGCCCGTACCCAACTGCTCGGTCTGCTCGACAAAGGTGACGTTGTCTAAGTGGGCGAGGGCGGTTCTCACCTGGTCGGCTTCGTATCCGACGACGACCAGACGATGGGCGGGATCAACTTCGATGAGACTATCGAGGGCACACTCGACGAGCGATCGCCCCCCCAGGGGATGCAGCACCTTGGGCAATGCCGACTTCATCCGCGTCCCTTTTCCGGCTGCTAGCACCACAACCGCCAGCTTTCCTGCCATGACCCTTCTCCCTTATGATCCCGATCCTCGCCACGGAGTATACCGCGCTTTGTCTGGAGATGAGCGACTGTGAACGATTCACTCAATAGACTCTGGCCCCGGGCTCCGCTACAGGATGAAGGTGGCAGCTCACAGGGAGACAGACCGAGCCAACTGACGAAGCGCCACACTACACTTTTCTGTCAGGGCCGAGATCGGGGAATGTTTATGATAAGTAAACCCTGCCAACAATTCGCGGCTCGGGCGACCTGGTTGCTCGGCTGCTGTCTTAATGCTTATGTCGCCACCTGTCGCCCATGATCTTGCCGCGCTACGGCAACTCATCCCGGACGTTCTATATGAGCGTTACTTAGGGGTGGTCACGGGTCGGGTCGGCATGACCCGGCGGCGGGCAGAGTGCTTTTTGCGGCTGTGGCTGTATTTATTAGCAAAGGCGGCAGATCAACAGGGCCAACCGTTGCCAACGCCATTGCCGCAGCTCACGTTGCCCCCCGGTTGGGTGGACTGTAGCTGTGGCGAGGCGGCAGATGTGTTTTATAGCGATCGCGATCGGGGTAGCGATCGCGCAGCGGGCATGATGCTCGATAAGCTGGCCGCCCTGGGCCTGATTCGCAAAACCTTTGACGGCAATACAACCCAGATTGCCCTGGTGGAACTGCCCGAGTTGCAGGTTGTGCCGACGGCGGGAGCGATCGCTGACATTGAGCCCGACGATTTTGATCCCCGCTGTGACGCCATTCCCATCGCCAACCTGTTAGCGCAGAACTACAACTGGCTAAACCGCAACACCGACGCCGTGCCCTATCGCATTGCCAACATTCTCCGCGATTGGGCCGAGCAGTACAGCCAAGGCTTGCGGGTGCTGCGCCGTTGCGACAACCAAAATCCCCTCGGCTTTTATGCGCTGTATCCCACCCAGCGCGATTCGGAAATCAAGTTTTTTGAACCGCCGAGCCAGGGGTTGCACTTGAGTCAGGTGGCGAGCGAAGACCCGTTCAAAATGGCGCTGCCCGGCGATCGCCAATGTCGATCCGTATTTGTGCGCAGTTTTGTCATCGATCCCAGCCATCTGAGTGGCCAACGCAGTCGATTTGTTCAAGATGCGCAGCAAAGACTGCTGGCGATGCAGCAAGATTTTCCTAATCTGATGGATATGTACACTCTAGTAATTCATCCCAGCTATGCCGACTTAGCCCAAGCCTTAGGATTTCAAGCGACCCATGCTGATCCCAAATTGCCATTGCAATGGATGTATCAGGCCGTTGACCGTTTTGTGGTCATGGATGTACCGGCCGCCCTCAAGCAAGTCCAACCGTAAGGGAGGTGCGGGCGATCACCTGAAAGAGTGGAAGACCAACAACATATACCAACGATATATATAGATGATGAGACCAGGGGTTTGCCCGGAAAATCCACGCACTCAGGGGATGGTGCTCTCGCATTAAGAGCGATTGCGTTGGCAACTGCCCCGTAACCTGGCTCTGTGCTCTAGTCGGCGTCGCGTCCGATATGGCTCTCCCCCCTCACCGCACCGGGCGACTCGACTCGTAGAATTGTCTCTACTTATGGATAAGCATCTAGCGAAACTCAGCAAATTTTTGAGTTTGATCTTGCGTCATAAACCGCAAGTCATTGGCCTCCAACTGGATGTCAATGGCTGGGCCGATGTGGGGCAGCTCATCGATTTGGTCAACCAGCACGGGATTGCCATTTCCCAGGAACTGCTCGATGTCATCGTGCAAAAAAATACCCAAGAGCGGTTTACCTACAATGCCGATCGCACCAAAATTCGTGCCAACCAGGGGCACGCCCTCGCGATCGATTTAGAACTCGTGGCGGAGGTCCCCCCGACGCTTTTATTTCACGGTACGGCGACCCGTTTTCTGTCTTCGATTCGCACTCGCGGGCTGTTGCCAGGCAGCCGCCAGCATGTGCATTTAGCCGCCGAAGAGTTAGATGCCATTCGGGTGGGGCAACGGCACGGGCATCCCATTGTCCTGATTATTCAGGCAGAGGCGATGTGTCGAGCCGGGTACCAGTTTTACTGCTCCCAAAATGGCGTCTGGCTCACCGAAATGGTGCCCCCTCGATATATTGAGTTTCCTGGTGGGAGTGTGAGGCAATCGCGCTAACGCCTCACAAGCTCATGGCCATGCCCGGAGCTATTGGCGCAATGCGATATCTTCTTAGAGGGTGTTTGAGAAGTTCTCCAGCCAAGGCTTTGCCACCTGGGACACCTAGAAACACGACGATACAAAAGGCGTTTCAGCCCAATCTCAAGGGACTTAGGTCATCTTTGCTACGCAAAGCAACCCTTTCAAAACATCCTCTTAACGTGAGTTCGATGAAAATTCCCAGCCTGTGATGTCAGCTTGAGTTGGGCATTATCGTCAACGCAAAAACCAGGGTTTGGAGCCTTTCTCGCTTCGGAAGAGAGGTCTGGAGCGCGCGCCAAATCAGCCCGTCGAACTGACGTCTTCTCAGGCGATCACGAAGATGAGTCGAGTATGAAGAATTAATTTACTACGTTGACTTCGATAATCGGCGGATGATGCTCCCAGCGGCCTTCAATCAGGCTGCGTGAGCATCTTCTCGAAACCTTGTCAGGCAGCGGGTTTGGCGCTGAGGCAGTGGAGCCATATGCCCGGTCATGAGGCATCGCGATCGCATCTGGAGAGAGATTGACAGGATAGTGTAAACTGAATGAGGTTTCGGTGGTTGAGTGTCCGCTAGTTCTGGGATTCTGTCCTCTGGCTTTTGGTTTGATAGCTTATCCCCGTATTCCGTTTTTGTTTTTTAGTTTGCTTGCGAGGTTGGGCTATGACCGTTTATGTAGGGAACCTTTCCTACAGCGCCACCGAAGATGATCTCAATGAAGTTTTCAAAGAGTACGGTAGCGTCAAGAGAATTCAAGTCCCCACTGATCGGGAAACCGGTCGGATGCGCGGATTTGCATTTGTGGAGATGTCTGATGATGCCGAAGAAGATAAGGCAATTGAAGATCTCGATGGAGCTGAGTGGATGGGCCGCACCCTGAAGGTGAATAAGGCTCGTCCTCGCACAGAACGTAAACCCTCAGGTGGTGGTGGTGGCTGGGGTGGTCGCGGTTAGACGCGATCGCTGATACGGCTACTATTCATTGAGGCTATTAACCCTGGAGAGGACAAAGGGGACTTTGCCCCCTCTGTCCTCGTCTTTATGCTTTAAAATAAGAACTTTGATAGGAGGCAACTGCATGGCCCAAGTGGTACTCGGAGAACACGAACACCTAGAATCGGCACTACGGCGCTTTAAGCGCAAAGTTTCTAGCGCTGGCATCTTTGCCGATATGAAAAAGAAGCGGCATTTTGAAACTCCCGCTGAAAAGCGTAAGCGCAAAGAAGTAGCTAGACGCCGTCAGAGAAGACGGATGCGTCGCCAGAGCTAGACTCTACACTAGCTTTAGCCGTCAGGTATTCCTTGCAGAAGCTCCCAGGTAACAGAACAAATCTTCGGATTTGTGAGTGGGGGCTTCTGTTTTGGTTTGGATAGTATTTTTCTTGGAAGAACGGACTCAAGTTGGCGTTAGCTCATCGCAGATGCGTTGAAATGCCGCATTGGGCTCATCGGCTTGAGTGATGGGACGACCAATTACCAGATAATTAGCCCCAGCCGCGATCGCCGCGCCGGGTGTCATCACCCGCCGTTGATCACCGGCTTGTGCCCAGTCAGGTCGCACCCCCGGACAGACTAATAACCAATCCGGGCCACAGCAGCGACGCAACAACTCGGCTTCATGGGGCGAGCAGACACTGCCCGCCAAGCCGGCCTGCTGCGATAGCAACGCCATTTGCAGGGCATAGTCAGACAGCTCTAGCGGTATTTTGAGGTCAAAGGCGAGCGATCGCAGATCAATACTGGTCAATACCGTCACGGCAATCAGGTTGGGGGCCGCCATCCCCGCTGCTGCTGCCCCTTCGGTCGCTGCTTGCTGCGCCGCCTGGAGCGCCGCCATGCCCGCAGGAGCGTGTACAGTGACGAGATCCACGCCATAGCGTCCCGCCGCGCGGCAAGCCCCCGCCATCGTATTAGGAATATCGTGGAACTTGAGATCTAGAAAGATGCGCTTGTCCCGGTCTTTCAGATCAGTCAAGATTTCTGGCCCACTGCTGACAAACAGCTCTAGTCCTACTTTCCAAAACTTGACGGCAGGAATGTCATCGATTAAACGACGAGCGGACTCGGCATCGGGCACATCAAGCGGCACAATAATGCACTCCGCAGGATCACGTTGGGCCATGACTGTTATTCTCTAAATCTTTTGCGCCAAACCACATCACACTGCCCCCGGTGACTATTTCACCAAGCGCACAAATTTTTTCTTGCCGACTTGCAGGACTTTGCCATCCAAATTATCGGGGGTCTCGAAAACCAGGTTGGGATCAGCAAGGCGATCGCCCTCCAACTTCACCGCCCCCCCTTGAATCTGGCGTCGCGCTTCGCTACTGCTGGCACAGAGCGGAGTGGTACCCAACAGGTAAAACGCCTTGGCGGGGAAATTGACCTCACTCAGGGAAAACTCCGGCACACTCTCCGCCGCGCCGCCACCCTGCACCAAATTCACCGCGTCCGTTTGGGCCTGTTGAGCTGCCGCCTCACTATGAAACTGACGGGTCACGTCGAGGGCGAGCAGCTTTTGGCGATCGCGCGGATTTTCCGGCAATTCTGCCAGGGGTAACCGGGTTAGCAGTTCAAAATACTGCTCAATCAAGTTGTCTGGGGTCTTTTCCAGCTTGGAATACATGGTGAGCGGGTCTTCTTGCAGGCCCACGTAATTGCCCAGGGACTTCGACATTTTTTGCGCCCCGTCGGTGCCCAGCAGCAACGGCAACAACATGCCAAACTGCGGCTCCAGGCCAAAATGTCGCTGGAGGTCGCGCCCCACCGCAATGTTGAACTTTTGGTCAGTGCCACCCAGCTCAATGTCCGCTTTCACCGCCACCGAGTCATACCCCTGCATTAGCGGGTAGAAAAACTCGTGCAGAAATACCGGCGTCCCGTTTTCGTAACGTTCCGCAAAGCCTTCTTTCGCCAGCATTTGGCCGACGGTCATTGTGGCAAAGAGTTCCAAAATCTGACTCAAATCCAGACCAGACAACCACTCCGAGTTGTAGCGAATTTCCAAACGTCCGGGGGTGTCAAAATCCAGAATGGAGCGCACCTGCTCCAAATAGGTTTCAGCATTAGCCTTGACTTCAGCTTCGGTCAATTGCTTGCGCACTTCTGACTTGCCCGTGGGGTCGCCAATGCGAGCGGTGAAGTCGCCGATGATCAGCACCGCTGTGTGCCCCGCGTCTTGAAACGCCCGCAGTTTACGCACGGGAATGCTATGCCCCAAGTGGATTTCCGCCCCAGTAGGATCGATGCCGAGCTTGACGCGCAAGGGACGATCGCCCTGTGCCAACCGCGCCCGTAAATTTCCGTGTGGATTATCAGTGTCCGGCTGGTCTGGAAAGACCTCCGTCACACCGCGATAAATCCATTGCAAATCGTCCGAAAGTTGGCCCATAGCTCCTCAAAAAATCCCCTATCCCCACTGCTTTAGCAATTTGGTCAGCGTCGATCGCGATCGCCCTCTCGCTGATCCTCTCGTTGTTCCCTTAAGGAACTCAAAATAAAGTGGCAGCGGCTGAATTCCTGCTTTATCCTATTGCCAGTCGGCTTTTTGCTGACCATTTTTAAGCCAGACTTCTATAATTACAAAACTCTGAACCGTTTAATACCCTTACCGTAAATCGCGTGGCCCATCGTGTCGACTAACACCTATCGAAAACAAACCGCTGCCCGCCGCTCCAACCACCTCACCAGCGGCGTCGTCAAGTTTGTGCAAGATGTCGGTCAAATCAGTGTGGCGACCCTGCTCGGCACCACGATGTTAGTCAGTTCGGTCGCGGCGGGGGGCTTGGTCGGCCTCGCTATCAGCTTCCGGAACTTGCCCGATGTGCGGGTGCTCCGCAACTATTTGCCGAGCGAAACCAGCTACGTTTATGACATTAACGGGACGCTACTTTACAGCCTGCACGACGAAGCCAACCGCGAAGTGGTTGATCTGAACGAAGTTTCTCCCCATCTCAAGCGGGCCGTGCTGGCGATCGAAGACAGTTATTTCTACTCCCACCAAGGTATTAACCCCAGTAGTGTCGGGCGGGCGATGCTGGCCAACGTCCAGGCGGGCTCGACCGTCGAGGGCGGCTCGACCATCACCATGCAGTTGGTGAAAAACCTGTTTTTGACTCCTGAACAGGCCATCAGCCGGAAGGTCGCAGAAGCCGTGCTGTCGATGCGGCTAGAGCAGATTTTTGCAAAAGACCAGATTCTCGAAATGTACTTGAATCAGGTTTACTGGGGCCACAACACCTATGGGGTCGAGACGGCAGCTCAAAGCTATTTCAACAAGTCGGCGAAAGACCTAAGTTTGGCCGAGGCCGCGATGATGGCGGGCCTGATTCAAGCACCGGAGGGGTACAGCCCCTTTGTGAACTATGAACTAGCAAAACAACGGCAGGCCACGGTGCTAGGCCGGATGCGCCAACTCGGATGGATCACGCCGGAAGAAGAGAACAATGCCAGGGCCCAGCCCCTGCTGGTGGGTGAAATTACGTCATTCCGCACCAGTGCGTCCCCGTATGTGACCGAGGCGGTGGTGCAAGAACTGAAGGAGACCTTTGGCAACGATGCGGTGGTGAAAGGCGGGATGCGGGTGCAAACCACGGTGTCGCTCGATATGCAGCGCATGGCCGAAGAGACCGTTCGCCGTAACCATGCAGCGATGCGGGCGCGCGGTATTCGCGCGGACCAAATGGCGTTGGTAGCGATCGACCCCCGCACCCACTTTGTCAAAGCCATGGTGGGCGGCGTCAACTATGATGACAGCCAATTCAACCGGGCAGTGCAGGCCCAGCGTCAGCCAGGGTCTTCGTTTAAGCCATTTGTTTACTATGCGGCCTTTGCCTCAGGGCGCTACACCCCCGATAGCATCATTCAAGATACGCCTGCCAGCTATCCCGACGGCTACGAATATTACAGTCCCCGCAACTATGACGGCAGCTTCATGGGGAGCATTCCCATCCGCAAAGCCTTAGAGCTTTCCCGCAACGTGCCCGCAGTCAAACTGGGTCAGTCGGTGGGCATCGATCGCATTATCGAAATCTGTCGCCTGCTGGGTATCGAAAGTCCGATGGAGCCAGTGATCTCGCTGCCGTTGGGGGCCGTTGATCTGACGCCGATGGAAATGGCCGGAGCCTATGCCACCTTTGCGAGCAACGGCTGGCACTCTGAGCCGACGTTCATCGTGCAGGTGACCGACAGCAACGGCAATGTGCTGCTCGATAACACCCCTAAGCCGCAGCTAATTCTGGACCCTTGGGCCACCGCCGCGCTGACCGATGTGCTGCAAGGGGTGGTCGCTCGGGGTACGGGAACGGCAGCGCAGATTGGGCGACCGGCCGCTGGGAAAACCGGCACAACCGACTCACAGCGCGATGTCTGGTTCGTCGGATATGTGCCCCAGCTCGCCACTGCCATTTGGGTTGGCAATGACGATTACTCGCCGATGGGGTCAGGGGCCACTGGTGGTGGGTATGTGGCTCCGGTGTGGCGCGACTTTATGCAGCGGGCGTTGGTGGATGTGCCAGTCGAAGGATTCCGCAGCCCCTCAGAATTTGCGAAGCCGTAATCGCCCAGAGCAAATGATGTCGCTTATTGCTTAAGGTGGGCTTTGGCCTGTTGCCACAGGGCTTCGAGTTCTTCGCCGGAGTAATCGGTGAGGGGGCGATCGCGACTATTCTCCACTTGCTCAAATCTCTGGACAAAGCGGTGATTGGTGGTTTGCAAAGCTTCCGAGGGATCGAGTCCGTGCCAGCGGGCAAGGTTCACCAGAGTAAAGAGAATGTCGCCCAACTCAGCAAGTTGGTTTTCCTGAGGTTCGTGGGCGATCGCGGTGCGAAACTCATCCAATTCTTCGTGAAATTTTTCCCACACCCCATCGACGGAATCCCATTCAAAGCCCGCCTTGGCAGCTTTTTGCGAAATCTTGGTGGCCGCCATTAGCGGCGGCAGCGTCCGACTGTATTTGTGGAGCTTGGGAGTCAACGCATGGGGATTGTGGGGTTGCCCCTTTTCCTGCGCCTTAATTTTGTCCCAATTACGATGCACTTCCTCAACGCTGGCGACTGCCACATCACCAAAAACGTGGGGATGACGGCGAATCAACTTGTCCGCAATGCCATCAGCAACGACTTGTAAATCAAAGGTGCCCTCATCCTGAGCCACCTGGGCTTGCAGCAGCACCTGCAACAGCAAGTCGCCCAGTTCTTCCGCCATGTGCTCCGTATCGCCACTGTAAATGGCTTCCACCACTTCGTAAGCTTCTTCAATGACGTAGGGCACCAGCGTTTTATGCGTCTGTTGTAAATCCCAGGGGCACCCCGTCTCAGGATGCCGTAGCGCCGCCACCACCTCGACCAACCGATCTAGCGCCTGGAGAATTGCCGTGCGAGGCTGCGAAGAAGTCGTCATGGGGGTTATGGGGAGAAAACGTCTTTTCCACTATGCCAGGAAAATAGAATGACGCCGGGAACTGGCTGCCAGCTATAAAAATTGCCAATTAGCGAAGGTCGCCGCTTGTCCCAAACGGGTGCCTGTGTCGTCAATCACGTTCCAGATGACGGCCTGTTGGATGTAAAATCGCTGCCCCTGACTCGAAATCCGAATGCCCTGATAATTGTCCACAAAGCCATGAGTTTGAAGTTGGGCCAGCATTTGCGCCCGCTCGTCGCGATGCATCGGCTCGGCACTCAGTCGCGACGGCATTTGGGTAAAGGTGTCCCAATCCAATTCCCACAGGTTCAGGGCGCAACGGTTGGCGTAGTTAAAAATCGGATCGGCTTGGGTGCCGTGGGAGACGATCGCCACCGGAGCCTCGAAGAGCGCTTGCGCCAGAGTTTGCAGCTC
Organism: Halomicronema sp. CCY15110; assembly: GCF_016888165.1. Taxonomy (GTDB): domain Bacteria; phylum Cyanobacteriota; class Cyanobacteriia; order Phormidesmidales; family Phormidesmidaceae; genus Halomicronema. The sequence continues at coordinate 15,068 of NZ_JACSWC010000436.1, read as the reverse complement.
AGTCACCGTCACTAACGGTTGGTGTCGCCAGTGCTGATAGCTGTGGGCCAACTGCCGACTCCAGAGTTGCGCTTGGGACTGCTGATCGGGGGAACGGTGCATAAATGAGAGAGGCTGAGTTTATCGACGTCGCCGCTTACCCGTGCGCCGCTTTTGAGGAACGGCGGGGCGCTGGGCGCGTTTCTTCCAGGCAGAAACCCACCCGTCAGCAGTGTAATGGCTCATGGCTCCCAGTTCGATACCGATCGCGATCGCCCCCCACAGCCGCCAATCATCCACCAAAATTTGCCCCGTCATGCGTCCCAAATCATTCCAGGTCACTGCTGTATGGCCAGCCGTATTGGTGATTTGTAAGCCAAAGAGAATCACCAACAGGATGACCACAAACAGGTACAAGCATCGCAAAAGGGTGCCGGCCAAAAATCCGTGGGAGAGCCAAGAGCGATGACGCACACTGCGACGATAGGGCCGCCAAATCCATTCCAGCCAGCCCCACCGTTTGGTCTGCACGGAGTGAATATCCAGATCAGGGCCAAACATAAAGCCCGCAAACAGAAACCCTGCCACCACCAAGCCAGTGTAGAACCACTGCCCAGTCACAACCATGGCCGCTAGTGCCACCCAGGGGGTGAGCCACATAGTCACGCGATCGTGGGTCTTACCGGAGGGCATCGCAAACCGAACAAAAGGGTGGATAAATTGACGAGGCAGTGAGGCCGTCATGGCCCCATTGTCTGTTATATTTATAAACCGTGAAGAGGGGCGATTAGCTCAGTTGGTAGAGCGCCTGCCTTACAAGCAGGATGTCACTGGTTCGAGCCCAGTATCGCCCATTCAAAATTTTCTTGTCAGCGGCATTGACCGAGGGGTGGATTTGGCTGACAACCAAGCTCATCAGACTCACCACGGTGGAACACAACAGTTCTCGTGTGTATTGCTTCTCAGCAGTACGCTCAAACAGTTCGTCCAACGCCTCAGCGGCAAAAACCCGTTCCATCAAGGCGCGGACCATGATGCTCAGAGGGCTGGCTTCAACGAACCGCTCAAAGAGGCGATCAATCATCATCGTACGCTCTCTACAGTGGCTGCTCAGTCCTTTCTTAAGCTAACTGTTGAGCGCTGAAAACCCAGGTTGAGCCTCGACTATTTAGTACATTTGGTCACCTTAACAGGGGTACACCTGAAACCCAGCGCCCACCACCTAATTTCTGCAACTCTCCCACTCCATCACTCTCCCACTCATCCACACTTTCACTCACCGACTCTTCCACCCATCCACTCCCTTATGCCCTTCCTCACCGATCCGTTCGCCTACGATTTCATGCGCTACGTGCTTACCGCGAGCATCCTGGTGGGGATTCTCTGTCCGGTGATTGGGGCACCTACCTGGTAGTGCAGCGATTGGGGCTAGTGGGAGATGTGGTCGCTCATGCAGTCTTGCCGGGGTTAGCGATCACCAATTTCTTCCCGTTCCCTCTCATCATCGGGGCCTTTGTGTTTGGTATGGTCAGTACCTCTGGGACGGCATGGTTGCGATCGCAAACCAAGGTCAAGGTCGATACGGCGATGGCCATTACTTTCTCTAGCTTCTTTTCCCTGGGCATCGTGCTGATTACGACCCTACGCACTCAACTCGATTTAGAGGCGCTCTTATTTGGCGATATCTTGCACATCACTCAGGCGGATGTTTGGCAAATTGTCCTGATCACCCTGAGCGTTTTAATCGTCATCAAGCTGTTCTACAAAGAACTGCTCTATTTCACCTTTGACCCATCGGGGGCAGAAGCCGTCGGTCTACCGCTCAATACCTAAATTTTGGCCTGATGGCGGCGATTACGCTGACAATTGTGGCGGGCATTCAAACCGTCGGCGTGATTTTGGTGGTGGCCTTAATGGTCACGCCCTCGGCCACTACCTATTTGCTGGTGAAAGAACTGCCCTGGATGATGCTCATCAGGGCGATGGAGGTGAGGGCGATCGCAGTGGCCCCTTGCTGCTGCAACTCAGCAATCAGCGCCTGCCCCATCGTGCCAGACGCCCCCGTTACCGCCCCACTTTTTTTGCGAGGTTTAACGACTTACCCATTAGTCTTTTGTCACGGTGAAACGTCGAGCCGGATTGCGAGCGATCGCAACGGCCAGAGTGCCTTCAATGGTAGCGGCGATCGGACCGTTCCTGAGATGTGAATAGACGACGACGGCGCTGCTGTTTTACAACTGTAAACAGAGTTCATGGGTTTTAGCGCAAAGGCCACCAGGCCACCTTACTGCGGGTAGCGCCATAAACCTCTTTCAACCCTTCAGGATCGACCACCTTGACGATATCGTCGCTGGTATCGGATGCCTGCCCCGACTTTAGGAGCCCTGCTTTAATCATGCCTTTCAGCACTTGCTCTACTGTGCGGTGGTTGAGTTGGCTTGCACAAGCAATCAGATCGGTAGGAAGATCAAAAACAAAAGTCCCCTCTGCTTGGGGTTGATTGGTCAGCGATCGCTCCTGATAAACCAATGCCCGTAATAACGCTGCAACGGCCTGAGGTGGATAGGTACTGCAATTCAGCAAGTGATACTGAAATTTTTCCCGCAGTTCAAATAGCAGTTCATACCGGCTGCGAAATACTTCGTTCTCTTTGTACAGAGCTTCCACCACCCTGAGCGGAATTTTAATGACATCGGTGGTTTTATAAGCTTCTACCAAACTGGGAAAGGCTCGACAGGCCTCACCGTAAGCTAAAGGCAAATTACGCATCCCAAAACAGGAGCCCGGATAAGTCAGCGAAATAACCCGATCTAATGGTGTGCTACGGGTCACCACAGGGCCACCCCCCACAATGGCATAGAGATCGCTTAAAGATGAATTCGGTTTGAAGGCGGTGTAAATTGGCCGACTAGCATACAGCTTTTCTTGAATCAGGGCATCGCCTTTCAGATAAAGTTTCAGACTGCCCTCATCTAAATCTTTGAACAGAAAGTTTTCCTGAATTAGCAGTTGTAGAGGGGAGGAAGCAGTGCTGGATGGGGTTCGGTTTGCCATGCTGGTGTTTCTGAATCAACGCTTGGCTCGCCGCAGAACCTGATAAAGTCACCCCAACTTCAGAGCCTGAAACGCTGCAATCACAAGCAGCTGATGCTCTGAGTTAGGTACTCACAGTGCGTGGGTACTAAGGATGCAAAGCAAGTAGGCACTGCATACAAAGTCTCGCCTCAAGTTGAATCAGACTATAAAACACTTACATTGTATTTCTGATTCGATTGAATTTCAAAAGATCTGGTGGAACCGACCCCATGACGGCCCTGCTCGATCGCGCTGGCATTAGGCCCAGTCATCCCAATTTGGCAAAATCGCACGACAGATTGCGGCTCCCCCGAGGTCGCTGTCCTGTCAAGGGAATTGGGGAAGCCGCCCCACAGGTGTAGCCGTGATTCAGGAAAATGGTATGAACGTTAGGCTCTCTAACCTGAGTCTGACAGTGCCAGCTTTCCAGAAGATTCATTGATCACTTCTGTTCCGCCCCACCGAGGTCGAAGTAGCCTGCGGTGGCGGCCTCCTTTATGCAACTGCTGTTTTCACCTCTGCTACAGGCTCAAAGGTGCGAACTGATTTGGGGCGAACGTAGATCACTGCCTGGGGCTGAAGCTGGAAATCACGCAGTTGCTCATGGCTGATATGGGCTGTTAACGCTTGTCCGTCGTCCAGGGTTAACTCTAGGCGAATCGTCCACCCCAGATGGATCAGGCGTTGCACCGTTGCGCTCAAACTACCCGGAACAGGGGTTGAGAAAATTTCAATATCGTGGGGTCGCAAGAACACCTCGCCATTGCCGGGAAGCGGGTGATGCAACGCCTGCCAGGTCGCGTCAGGCGACAGCACGTTAACAGCCCCGATAAAGCTCATCACAAAGGGCGTGGCCGGGTTTTCGTACACCTCGGCGGGCGACCCGATTTGCTCCACGCGGCCCTGATTCATCACTACAATTTCATCGGCAATTTCCATGGCTTCTTCCTGGTCATGGGTGACAAATACCGTGGTGACATGCACTTCATCGTGGAGTCGCCGCAACCAGTCCCGCAGGTCTTTGCGAACTTTGGCATCCAGGGCTCCAAAGGGTTCATCCAGCAGCAGCACCTGGGGCTCAATGGCTAAGGCACGGGCCAGAGCGACCCGCTGGCGCTGACCGCCAGACAGTTGGGCCGGATAGCGATCGCTCAATCCCTCTAGCTGCACCAGATTTAACAGCATCTCGACGCGGTGCTGGATACGGGCCTGGGGCCAGCCCTGAATTTCCAGGGCAAAGGCCACATTTTTGCGCACGGTCATGTGCTTGAACAGCGCATAGTGCTGAAACACAAAGCCGACGTTGCGCTCCTGCACTTTGCGATCGGTGGCGTCCTGGGCTGACAGATAAATATTGCCTGTATCGGGGGTTTCTAGCCCCGCAATGATCCGCAGCAGGGTGGACTTACCCGAACCAGATGGCCCCAGCAGGGCTACCAAGGATCCGGTCTTCACCTCCAGGGAAACGGGCTCCAGAGCCTGAAAGGACCCGAACCGCTTTGCCACATTTTCAATTTTGATACCCATGGTGATTCCTAAAACTTAAGTATTTCAAGGGTTTGCTGACATTCCGGAAACTAGGACCAAGGCGACTAGTGAACCCTGGCTTATACCAATTAAGCACAAATCACTTCCATGTCAAGTCAAATTAAATTCAAAATGAATCTCAAAACATTTGCGATTCAAATTCGATTTTTTCGTGCTACAGTCTTTTCCAAGAACGAAGCGCTTCGATCATTGGTTCTCGTCTTTGGAGTTTTTTTATGGCATTACCTAATCCTGCGCCGCGCGATGGTCAAAGACTGGCCCAAGAGGGCCATCGCGCGGCGAGTCAATCGTCTCGTGGAGTCATCGGAACCTGGTTGAATCGACCGCTGTGGGGCCAGGCCGTATCGCGTAGGACGGCGCTACTTACCCTGGTGGGCATTGGTGTGGCTGGCGCGATCGCCGCTTGCGGCAGCGCTGTCACCCAGTCTGATACAGAGGCCGGAGTAGCTTCTGGCACAGCCACCGCCGCTGGTGAAACGGTGGAGCTCACTCTGGTGTCCTATGCCGTCACCCAGGCGGCTTACGAAGAAATCATTCCTCAGTTTGTGGAGCAGTGGCAGGCCGAAACCGGGCAGACCGTGGTGATTAATCAGAGCTATGGCGGTTCTGGCTCACAAACCCGTGCTGTTTTAGACGGACTAGAAGCTGATGTAGTGGCTCTGGCTTTAGCCCTGGATACCCAGAAACTGGAAGAAGGAGGCTTGATTGAACCGGGTTGGGAGGAAGAAGCCCCTAATGACGCGATCGTGCATAAGTCAGTCGCCGTTTTAGTGATGCGCGACGGCAATCCTAAAAATATTCAAGGCTGGGAAGACCTGGCCCGGCCTGATGTCTCCGTCGTGACGGCGAATCCGAAGACCTCCGGCGGTGCCCGCTGGAACTTCATGGCCCTGTGGGGGCAACTGACCCAAACCGGAGTGGATGAAGCGATCGCGCTGGATTACGTCACCAAGGTGTATCAAAGTGTCCCTGTGCTACCCAGAAATGCTCGGGAGGCCACAGACGTTTTCTACCAGCGGGGTCAGGGAGACGTGCTGATTAACTACGAAAACGAAGTCCTGCTGGCCGCCCTGAATGGGGAAGTGCAGCCCTACATCATCCCGGATGTAAACATCTCCATCGATAATCCCATTGCCGTGGTCGATGCCAATGTGGATAAGCACGGCACCCGCGAAGTTGCTGAAGCCTTTGTGGAATTTCTATTTACTCCCGAGGCCCAGCGGGCCTTTGCCAGAGTCGGGTTTCGTCCAGTTGATCCGGGGGTCTCCGAGGAATTTGCTGACCAGTATCCCGACATTGAAACACTCTTTACGGTGGACGATTTAGGCGGTTGGGATGCCGTGCAATCCAAGTTCTTTGCCGATGGCGCTGAGTTTGACAAGATTCAAGCCAAAATCGGCCAGTAATTTCGATGGGGAACTGAACGGGGCTTGCCACGCCGACGTTCACGTTCCTCGTCTTTTCTGCAACTGTTGACGATCGCCCTTTCAAACCTTGCCATGACTTATCTTGATTCTGCCTCGCTTCAACCCTTCTGGCAGCGCCTCCGGCATCTCTCCTGGCCCTGGCGCATTACCTGGATTTATCTGATCTTTTTTCTGCTGTTGCCGATTGTCGCCCTGGTCGTCCGGGCGAGCACGCTCGATGCCAGCGAAATCTGGCGCATTGCCACTGACCCCGTCGCCCTATCCACCTATAACGTGACGTTTCTCACCGCCCTGGCCGCCGCCAGTCTCAATGGCTTGGTCGGGCTGATGGTGGCCTGGGTGCTGGTGCGGTACGAGTTTCCGGGGAAGCGATATCTCGATGCCATCATTGACCTGCCCTTTGCCATGCCGACTGCCGTGGCGGGCTTGACCCTGGCCACGATTTACAGCTCCAATGGCTGGATCGGTTCTCTGCTCGACCCGTTGGGCATCAAAGTGTCATTCACTCGTCTGGGGGTGCTGGTGGCCATGGTCTATATTTCACTGCCGTTTGTGGTGCGCACGGTGCAGCCCGTGCTGCAGGAAATGGAAGCGGAGATCGAAGAAGCGGCCTGGTCCCTGGGAGCCTCGGATTGGCAGACCTTTCGGCGAGTCATTTTGCCGCCCCTCTTGCCGGCTCTGCTGACTGGCGTGGCGATGGGCTTTTCCCGTGCCGTCGGGGAATATGGCTCGGTGGTGATTATTGCAGGCAATATCCCCTTTCAAGACCTGATTGCTCCGGTGCTTATCTTTCAGCGGCTAGAGCAGTTTGACTATGCCGGAGCCACCGTCATCGGTACGGTGCTGCTGCTGATTTCGCTGTTGAGTTTATTGCTCATTAATGTCCTGCAATCCCTTGGAAAACGTTATGGCTAATCCTGTTGTAAATCCCAACCTAACTCGGTCTAATGCATCCCCGACCAAGAGGATTTCACCATCTGCTGACTGGCGCAAATGGGGGCTGATCGGCTTTGTGACGCTCTACCTGGCGCTAATTATTTTGCTCCCGGCTCTGAATGTCTTTGTCCAGGCATTTAATGGCGGCATCGCTGGTTTTCTGGCAACGTTTACCAGCCGTCCCTTTCTTAACGCGGTAGGGTTGACGGTAATTGTGGCCTTGATTTCGGTGCCGCTAAATACGATTTTTGGCCTCTCGGCAGCGGTGGCGATCGCCCACAAGACCTTCCCCGGTCGCACCCTGCTGATCAGCATTATCGATCTGCCCTTCTCCATTTCTCCCGTGGTAGCAGGGTTAATGCTCGTGCTGCTCTACGGCAGTCGGGGCTGGTTTGGCCCGGCGTTAGAAGCTGGTGGAATCAAGGTGATTTTTGCCCTGCCCGGTATGGTGATGGCGACCATTTTTGTCACCATGCCCTTCATCGCCCGCGAAGTGCTCCCCGCGTTAGAAGAAAACGGTACCGATCAAGAAGAAGCGGCCCATACCCTGGGCGCTTCTTCCTGGCAAACGTTCTGGCGAGTGACCCTGCCCTCGATTAAATGGAGTTTGTTGTACGGCTTAATTCTCTGCAATGCCCGTGCCATGGGGGAGTTTGGCGCGGTTGCCGTGGTCTCCGGCAACATCTCCGGTAAAACTCAGACCTTACCCCTTTATGTTGAAGACGCTTATATCCAGTACAACACCCAATCGGCCTATGCTGCCGCTGTGCTGCTGGCCTGTCTAGCGATCGTCACCCTGGTGCTCAAGCACTTTTTAGAACGCAATCCCGGCGTCCATCGTCGAGGTGATTAATCGCAGAGGTAATGAAGAGAGGCTCCTTATCGTTCACATCTACGTGGTGATGGGCCTGGGCGATCGCCCCTCGAAAATCGGCGTCATTGTGCCGGAAGCCGCCCTGGAAAATCTCCCTAAAGCGACGATGGAGGTAAATCTGCCATTGCCGCCAAGGGCGATCGCCAAGCCCCCCTTAACCGAAATTAGGCTTAACTGGAATCCTCAAGGCCACTTGCCGGAAGGGGTTTACACCGTCCCGCACCTGGATTTCCATTTCTTCACCCTGCCCCACGCTGAGCGTCAGCAGATTACGACAACAGGGCCGAGCGATCACTGCGGCACTATCGCTGTAGCGGCAGTCCCTGGCTATGGACAAATTGCCCTTTATGGGATCTCTGATGGCACGTTCGAATTCAACGTCGATCACTGCGATCACCGCAGCAGTGCAAGCGGTTCTCCAGAGGCAGGGGAACATTTTTGCCTACTGCCCCCCCAATCGGCTCGCTTACCAAGCCGATTGGGGGGGGAAGGGGTATTGGCAGCGTCTCGATAAAAGGCGTTAGGCTATAGCCCGATCGCGAAGCCTCCCCGATCGGGCTATAGCCTCACCGAAGGTGAATCGCCCAACAACAAATATTAAGCCTAAGCGCCTCTTCCTCTAAAAGGCTCGATGATTTGTAGGTGTGAGGTTCAGCACTGTGCTTCGCATTTCAGGCTTGCAGGCAAAGCCACGAACAACTGATCAGGTTACGCTTCCCACACTTCAAGGGGCTTAGCGATGACATCCACCCACGGTCCTATTTGGACGCTGCCCATCGAAGGGGTGTACCCAACCTTGGGCACAACGCCTCAGGGACTCAAGGCATTTGAAGCTCAAGCACGCCTTCAGCAATTTGGGGCGAACGAGTTGCCCGAACCACCCCGGCGACCCCTGTGGTTGCGCTTTACCGATCAGCTCACCCACTTCATGGCCTTGCTGCTGTGGGTGGCGGGCATTTTGGCCTTCATCTCCCACACGGCGGCCCTGGGCTGGGCGATCTGGGCAGTGATCTGGATCAATGCTGTATTCAGCTTTTGGCAAGAGTTTCGGGCAGAGCAGGCTCTGGCGGCGTTGAAGAATGTGCTGCCGAGCCAGGTGCAGGTTTTCCGCGATGGCACCTTGACGCAGATTCCCGCCAGGGAGTTAGTGCGAGGCGATGTGATGCAGTTGGAGGAAGGCGATCGCGTTTCCGCCGATGCCCGTCTGGTCAAGGCGGAAAGTCTGTATCTGGACGGGTCGGTGCTCACGGGAGAATCCCTGCCCGTCGCCCGCAACCCCCACCCGGTTCGCCAGCGAGAGGCCCTGCCGGTGCGGGGCGGTAAGCCGTTGGCGCGCCCCGGTGAAACCCCCCACCATGAGCAAGCCAATCCTGCTGAAATCAGCAATCTGGTGCTGGCCGGAGCGACGGTGTCTTCCGGGCGGGGCACTGCCGTGGTTTATGCGACGGGCACCCAGACCGAATTTGGTCAGGTGGCTCACTTGACCACCGAGGTGAAGCGAGAGCCCAGCACCCTCGAAGTCCAGGTCAGCCATATTGTGCGGGTGATTACGGCGATCGCCCTGAGTATGGGAGTCCTGATTTTTACCCTGACTTCTTGGCTCGTGGGCATGGAGGTGAAAGAGAGCTTCATTTTTGCGATCGGCATTATCGTGGCGCTGGTCCCCGAGGGACTGTTGCCCACCGTGACGCTCTCGCTGGCGATCGGCGTCAAGCGCATGGTGCGGCACAACGCCCTGGTGCGGCGACTTTCAGCGGTGGAAACCTTGAGCGCGGTGAACGTGATCTGCACTGACAAAACTGGCACCCTGACCAAAAACGAAATGACGGTGCGCTATCTCTGGCTGCCGCCCCGATCGCAGGACGACCTCCCCCCGTCAGAGCACGGTCTTCCCGCCGGTCACATTGCCGTCACCGGAGCCGGGTATGACCCGACGATAGGCCAGGTGCATTTATCCGAAGATGCGCCCCTGGCTTGGAAAGCCCAGCTGTTGCTGATGGGAGCAGCCCTGTGCTCCAACGCTCGCCTGATGCATCTGACGGCCCCCAGTCGCTGGCAAGAGATGGGCGACCCCACCGAAGCGGCGCTAATCGTCGCGGCGGCCAAAAGCGGCCTCAACGTGGAGGAATTGCAGCAGCGCTATCCCCGGCGGCGGGAAATCCCCTTTGACTCGCGCCGCCGCATGATGACCGTGGTGTTGGACGGGCGCGATGACCTCTGGCCCCAGACCTTTTCCCAACCGACAGAACAGGTAGCGTTCACCAAGGGTGCGCCGTTGGAAGTTGTGCGCCATTGTCAACATATTGTGCGCGATGGGGCGCTCGCCGAATTGCAGCATCAAGATTGGCAAACGGTCGTCACCGCTAACGACGCCCTGGCCCGTCAAGGCTTTCGGGTGCTGGGGGTGGCGGTGCGGCCCGGTGGCGCTGAGCTGAAGGATATGAAAGCGCAGGATTTGGAGCAGGAATTGACGTTTCTCGGGCTGGTGGCGATGTTTGATCCGCCCCGTCCCGAAGTGCCGGAGGCGATCGCTCAGTGTCATCAAGCGGGCATTCGCGTGACCATGGTAACTGGCGACTATGGCCTGACCGCTGAGGCGATCGCCCAGCAAATTGGCCTGCTCGACGACAGCTTTAATCCCCATGAGCAGGTGCGGGTAGTGACGGGCGAAAGTATGGGTCACCTCTCGGGGGCCCAGCTCCAGCAAATGCTGAAATACCGCTCGAAGCTAGTGTTTGCCCGCATGTCGCCGGAACACAAACTCCGGCTGGTAGAGGCTTACAAAGCAACCGGCGCGATCGTCGCAGTCACCGGCGATGGAGTGAACGATGCCCCGGCGCTGCGGTCCTCCCACATTGGAGTCGCGATGGGCTTGAACGGGACTGACGTGGCTCGCGAGGCCGCCGACATTGTGCTGACTGACGACAACTTTGCCACCATTGTGGGCGCGATCGAGCAAGGTCGCACCGTTTACCAAAACATCCGCAAGTTCATCACCTATATCCTCGCGTCCAATGTGGCGGAGCTGGTGCCCTTCCTGCTCATGGTGGCGCTGAAGATTCCACCCGCACTGGTAATTATGCAAATTCTGGCGATCGACCTGGGCACCGACATGGTGCCCGCCCTCGCCTTGGGAGCCGAAGCCGCAGAACCGGGCCTCATGCAACAGCCACCGCGATCGCCCACCCATCCCCTGATGGATCGAGCGCTGTTATTGCGAGCCTACTGCTGGTTGGGGCTGTGGGAAGCGGTGTTGGGCATGGCCGCCTTTTTCTGGGTCTGGCGCACCCACGGTTATGGCTTGGGCGAGATTCAAGCGGTGACGCCCGCTCTGTTGAGCCACGCGGCTACTGCCCCGGTGCTGCTGATCTATGCCCAGGCGACCACCTTGACCTTGGCGGCGATCGTCGCCTGTCAGGATGGCAACGTGTTTGCCTGTCGCTCGGAGAAAGCTTCGATCTGGCGGTTGGGCTGGTTTTCTAATCCCCTCATCTGGTTGGGCATGTTGTTTGAATGGACGCTGATCATCGCCATTATTCAGATTTCGCCCCTCCGAGCCATCTTCTCTACGGCCCCTTTAAATCCAGCGCAGTGGGTCATGCTGTTGCTATGTCCGCTCATGGTCTTAGGAGCTGAGGAGGTGCGGAAGGCGATCGCTCGAAGGTTTTCCCCTTCTGGGCACCAAAACCCTATCCCCAAACATCTCCAGACTTTGCCCTAAAACGACTCAAGATCAGTAGGAAACGATAAAAATCACCTTCAGCCAAATCAATCTGCTCCATACGGTGATCTTCTGGATTCTCAGCTTTTGCGTACTCTATTCCTTATTCAGCCGTATCTCTGGCCAAATTACGGTATGGACTTGGGTCGCCGTCAGCTTGATTCTCGTTGAGAGCGTTGCCCTGGCAGTTTCAGGTTAGCCTTGTCCGCTAACCCGCTTAGTTGAACATTGGGGGGCTGAGCAAGGCTCGGTGGCTGATATTTTTCTGCCCCAGTGAGCTGCCGATCGCCCCTTCAGTCTCATGTCATTGCTATGTGGAAACTGGCTGGGCGAAAGTGGCGATCGCTGGTGACTACATCCACCAAATCTTGCCGCTGCATCACGATGCAGGAAATACCGTCGGTCAGCCCCCAGTCTTTATCGGGGCGAAATTGATAGAGGTCGAGGGCTTGCGCAAGAAGGGCAGTATCGACGCGGATGACTCGGATGTTGTCAGTGCGATCGCCCATGTCTCTGACAACTACGGCACATTGCTCCCGCGCCATAGCACCAGGGAGGGAAGGGAACAGGCTTCACTTGCTGTGGTATCGCGACGCAGCAAAAGCGCCGGGGGCAATCAGGTAGCCAAGCGATCGCGGTTTTATGATTTATCGCGATCGCGCTCAAACTTGGATGGATTAGACGGATGGAGCTGGTCATCTTGCCAGGTCGCAGGGTTGCTGTGGATATATTGCCGAATCCGTTGGCAGGAAGCTTCACTGCGGATGATGTGTTCGTAATAATTGCGCTGCCAAACCGGGGTGCCTGTTGAATTGCGGGCGGTATTGATGCGTTTGGTCGTGGCCGATTTGAACCCCGCAACAAAGGATGACAGCGATCGGGGTTTACGGTATGCCACCCCCACCCGTCGGGGTGCAGGTTCGGGTAGGGGCGCACGGCCGTGCGCCCCTACAGGGGTGATCAATACAATGCCATGCAGGTGGTTGGGCATAATGACCCATTGATCAAATTCAATTTCCTGCCGGATGCTGCTGGAATTCAACCATTCTTCAAACACGATCTGACCGCATTCATTCAATTGCATTACCCCGTCGATGATTTGCCCAAATAGGCATTGACGCTGAAAGGTGCAGAGGGTGATGAAATAGGCCCCGGCGGATGAATAGTTGTATCCCTGGAGGCGAATCGATCGACGGTGATGGTGGTCGGGGTCGTATGGCATGGGCATAGGCGACTAGGAATAGGATCAGAATTCCCCAACCGGTCTGCTGCGAATCGTTGGGCCAGGGGGATGCATCCAGGGTCGGGCGGGTAGGGGCGCATCAGGGTTGGGTAGGGGCGCACGGCCGGGCCGTGCGCCCCTACGAAGATGTGGAGGGTGATGGTGGTCAGGGTCGTATGGCATGGGCATGGCGACAGCAGAACAAGGTCAGGATGCCCAGGCCGATTAAGGGGAACGCGCCCCCTCAGTCGTATGTCCTTGAGATGTGGAAGTCGGTTTGGTGGCGATCACGAGTTCATTTGTTTGCGTCCGATGTAAATTGAGCACCAAGCCCTGGCATAACTCCCTCACGGTGATCACTGGGATGGCAACTTCCACAGGCGAGGTTTGCCTGAATCTGGCCTGTGTTCCTAATGCGCCTTTGGTGAAGTCGCAGATGGTGCAGGTATCAAAGGAGATAGCGCATCAAAGGAGTTTCAGCTCACAGCGGCTAGAGTCCTTCTTGGCAGGATTCCAACCTTATAGGCCGCTAACTAAACCATGATGGACTGGACATAGCGCTGAAACAACGGAATTTGGAATTGGCAACCCTGATCGCCCAATTCCAAAATTTCCTGCTGCACCAGCTTTTGCAAACTCGCTTTACTGGCCTCAGAAATCGCCCCCCTGCTAGCCAGCTGATGAAGAATTGCTTGATGTTCTTGAGGCAGGGTTTGGAAGCGCTCTCGAAGTACCTCGCCCCCCCGCTCCAATACTTTCGGAACGATGGTGTTAACGTCGGCGGCAGTTGCTTTGTGGCGGTCGGGGAGACGATTGAGATATTCGACCAAGACGAGACAAGTCAACTGGACAAAGTAGGGCTGACAGCGAGTGAGCGCAAGAATGGCGTCTACCGCTTCGGGTTCATAAACGTCAGGAAAATCATCAATGGGGTGCTGGATCAGCGCTCGGGCATCTGCTGGTTCGAGATAGCTCAGTCGTAGAGATTGCGTATTGATCAGGTAATCACTCCAGTAAGGTTCTAGCTCATCTGGCGTGTGTGAACCGCTGAATAGAAGAATCCAACCCGGTTGGTTCTGAATGATGTAGCGGAGGAAGTTGAGGGGGGCGCGGCTGCCCGTAGTGTTTACGATTTCGCTCAGGCGTTCAAATTCGTCGAGGCAGAGCAAAAAGCGTTTGCCTCGGGCCGTTTGTTCAATCGTGGCAAACCACTGCTGCAACGCGGCAAAGGGTTCCTTTTCCAAAGCTAATTGATCGGGGGCAGGTAACGTCAGGTTGCGGGCTTGCCGGGCGGCTTGCTGCATCGCTGTGGCAAGAAACTTGGCCGTCCCCGCCAGGGTGGTGTTCATGGCCGCCCCTTGCAAATCGACGAGTAGCGGCACCAAATCAGGGCCAACCCGGCGGGGCAAATGTTTGAGCGCCGAGGTTTTGCCCGTGCGTCTGCCGCCGTAGAGCAATAGGGTGGGGGGCGCATCCGCCCGCGCCAGAGTTTCGATCTCGCGAAACAGGTCTTGTCGTCCCCGAAAGCGTTGCCCCGCTGTATCCGGAGCCAGGGCTGCTCCAGCAATATACACCGGGGGAATTTCGCCTGACCGCAGGGCTTGGGCTTGCAGGTTGGCTTGGGCCGTATTGAGCACCCCGAGCCAATTTTCGACAATGCTGCCATAGGTGGTGGCGAGCAGCGGGTCTTGTTGCACCAGACCCTGCTTGAGTTGGGAGAGCTGCCGCAGGGGTGGCCCCAACGATTCCCATTGGCGATAGGCCGAGGTGCTGGCTTGAGCTGCCCGCACCGCCTGACTCACCTCAATAAACTCTGGCAGCAATGGCCCCACCTGTCGGGGGGGGGGCGAGGGCACCCAGGCTAACTCATCGGCAATGGCGGCAATGGCGGCCACGGTATCACAACGGGCCAGCGCATCAACGGCAATTTGCGCCATGGCCTGGGCGGCCACCGCTTGTTGATTGGTAGAGGTAATGAAATAGTCAAGGGTTTGCCGCGCCGCCACCGGATTTTGGCGATGAGCCTGGGCAATGAACTCAGCCATGAAGGGCAAGGGCAAGATAATCAGTTCATCAAACTGGGGGGGCAGCCAGCGCAGTAAGCGATCTACTTTGCCCTCTGGCACGAGGAAGCCAAGGCACAACAGCCACAGCAACTCCGGCAACCAAAAATAGACCCGCAGTACTCCTAAAATCCACGCCACGCCTCCCGCCACGCCTAACGCCACGCCTCCCGCCACGCCTCCCGCCACGCCTAACGCCACGCCTCCCGCCACGCCTCCCGCC
>NZ_JACSWC010000435.1 GCF_016888165.1 Halomicronema sp. CCY15110 | reverse complement strand
GAAGATAACTATTGGCTCTCTCTAGAGGGTTTGAAGGCCGCTTAAACTACCTGTCCACTTTCTTGAGTCAAGATCAATGTAGCGGTGAGCAACAACAGGCGCTGAAGCAAGCCGACGCTCTCAGTTGCCCAACAGCACCGCATTATGCTGAGGGGGCAGCAGTAGTCGAGATTGCTGTCGCTGGCAACTAATTGCTATGGCTAGTCAAAGGGCTGGCCTTTGTGAAAATCAGGTGGTCTTAGCTGACAATTGCTCGGCGTCGGTTAAGCGGTTGTCTTGATTTTCTAGGCCCGTGACTTTACCACGACCCATCTACCCGTAGTGGGATCGCGATACGAACTAAATGGGTTCTGTTTCAGCGGTCGGCGACAGGTGCTGGCCATCTCTTAACCAAATTCGAAAGATTTGTATCCTTAAATCGTATTTAGTTACGCGGCTCATTCCTGTGACGCTGATAAACCCACCCTGTGATTATGCTGCGGGTAGCATGTGATCCCACTCACTTTCCTGCACCGCTCGATGTGGCTAGCAAGGTGATTTTCAGGTTTGCAATACTTCCCCTGACAACTTCTGCCCCTCTCCTTAGGATCGCGACTGGTTGGCAATGCTGGGGCACCCGATGTTTGTGTTAGCTGAGCATGTTTTCCCCGGCCCACATGACCTTAGTGACTTGGGGTTAGGGATGACTCAGCATCATCAGGCACTGCAGTGACCTTGGCGGAGGCACAGAGATCGGCTAGTTGGCAGCGATCGCACTCCGGCTTGCGGGCATTGCACACCGCTCGTCCATGATAAATCAAGCGAATTGACCAGTTTTCCCAATCCGCTTGGGGAATGAGCTTCATCAAATCCTGTTCATTTTTTTTGGGATCGGTGTGCTTAGTGAATCCCATCCGACCGCTGAGACGCTTCACATGGGTATCCACCGTCACTCCGGCATTAATGCCAAAGGCGTGAGCCAAGACAACATTAGCCGTTTTACGGGCTGCCCCTGGCAGACTCGTCAACTCTGTCATGGTTTGGGGCACCTCGCCGCCAAAGTCCGTCACAATTTTACGGCAGGCATTCTGAATGTTCTTCGCTTTGTTGCGATAGAAGCCTGTGGACTTGACCAATTGCTCAATCTCCGCCAAATCCCCCTCTGCCATCGCGTGGGCATCGGGAAAACGATCGAACAAAGCTGGCGTCACCATGTTGACCCGCTCATCCGTACATTGTGCCGACAAAATTGTCGCGATTAGTAGCTGTACGGGGGTCTCATAATTAAGCGAGCAGGTCGCATCGGGATAGAGATGTTTGAGTCGAGTGAGCGCTTCCAATGCCCGCTTTTTCTTGGGCAGCAGCTTGCGGCGGCGGGAGCTCACTGTAGCAATTCCTGAAAGATCGCCAACTGTGAGGTATCACGCACGATCAGGAAGACGCCCAGACCCAGGAGTAAAACCAGCCCCGTCTGCATCACGTTTTCTTGGACGCGATCGGGCAAAGGCTTGCCGCGCAAAACTTCGATCAGCAGAAAAGCCAGCTGTCCACCATCCAGCGCGGGTAACGGCAAAATGTTGATGATGGCCAAGTTGATGCTGATGATGGCGGTAAAGGGGAAGAGGGTGGCCGCATTGGCCGCTACTAAGCCTGCCCCTTGCTCCACAATTTTGACCGGTCCCGCTACTTGCCCCGCCATCTGAGAGAAATTGGTGATGAGCATGGCAAAGCCCTGCACCGTTTGCAAGAGCATATCTTGAAATTCTCTCGCGGCAAGCGTGAAAACTTCGAAAACGGTGGTGGCGCGACGATACTCAAGCTCACCGTTGCGTTGTAATTGCACACCAATCACGGCGGTATTTTCAGGACTTAACTCTGGTGTGACTGTGAGAGCCAGAGTTTGCCCGTCACGCTCAATGGTGAGGTCGATGGGTTGATTGGGATTAGTTTGGATCAAATCAACGAATGATTTGACGGCGCTGTCTTCGGTGCCAAAGTCAGTTCCATTGGCCGACACAATGACATCGCCTGATTCGATCCCAGCTTGGGCGGCGGGTGAAGATTCGGAGATGACTTGAGGAATCAGAATGCCCGGTTCGGGGTTGAAAGCCTGGGGAATGCCGACTGATGCGAACTGAACGACGAATACCAAATAGGCGAACAGTAGATTGGCAATGACGCCAGCGCTAATGACGATCGCCCGATCCAAAATGGGGCGATTTTTCAGCAGGTTCGGGTCTTGGGGAGGAATCTCGCTTTCCGGATCGTCGTCAGGAAAGCCCACAAAGCCTCCCAACGGGATCGCCCGCAAGGCATATTCAGTTTCTGGCCCTTGGTACTTCCATAAAATGGGGCCAAAGCCAATGGAAAAGCGGTTAACGTGAATTCCTTGAAAACGGGCGGCCAGGAAATGTCCAGATTCGTGGACAAATACCAGCAGAGCAATGACGCCGATCGCGGCCAAAACGGACATAGATTTATTCAGTGTCGCAACAAATACGTTTTCCTATTCTATCTGCCCACACCATTTATCACCGCAAAACTTGTTTCGGGGATCGCGAACTGGTTGTTCGCTATGGATTTAAGACTGTGCAAGGCCGATCCCGAGGATTGGGTGCTACAGCCATTCACGGTTCAGGTAGGGCTGTAACACTTCTGGCACCTGCACCGAGCCGTCGGGCTGTTGATAGTTTTCCAAAATGGCGGCCATGGTGCGGCCGATCGCCAGCCCAGAGCCATTCAGCGTGTGGACGAATTGAGTGCCCTTCTTGCCCGTTTCTTTGAAGCGAATATTAGCCCGCCGGGCTTGATAGTCGCCGCAATTCGAGCAGCTAGAAATTTCACGATAGGTGCCAGAGGAGGGCATCCAGACTTCGAGGTCATAGGTTTTATTAGCGGAGAAGCCAAGATCGCCGGTGCAGAGTTCGATCACCCGATAGGGCAGCTTTAAGCCTTGCAGGATGGCTTCGGCGTCTTTGACCAGGGCTTGGTGCTCATCCTCGGAGGTTTCCGGACGGACGAACTTGTACATTTCCACCTTGTTGAATTGGTGCAGGCGAATAAGGCCCCGGGTGTCGCGCCCGTAACTGCCCGCTTCGCGCCGAAAGCAGGGGGTAAAAGAGCAGTAATGGAAGGGAAGTTCGGCGGCGGTGAGGATTTCGTCGCGGTGCAAGTTGGTGACCGGAACCTCGGCGGTGGGAGAAAGCCAGAGGTCGTCGTTTTTGCACTGAAAGCTTTCTTCCGCAAATTTGGGCAACTGTCCCGAGGCCGTTAGCGAGGCGGTGTTGACGAGATAGGGGGGAATGACTTCGGTGTAGCCGTGTCGGGTATGGCGATCGAGCATGTAGGTAATGAGGGCGCGCTCTAACGCTGCACCGACGCCCATCAGCGCCACAAATCGGCTTTGGGCAATTTTGGCCGATCGCTCAAAATTCAGAATGCCCATGCCCTCGCCCACTTCCCAGTGGGGCTTGAGAGCGGCGCTATCTTTGGGCAAATGTTCATCGCCCCAGCGGCGGACTTCCACATTTTCCGACTCGTCTTTGCCGTCGGGGGTGGTCTCACTGGGCAAGTTCGGAATGCCCAGGAGGATGGCTTCAATCTGGGCTTTCAGTTCTCGTTCTTGGGGTTCCAGTTCTCCCAGTTGCGCTTTGACTTGGTTGCCTTCCTCCCGCAAAGCAGCAACTTCGGGACCTTTGGGGTCAGCGCCTTCGCGAATTTTTTGCCCGACGGATTTGCCGATTTCGTTGCTGCGGGCTTGCAGCTGCGATCGCGTGCCTTCGATCTCGCGCTGTTGCTGATCCAGATCGATTACGGTCGGCAAATCGTAGTTCCCCCCGCGACGGTTGAGGGTGGCCTGCACCGTGTCAAAATTTTGGCGAATCGTTTTCAAATCCAGCACGCGATCGCTTCCCCTTATTGCACTCACCATCAGGAGGAGGCTTCCCTGCGCTGACCTGATCGACATGGCCAGTCGGCAGTTCAGAGCAGACCTCGCCCCATTTATTACAAGAATGTCAGGGTATCACGCCTTTGCCAAGATCACGGCGACTGGAGAAATTGCAACCCTGGCCTCGGGCTTTTATGTGGGTTCTGAGACTACAGACGTTGGGGTCAGCCAATCGCCAAATTCTTCCACAAAGCGATCGCTCAAAATCGCGGCCCGAATCTGCCGGGTAAAGCTCACTAACGCGGTGATGTTGTGGATTGATAAAAGCGTATGGGCGAGAATTTCGTGGGCGTGAATGAGATGGCAGAGGTAGGCCCGGGTGAAGGTGCGGCAGGTGTAGCAGTCGCAGGTTTCGTCTAAAGGGGTCAGGTCTTGGCGGAACCGGGCGTTCTTCAAGTTCCAGCGATCGCCCTGCACGATCGCGGTGCCGTGGCGGGCCAACCGGGTGGGAATCACGCAGTCGAATAAGTCCATGCCAGCGGCGATCGCCTGCACCATTTCGCGGTGGGTGCCGACCCCCATCAGGTACCGGGGTTTGTGGGTTGGCAGCAGCGGTGTTGTCGCGCGAACGATTTTTTCGATTAGTTCTGGTGGCTCCCCCACACTGACGCCGCCAATGGCGTAACCGGGCAAATCCAATTCAGTTAGGGCGGCGGCGGCCTGTTCCCGCAGATCCAGATAGACGCCCCCTTGCACAATGCCGAAGAGCGCCTGATCAGGTCGCTGGTGCGCGGCGATGCAGCGTTGCAGCCAGCGATAGGTGCGATCGGTCGCGACTTCGACGGCTTCCCGGCTGGCGGGATAGGGGGGACACTCATCGAAGGCCATAATTACGTCCGCGCCCAGGGCGTTTTGGATGCGAATAGATTCTTCGGGCGTCATGTTGATGATGCGACCATCGCGGGGCGATCGAAACTTCACTCCCGACTCAGAAATGGTGCGAATATCACTGAGGCTAAACACCTGGAAGCCCCCGGAATCCGTCAGCATCGGGCCATGCCAGCCCATAAATTGGTGTACTCCACCGGCCAGTTCCACCAAGTCTTCCCCCGGTTGGAGATGCAGGTGATACGTGTTGGCCAATACCATCTGTGCCCCAGTTTGCTGGAGTTGCTCAGGGGTAACGGTTTTCACATTGGCGAGGGTGCCCACGGGCATAAAGCGAGGCGTTTCGACGATGCCGTGGGGAGTCTGAAACTTACCTGCCCGAGCGGCGGTGTGGTTGCAGGTGGCTTCTACCTGATATTCAAACTGCTTCAACGTTTAGGACTCCAAGGCACAGGCTATTTAGGCTAGCGGCCCGTCGTCGTCAAGGCAAGCATCCCAACTAGCAGAAAGGGCTTCGGCCACAATTTCTTCGATCGCGGCGGCATCCAGGTCACGTTTTGCCTGCTCTTTGATGGGAGAGGTGAGCGGCACTAACTGTAAGCAGCGGCTTTCTTGAAACAGCTTGAAACAGCTCTGACCATCGGGCAATTTGTCGAGTTGAATGTAATCGAAGCTGTAAACGTTGAGATAAAGGCTCTGATTCGCGACCAGGGTAGAAACGCCCGGTTCAGCGAAAACGTCCATAACATAACCGGTGCCACTGCTGAGCACACCGTCTTCGTCCATATCTGTGTAGTTCACTTGCCCCAAATCACTGAGCAGTCTCAGCATGTCAGTTTTATTGACGACCAGGCCCTGATCAACCAAACATGGTGCAGGCACATTGGACAAACCAGCAGAATCGTGGGTCATTGGACTATCACAAATTCAAACTTTGATCCTTAAAATCACCAAAAAAGTTAGGTCATTTCTAAGGTCTATACCCAAGATAGTCGATCATTCCAGAATGGGACTCCGAAATGGGACGGTTTTCTAATTTTCAGCGGCGATCGCTTGAGTTGAATGATCAACTAAAACCTCATAACCCTTGTCTTAAATGGCTTTCAGATTTATCGGCAGGCGCGGTGAGAGGTGTGTCAGCTAGTCGCCAGCGCAATAAGTTTTTGCGATCGCGAGACAAAAGTAGCCGCCGGTCAAGTCTGTTTCAGAGCCGTGGCAAATGGTGGATTCCCGGCTCATATCAACTTCTCTAGTCGTATCGGCAATCGTCGTACGCTATATCTAGTAGCTAAAACGGGCAGCTGTCATTTTTTGGCTGCGATCGCAGATAGTTTGAGGACTCTAAAATATGTCGGTTTCAAACGATCAGCCGGATGATCAGATGCCGAATAAGCCGCTCCTATGGGGGCAGCAGTTGCTAGGGGCGGTGACTTTTTATACTCAAATTCCGATACCACACCACTGGTCAATGCGATTTGAGGGCATTGCTCGGTTTGCGCCCTGGGTTGGTTTAGGGATTGGGTTGGGGTTGGCAGCGGTGGATTGGGGACTCGCAACGTTGGCAATCCCGATCGCGTTGCGGAGCGCGGTGGTGGTGGCGTTGTGGCTCTGGGTGACGGGCGGGCTGCATTTGGATGGCGCGATGGATACCGCCGATGGCTTAGCGGTGCCCGATCCCAATCGCCGCCTGGAGGTGATGGCCGATAGCCGAGCCGGGGCCTTTGGGGTGATGGTGGCGATCGCCCTGCTGGGGCTAAAAACGCTGGCGTTGATGGATTTAGCAACCGGGCGCTGGATGGCGTTGCCCTTGGCGGCAGGCTGGGGACGCTGGGGCCAAGTGGTGGCGATCGCCCGTTATCCCTATCTGCGAGAGCAGGGCAAAGGCGCTTTTCATAAAACCCATGCCCACCCAACGACGGACTGGCTGTGGGGCTTGGTGCCACTCATTGGCGTTACCGGCTTGGCTGGGGCGATCGCGCCTGTGCCCGATCTTTGGCTGCTGGGAGTGACAATCAGCGGTGGTGCGATCGCTTTGGCCTTAGGCGCTTGGCTGCAATGGCAACTCGGGGGGCACACGGGCGATACCTATGGCGCGATTGTGGAGTGGACGGAGGCGCTGGTGTTGTGTGTGATGGTGGTTTTACAAGGGTGGGTGTGAGGGTGGATGGGTAGAAGGGTGGCCTGGGGACTGGTCTTGTGAAGTATTGAGAGCGGGCTGACTGGCGCTCAGGGCGATGTTCCCTCGCTATAGTTGAAACAGTGTTGGTGCAAGCATTAAGACGAGTTCGTTCATGGAAATTCCCTTGGTGGGTAAGGTGCGCCGTCCTGGTCTCTGGGTGGCGGGAGGGGTGACAGCGATCGCGGTGACATTAGGTGCGATCACCTTTGCCGTCCGCAGTCGGGAAGCTGGTTATGACTTGGCGGCGCTGACCGTCGCTGCCGAAACCACTGCGCTCACGGTACGCATTACCGCCAGTGGCACCGTTGAACCCGTACAGACGGTCAATCTGAGTCCCAAAACGTCCGGCATTTTAGAAGAACTGCTGGTGGAGCAGGGAGATGCGGTGACGGCGGGACAGTTGATGGCGCAGATGGAAAGCCAAGATGTGGCCGCATTGGTGCGGCAGCGGGAGGCGGCAGTCGCGGAAGCCCAGGCCAGCCTGGCGGATGTGCAGCGGGGCAGTGAGGCCGAAGCGATCGCCCAAGCGACGGCCCAAGTCGCCTCAGCCGAGGCCCAAGTGAGGGATTTGCGGGCACAGTTAGAGTTGGCGCGATCGCAGCTGCAGCGCAACCAGGCTCTGGCCGCCCAGGGGGCCATTTCGGCGAATGAACTGGATAATTTTGAGCAAGCGGTGCAGAGTGCCGAGGCCGGAGTTGAACGAGCGCAGTTTCAGGTGCGTGAAAGTGAAGAGCGACTGGCCGATTTGCAAAATGAGCCGCGCCCCGAAGCGATCGCCCAAGCCGAAGCCCGTCTCGCCCAAGCGCAAGCTCAGCTAGAGGCGGCGCAAGTCCAGTTTGCTGACACGCAAATTCGCGCGCCGTTTGCCGGCATCGTTACCCAAAAATTTGCCAATGAAGGGGCGTTTGTCACGCCGACGACTTCGGCGTCTAACGCCACCTCGGCTACCTCGACAGCCATTGTGGCGATCGCCAGCGATCTCGAAATTGTGGCGGAAGTGCCGGAAGCCGACATCGCCAAGATTCGACCGGGGCAACCCGTCGAAATCATTGCCGATGCCTACCCTGATCAGGTCTTTGAAGGTGCCGTGCGGCTGATTGCCCCGGAAGCGATCGAGCGGCAGAATGTGACTTTATTTCAAGTGCGCATTGAGCTGACCTCGGGGCAAGATTTACTGCGATCGAACATGAACGTGACCGTGGCGTTTATCGGCGATGCCCTCGCGGATGCCCTCGTCGTGCCGACGGTGGCGGTGGTGACCCAAGAGGGACAAGCCGGAGTCTTAGTGCCTGACGATCGCGATCGGCCCCGGTTCCGCCCGGTAACACTAGGCACCCAGGCAGGCAACCAAATCCAAATTATCGAAGGCATCGGCGAAGGTGATCTGGTCTTTGTCGATCTACCACCGGGGGAAACGTTAGAAAATCTCACTTTTGGTCGCGACGCCGCACCAGAAGAGGAACGCTAAACCATCGCTCAACGGTAGTCGTTGCATTGAGCCAGGCGTACCAGACGGTTGGAACCTATTAGTAAAGCGCAGGAGGGCAGAGCCACGGCAGCGTACCCGGGCTTCCAGTCATGCCGCCAAACGCTTTAAAGGCATCGGCGATGAGCGTTCTCCGCATCTTCTGGCCTTTTACTTTGCTGACGATCAACGCTCATGGCAAGGACTCTTTTCCCTGCCAAGGCACTTTGCATTTGTATCGCTCCGTAACAGGTGCAACTTTTCTTTAGGTAGGTTTTGTCATAGAGTTCTAAAAATTCTCGGGCAAATTACTGAGCCCGTTGTTCATTTGCTGGAAATTTTGCAGAGATGGTTAGCGACGCTGGCGAGTCGAAAAAATTCAACCTCAGACAGCTACTGCGCGACGATCGCTTCTGGAAGGTGGCCTTTCAGGTCATTACAGTCGTCGTCGTCGCCGGAATTTTGAGTTATTTCCTGTTCAACTTAAATGCCAACTTGGCGCAGCAAGGGTCAAGCTTTGGCTTCGGCTTTTTATCCAGTCCCGCTGGCTTTAGCATTGGCGAAAGCGTCATTGAATACCGCCCTAACGATGCCTACGGCAAGGCGCTCATCGTGGGCTTGGTCAACACCATCACCCTGGTGATTGTGGGGATTATGCTGGCCACCACCGCAGGGGTTGCGGCCGGTGTTGCCAGCTTTTCGCAAAACTGGTTAATCCATAAAATCAGTCGAGCATATGTGGGTTTGATTCGTAACGTGCCGCTGCTCTTGCAATTATTCTTTTGGTACTTCGCGATTTACGGTTTAATGCCCACCCCAGACGAGCAAATTAATGTCGGCAATTTGCTAATCGCGAGTAATCGAGGCATCTACGTTCCTTGGCCTAGTGCTAGTGGCGCTTGGGCCTGGCTACTGGTATTAATCGCTTTGGCGATCGCGGCTTCCTTTGTTTGGCAGTGGCGCATCAAAAAAATGGTTGAGCAGGGCGACTCGGGTCAGCAGCAGCTCATCATTCTTGGCGTCATGGCTTTGGTGGGCTTGGGCATTTTCTTCTTTGCTTTGGGCTGGGCACCACCCGAGGTGCTAGACGGCGGCGGCGCAACTGGCGGCCTGCGACTCTCGCGGGAATATGTAGCGTCGCTGACGGCGCTGGTGTTTTATACCGGAGCGTTTATTGCGGAAATTGTGCGGGCCGGGATTCAGTCTGTATCGAAAGGCCAGTGGGAAGCGGCGCGATCGCTGGGCTTGCCCTCTGGCCTATCCATGCGACTCGTGGTGTTTCCCCAGGCGTTGCGGGTGATCATTCCCCCGCTCAACAGCGAATTTATGAACCTGGCGAAGAACTCATCACTGGCCTTCGCCGTCGCCTATCCCGAGCTGTATTCCGTGGCGAATACCACTTTTAACCAGACGGGCCGACCGATTGAGGTCTTTGTAATTTTGATGGCGACTTATCTCATCATCAACCTCATGATCACTTTGGGGATGAATACGCTGAACCAAACCGTGCAGTTTAAGGAGCGTTAAACCATGACCACAACTACACCTGACAACATGTCAACCGCTCCTGCAGTAAAACGGCTGGGCGCTAGGGAGTGGCTAAAGAAGAATTTATTTAGCGACTGGGTCAACAGCATCTTGACCATTGTGGTGGTCTCGATTTTGGGCTATGGCCTTTTCAGTATGTTCACATGGGCAGTGACAGTGGCCCAGTGGGTCGTCATTCCCAACAATGTCGGCCTGTTTATGTCGGGTCTATATCCGATTGACCAATACTGGCGCATCTGGATCTTGCTGGGCTTGATGTGTGCCCTATCTGGATTGTCTTGGGGCGTCTTGGCCCGCAATCTGCCCAAACTCTTTAGCCGCAATGTGTTGATTGGTTTTGCCATCGTCGCGGCGGGGTTTGTGATTTTTCCGCCGACTCGGCCTAGCAGTCCCAAGCTGTTGCTGATGGTGGCAATCGTCGCCGGTATGGCCTGGGTGGGTCGCACTTGGGGACAAAAAGCATCCGGTTTGGGTACTTGGGTATCGTCCCTATGGTTTGTCGCTTACTTCGTTTCGATTTGGCTGATTGGCGGTGGCCCCTTTAGTCAAACGCTGCTGGCTGGCTTGATTGCTCTGGTCGTGGGATTAGGGGCAGGCTGGATCTTGAGGTCAAAGCTAGTTCCTGTGATTAATGAACGGGGGCAGCAAGCTGGGGAAATGGTGGCGATCGGGCTCTCCGCGATCGCTTCCTTAGCCTTGCTATTCGTGTTGCCAGGCATTCTATTCCAGTACCTGATTCCGCCGGTGGCTTGGGTGGTGGCGATCGCCGTCGTTGCCAGTTTGTTGGGCTTGGTGGTCTTCATCATTCCCCGCAGCTTCCAGGTCTCCTTGTGGGTCTTTGCCATTGGGTTTGTGGTCACCTTTGCAATTTTGCGATTAGTTCTGGGGTTTGTCGGGTTTTCGTTTGACCCGGTGAGTACCAACGACTGGGGCGGCCTGGTGCTAACGTTGCTGATGGCCGTGAGTGGCATTTCCCTCTGTTTTCCACTGGGAGTGATTTTGGCCCTGGGTCGCCGCAGCAGTTTGCCGGTGGTGAAATGGATTTCGATCGCCTACATCGAATTGATTCGGGGCGTGCCGCTGATTGCGATTCTGTTTATGGGTCAGGTGATGATTCCCCTGTTCCTGCCGGAAGGGATGCGCCCCGACCGAGTGCTGCGAGCCATCATCGGCTTGACCATTTTTAGTGCCGCTTATTTGGCCGAAAACGTGCGGGCCGGTTTACAGGCGGTGCCTCGGGGTCAAGGAGAAGCAGCGGCTTCTTTGGGCTTAAACACGCCACTGACCTTGAGTTTGATTGTGCTGCCCCAGGCGCTGAAGACGGCCATTCCGGCCATTGTCGGTCAGTTCATTAGTTTGTTCCAAGACACAACCCTGCTGGCGATTGTCGGCTTGGCGGAACTGCTGGGAATTAGCCGCTCGATTCTGGCGAACCCGAGTTATTTGGGGCGGTACGCCGAGGTGTATTTGTTTATCGGCATTATTTACTGGTTCTTCTGCTACGCCATGTCCCTCGGCAGCCGCAAAATTGAAGAACTGCTCAACACGGGACACTAACTGGCTTCGTGTAACAGTTGACAGCTCGAAAGTCAGCCGACCGGTATCCTGATGCACAATATGTATAGTTGTTGACCTGTGTCACCAATTTTGCTCCAGTGTGATTACCCCCCTCCTGACTATCCAATTCCTTAGGTATATAGAGATTTGACCCATGACTCAGTTTCAAACCGAGACCATTCC
This sequence comes from Halomicronema sp. CCY15110, assembly GCF_016888165.1. Taxonomy (GTDB): domain Bacteria; phylum Cyanobacteriota; class Cyanobacteriia; order Phormidesmidales; family Phormidesmidaceae; genus Halomicronema. The sequence goes on along the minus strand of NZ_JACSWC010000435.1, from coordinate 76,126 downwards.
CGCTAGCAATCAAGCTGGCGAACCTGTAATCGTGGCGCAGGACGTGGAGAAATGGTACGACAACGGTTTCCACGTCCTCAAGGGCGTCAGTATGAACGTCTACAAGGGGGAGGTGCTGGTGGTGATGGGGCCATCGGGTTCGGGTAAGTCCACCTTTATTCGCACGTTCAACGCTCTAGAGCCTTATCAAAAGGGCAGCATTGAAGTCGATGGCATCAAAATTTCCCACGACTTGAAAAACATTGAAACCATTCGCCGAGAAGTCGGCATGGTGTTTCAGCAATTCAACCTGTTCCCTCACTTGACGGTGCTGCAAAATGTCACTCTGGCACCGATTTGGGTGCGGCACTGGCCCAAGGCCAAAGCGCAAGAGGTCGCCATGCAGCTCTTAGAGCGGGTCGGTATTTTGGAGCAGGCGCAGAAGTTTCCTGGTCAGCTCTCGGGCGGTCAGCAGCAGCGGGTGGCGATCGCCCGTTCCCTCGCGATGCAGCCCAAAGTGATGCTGTTTGACGAGCCGACTTCCGCCCTTGACCCGGAGATGGTGCGGGAAGTGCTGGACGTGATGCGCAAGCTCGCCACCGAGGGCATGACCATGGTCTGTGTGACCCACGAAGTGGGCTTTGCGCGGGAGGTGGCAGATCGCGTGGTGCTGATGGATGGCGGCTACCTGATCGAAGAGAACACACCGGAAGCGTTCTTTAGCAATCCGCAAGAAGACCGGACGAAGAAATTCCTGTCGCAGATTCTCTAATCGGGCGCAAATTCGGGAGTTGCCTGCGTAATTATCGCTAGCATGGGGGGTGGGCCATTGTGCCCACCCTTTTTGTGTGCTGGGGTGCGACCGCATGGCAGGCATTCAACCACTGCCGCCCGACATTGTGCAACTCATGGCGGCCGGAGAAGTGATCGACTCTCCGGCGGCAGTGGTACGAGAACTCGCCGAAAACGCCATTGATGCCGGGGCGACGCGCATTGTGCTTGAGGTGCGATCGCCGCCCTGGCAACTGCAAATGACCGATAATGGCTCCGGCTTAGAGGTGGCCGATTTGCGCCAGGTCGCCACGGCCCACAGCACCAGCAAACTCGCCCACAAAGCTGACCTCTGGAATATTCATAGCTTGGGCTTTCGGGGGGAGGCGCTGCACAGTCTGAGTCGCCTGGCGCGCCTGACTGTGTGCAGTCGCCCCCAAGCTCGGGCGGCCAGCGGTTTTTGCATGAGGTGAGATCGCACTGGCCGCCCCAATCAGGTCACGCCCGTGGCCATGGCTCCCGGCACCCGAGTGTTGGTCGAGGAGCTGTTTTATCCCATGCCGTCGCGGCGACAAGCGGGGTCTGAGCGATCGCAGTTGCGCGTGATGCAGCAAAGCATTCAGCACTTGGCCTTGTGTCATCCTCATGTGACCTGGCAGGCACTATTGAACGATCGCCCCTGGTTTACCCTGTGGCCGGGGGCCTCGGCGCTCAACCTGTTACCGCAGGTATTGCCCCGCCTGAACGTTACCGATCTGCGCGACCAGTGCCAGACTGTGGCACTACCCGACATCAACGGCAGTCTATACCTGCTGCTGGGGTTGCCCGATCGCTGTCATCGCCGTCGTCCCGATGGCCTGTTCACAGCGCTGAATGGTCGCATGATCGCGGTGCCGGAGCTCACCGAACAGATTTTGCGAGTGCTGCGGCGATCGCTGCCCCGTGATCGGTTTCCGGTGGTCTTTTTGCACCTGCAAGCCGCGCCCCACCACATCGACTGGCACCGCGCCCCGGATAAGTCCAAGGTCTATCTACAGCATTTGCCGCAGTGGTTAACCGGGGTAGAAACGGCCATTCAACACCTGTTGCAAACCGCTCAGATTGAGACCACTCCGGGCGACGGCCATCAACGCCTGACCCAGTTGCTCAAACTAGCTGAACCCGGTGGTCAGTACCAGACCGCCGATGAGGACGGGGACGACGTGCCCACTCCCCTGGGCCTGAAGGCGATCGCTCAAGTTCACCATCGCTACATTTTGGCGGAACACCCGGCGGGGCTTTGCTTAGTGGAGCAACATATTGCCCATGAGCGCGTGCTGTACGAGGCGTTGTGCGATCGCTGGGAAATCGTCGAACTGCCCGTGGCGATGACCCTGGCAAACCTGAGTGATCGCCAAGTGGAGCAGCTGCAAACTATTGGTCTGACGGTGGAGCCGTTTGGCCCGGATTTGTGGACAGTGCGCACGGTGCCCGCCCCCCTGCGCGATCGCCCCGACTGCGCCGCCGCCCTCCGCGAACTCAGCCAAACGGGCAATCTCGACAGTGCCCTGGTCGCTACGGCCTGCCGCACCGCCATCCGTAACGGTACCCCCCTCGAGCCCGCCGCTATGCAGCAGATTCTCAACGCCTGGCAGCGTACCCGCAAACCTCAGACTTGCCCCCACGGTCGCCCCATCTGCCTCACCCTCAATGAGTCGAGCCTCGCTCGCTACTTTCGTCGCAGTTGGGTCATCGGCAAGAGCCATGGTCTGGAGCCCTAACCAACCGAGTTCGAGATCAGGAAGCAGCGGCATTGTCAGCCTCATCCGCAGCCTGAATCTCCGCCATTGACGGGGAACATAACCGGATTTGGCTGCATCCGAACTGACGTTAAAAAATCAAAGGCCAGTCTTGACGCTGCACTGGTACTCAGCGGCCTTACGCCGAGCTGCACTCGCTGCTCAGGCTGCACTCGCAGCAACATAGTGTGCAGCTTCTCCTAAAGGTGGGACTGCCGTTAACCGCGAGAGAGCAACACCGGTTTGGGCCGGGGGGAGCGCTCCGTCAAAAAGCGGGGTTTCAGCAATGACGTCACAATCAGCCAGAGCGACTGCAACTCATTGGGGGAGCAGCGGCTTTGCCACTGGCCCGGACGGCAAAATAGGAGTTCGGTAAGGTGGCGGTGCTGCGGCAAATCGAGTGCGGCGAATTGAAGAGTCAGGCTGGGCAGGCCGTCGGTGACTCGTTGCTGCACTAAGGTGGCGGGCAGAGTGAAGTGCTCGTCAGCGAGATCCATCGCGATCGGCGTCCCCGTCGCGATGGGAGTATGCAGCAAATCCGCTTTCGTCAGCTCGACCTCGGCGGCCACCTCAGAAATCATGGTGGTTGTACCCCACACACTCTTTTGGGTGCCATCGGGCATCGTGATCTGGAGGCGGGCGACACGGCGCACATTAAACCACTCGTAAGGGCTCGGACGGGGGGCATCGAGCAACACCAACAAGGCGAGTCCTAGCATCATCAAGTTGTAGCCGCTCCACAGCCAACCAATGCCGAGCCCTCGCCAATGCTCGGTGGGATTCGCCATCGTCATCAAACAGTGACCCAAGTTAAGCCACAAACTCAGCGCTGTGAGCCCAAATACCAGCATTAAGGGCCAAGCCAAGGCCCAGTTGAAATGGTAGCGATCGCTGGCGGTGCCCTTGGGCGTGACTTTAAACCCTTTGCCAAAGGGTCGCATCATCACCTGAAACACCGTAATGGCCAGGGGAAAGGCCAGCACGAGGGAATACACGTCGGAGAGCAGGGCCGATCGCGATCGATAATTGAGCCAGGAAAATACGCTAAGCTGCACCAGATAAAAGGGCAGGAAAAAATACAGCAGTTCCGACTCGGTGGCCCGCAGCGGAATGACCCCGAGAAAGGCGTAGGCCAAGGGCATCGCCAAGAAGCCCACGCGGGCGATGCTGCTAAACCAGTGGATCAATCCCTCAAAATACGCCAACCGTTGAATCGGGGTGAGCCCTGGAATGGTGACCGGATTGGATTTGATGAAAAAGGCTTGTAGGGTGCCTTGCTCCCAGCGCACCCGCTGGAGCGCGTGGGCGGCGATGTTTTCCGCCGCGAGGCCAGCGCTGAGCTTTTCGTTCAGATAAATCAGTTGATACCCTTTGGCCGCGAGTTGGATGCCCGTAAAAAAGTCTTCACTCACCGCTTCGGTGACGAAACCGCCAATGTCGGTCAGGGCAGAACGGCGCACCACAAAGGAGGTACCGGCACACACCACGGCTCCGGCACCGTCTCGCACCCGCTGAATTTGCCGATAAAACACCTCTTCTTCTGGCGTCAGCACATCTTCTAGCCCCAGGTTGCGGGCAATGGGGTCAGGGTTGTAAAAGCTCTGGGGGGTTTGCACCAAGCCCACTTGGGGATCTTGAAAGAAGCCCACGGTGCGGGTGAGAAAGTTTCTGGTCGGCACAAAGTCCGCATCAAAGCAAACGAGCAGCTCACCCTGGGTTTGGGGAACCGCGTGATTGAGGTTACCGGCTTTGGCGTGCTGGTTGTCGGGGCGGGTGAGGTAGGCACAGCCGAGTTCTGCCGCGAGGGCGCGAATCTCGGGGCGACGGGTGTCGTCGAGCAAGTACACCGTTTTGGGCTCATAGTCCATCGCCTGACAGCCGATGACCGTGCGCCGCAAAATGAACTCCGGCTCGTCATAGGTCGGAATCAGCACATCGACGGTGGGGCGATACTCGCCACTGCTGACCATTTGCGAGAGTTGGTCGGCGGCTTTGTGGCGATCGCGCACCCGCAACAGCAAAAATAGCTGCACCAGGCCGCTAAACAGAATCAATAATTCCAGCGCCAGTAAACCCAGACTAAAGACGCCGTTTAATGGCGTGCTGAGGTTGAGGGTTGAGGTGATGCGCCAGCTCAGATAGCGCAGCGTTAAGACGCCTAAAATGCCCACCACGACTGTGCGTGACCAGGGGCACGGCGTGGGCGAAACCTGCATAATGCCCCACACCAATAACATCAGCGCCGTTGCCCAAAACCAAAAATAGTGACCAATGACCATCGGTGTCATGGCCCACCCGGGGGGATGCTGCTGTAAATGATCGAGCTGTTCAAAAATAGTGTTAATGGCATCGTTACCGCTGAACCAGGCGATCGCGATGCCAGCAGCGATCGCCAAGCCCCCCATCATGAACAGCGTTGCCAGTTGTGGACGCCAAAGCTGGCGGGGAAATTGAGTAGAAGTCATAACCCTCAAAAGACCCAAAAATGACCGTGTGAACGCCTGCATTAATGCCGTCGCGAAGCGGCAGTGCGCAAAGCTAGCTAAGGAGCCGATCATCGTCCTCAACCAACGCGTCACTTTACGCAGATAGAAAAATCTCTATCCAGAAAATAACGTTTCTCCAGTGTCTTTGCATTCCTTGACTCTCGGGTGAGCGATCGCTGAGAGGGCGATGAGAAATTGTTCTGGGCGTCAGAATTTTGGCGGTCTCTCACCCCGCGCCATTGCGGAACCACACGGCCTTCCTGGGCCAAACTAGCAATGGTGCTGTCAGCGTTTGGCGTTCAACCGCCACGGTAGAGAGGCTGTTTCACAGCTATGTTGTGGGCGAGAAACGCACTGATTCCCCGCGACCACCCGACGGTCAGCCGGTGGCGACAGCACCGGGAGCCGTCTGGGCCTGGACAGCCGTAATCGCGACGGTATTGACAATGTCTTCAACGGTGCAGCCCCGGCTTAGGTCATTCACGGGTTTACGGAGTCCTTGCAACACGGGGCCGATCGCGATCGCCCCCGTTTCCCGCTGCACGGCTTTGTAGGTGTTGTTGCCCGTGTTCAAGTCCGGAAAGATGAGCACCGTCGCCTTGCCAGCCACAACGGAGCCCTTCATCTTTTGTGCGCCCACTTCCAAGTCCACCGCCGCATCGTATTGAATCGGCCCTTCGAGGAGCAGATCGGGACGGCGATCGCGGGCTAACTTCGTGGCGGCCCGCACCTTTTCCACCTCTTCACCCTTGCCCGATTCCCCCGAAGAGTAAGACAGCAGCGCCACCTTCGGATCAACGCCAAACACCCGGGCCGTATCGGCTGAAGAAATGGCAATTTCCGCCAGTTGCTCCGCCGTCGGGTTGGGATTAATGGCGCAGTCGCCATACACCAGTACCCGCTGTTCTAAACACATGAAAAACACTGACGACACGACTGAAACGCCAGGCTGAGTTTTGACAAATTGCAGGGCCGGACGAATCGTATGTTGCGTCGTATGCACCGCGCCCGAGACCATGCCGTCAGCATCGCCCTGGTAAACCATCATGGTGCCAAAGTAGGAGACATCCATCATCACATCCAGGGCATTGTCGAGGGTAACGCCCTTGTGTTGCCGCAGCTCAAAAAAGGTTTGGGCATAGTGCTGTAGGGCCGGACTCTCGGAGGGATGCACGACGTTGACCTGATCGAGATTCAGGCGAATCTGATGTTTGTCGATCACCCGTTGCACGTCTTGGCGATGCCCCAGTAGTGTGAGTTTGACAATGCCCCGGTCGAGCAACATGGCTGCCGCTTTGAGAATGCGGGGATCGTAGGCTTCGGGCAGGACAATGTGTTGGAGTTGGGATTTGGCCCGCTCCATCAGGTTGTAGGTAAACATTTTGGGCGTCATGCCCCGCACCCGCACCGCACTAATTTGCTGCTCCAGGCGCTGCAAGTCCACATGCTGATCAAACATCTGAATGCTGAGGTCGATCTTTTCGCGATCGTCGGGCCAGAGCGTACTGTGTACCTCATTCACCTGGGCAGCGGTGGTGAAGGTGTCGGTCTGGACGGAGAGAATCGGCAGCGGGTCAGGGATCCCTTCAATGAGGCGGGCGATCGCCGGATCAGGCTTCATGCCAGTGGAGAGCACAATGCCCGCTAGAGCTGGATAGCTACTCGATTGATGGGCCTGCAACATGCCCGCGATAATGTCGCCGCGATCGCCCGGTGTAATGACCAAACAGTCCGGTTCCACCCAGGTCAGGCAATTTTGCAGCTGCATCGCCGCCACAATGCGCTTCGTAGCCAGATTTTTGAGGCGGCGATGGCCATACAACACCTGGGCTTGCAGCTGTGCCGCAATATCCCGCATCCGAGGACTCGCGAGCCGGGGATGCCGGGGAATTACCGACAGCAGCAGACCGCGCAGTCCAAAGTGGCGAAATAGTTCTTCTTTTAATTCATTGACCCTTTCAGGGGCCGCATTATTGAGAATTATGCCCGCAATATCGCACCCGACTTCCTGATAGGCTTCCATCGCCATTTCCACCGGGCCTAGGGCTTCGGCGACTGAGCGATCGTGAGCCGTGCCCAAAATCAGCACGGGGGCTCCCAAGTTTTTGGCAATCTCTTGGTTGAAGCTAAATTCAAAGGCCAAATTTTCCGCTAGATAATCCGACCCTTCGCAGAGCAAAAAGTCGCCCCGCGATTCCAGAGCCTTGAACTTCCGAATAATCGTGTCGATGACTTCGTCGGCGCGGTGTTGGGCGATCAGGTCTTGGGCTTCTCGCGATCGCAAGCCAAAGGATTCTTCGTAGCTTTGCTTCAGTTCAAAATGATTGACGATGAGGTGAATGTCTTCGTCTTGCTCCTGCTCCGGGGCAATCATCGCCGCTACTGGACCTGGGCCTTGAATCAAGGGGCGAAAAAAATGCACTCGCGTTGTCCGCCGCAACAGCAGTTCAATAATGCCCAGGGAGACTAACGCCTTGCCGCTGCCCGCTTCCGCTGTACTGATAAACAATGAATTCGTCATCGGGAATTCTCCTTGTCAATGCGCAGCGGCGAGATCAACTCTTTGCAAACCACCTAAATTGAATCGCGGAAAACGCTCTGACCAGCAGATATTAACCATGACTTTTGAATTCAAAGCGCGATCGCCCCAAGAGCGGTATTAAACTTTGCGTGGATTGTGCTTTTTTGCGCTGGGCATCGGCTATGATTTTATAGTTCAAAAGAACTATCTGGATCGTTATGGTTCAATACACCCTGACTCAGAGTCCCGAAGTGATTCTCAACGTGGCGGGTAAAGATTCTCGTAAAGCCCGTGAAAAGGCCATGGATCAGTTGGTAGAACTGATGGATGATGGTCAGTTGCCCACCAACTTGGCCGATGGATTTGACCCTCAACAGTTTATTGAAGTGAAAACGCCTGAACCGACGGCTGATGTCAAAAACCAGGAAGACACGGTGGTTGAAGCCGTGCAGATTCTCAGTCACCTGGCGACCCTCAAACTGAAAATGCAAGACTCGCGCGAGGAAGCCCTCGAAGTGCGTAAGCTCATTGACTTGCTATTTAGCGATGAGCCCATTAGCGAAGCGCAAATTGCCAGTTTGAAAGATGGCTTTAAAGCCTTAAAAGGATTTGCTCAAACCAACCTCAAATACCGTGACGCGCGATCGCAGGCCGAAACCGCTCGCCAGATTTTGGATGAAGCGCTCAAGCCATAACGTCTCTCACCTCACCACTGGCCTCGCTTCATTGGGTTTTATTGCAAGTTGCGATCGCATGTTAAGCCCTGCTCGGCAGCCGAAAACCGCTGCTTTAAAATGAGATCAAAGAGACCCATCGTTTACGAATCGCTCTTTGCAGCGCTCTCCGTAAACCAGCGGGATTCTAGCAGCGATGCCGTCCAGATAATGGCGAGCGGTTCGCCCTTGGCTCATGCCACTGGCCCCATGTTCGCGCCGCCAAGTTAGCGAAGGTTGAGGCATCGCCGTCGCCCCCAGTGGCGGATCACCTAGTCAGGAGGCTGTTATGTATCGCAAGATTTTGGTGGCTGTCGATCACTCTGCTCTACAAACTTATTTGTTGGACAAGGCGATTGGCCTAGCCAAGCTGATGAAAGCAGACTTGATGATTGTCCACGCCCTATCGGCCTATGAGGAAGGCAGTCCGGGCCTCCCTGTCCGCGCCTATCATTCCTACTACCCCATCAGCGATAGCATCGCTTGGGAAACCTACCAAAAACGATGGGAAACCTACGAGCATGAGGGGATTAAAGAACTGCGACAGTTAGCGGCTGAGGCGACCACCCAGGGCGTTAAAACCGAGTTTACCCAAACGGCAGGCGACCCTGGCCGGGTGATTTGCGATATGGCGGAAAGCTGGCAGGCTGACATGATCGTGGTGGGCAATCGGGGCCGCTCCGGCCTGAGTGAGTTTTTTCTCGGGAGTGTGAGCAACTACGTTATGCACCATGCCCCCTGCTCGGTGCTGGTTGTGCATAACGCCGAAGTGTCAGACACCCCCGCGACAAGCGCCGAGACCGGCACGACAACCGGCGCGACCGCTGGAGCGATCGCCTGATCTAGCGCCCCGCCGCAGGGGCGGCACTGACCCGTGTGGTTCCACTCATGTGAAGTCGCCGTAGCGCCAAGGTTGGTAAACCTTGGCGCTACAGTTTTGCGTGGCCGGTCGGCTGGATTCAGCTCGGGCCAGCAGCAGCATTTCAACCGAGCGACGCAGTCTCAAAATCATGGTCCCTCTCGGTCGGGATGGGCAGCGGCCCTGCCCCCGATCAAGGTCAGCGGCTAAACGATCGGCGGCCTGCTCATCCAGGGCGTTATCACCGCCATGCTCGATCGCCGACAGAAGTCTCTACAATTCATAAGGGCACGAATCTTTGAGCACTATGGCGGGGCAAGACTCGATTTCGCAGCAGAACAGCAAGGTGCCCAGGCGCGATCGCGCCTGGCCCTTTTGGCCCGTGGTGCCGCTATATCCCTACGGCCAGCGACCCACCCTCAGGCAAGAGGTCGTGCCCGACACTATTTGGACGTTTGATCAGTACCAGGGCATTTTTTATGTGGTGGTGCCCATTCGCATGACGGTGGTGCGACTGCAATCCGGGGGGCTATTGGTCTACGCGCCGGTGGCTCCCACGGGAGAATGCGTAGCCATGATGCGATCGCTCGAAGCCCGTTACGGCTCAGTCCGATACATTATCCAGTCCACTACGACGGGCATCGAGCACAAGGTCTTTGTTGGCCCGTTTGCCCGGCGCTTCCCCCAAGCGCAGATTTACGTCGCGCCTGATCAGTGGAGTTTTCCAATCAATCTGCCGTTGAGCTGGCTAGGCTTGCCCGCTCGGCGCACGCAGGTGCTGACGGACGATCGCCCCGTGCCCTTTGCCGATGAGTTTGACTGGGCCACCTTAGGCCCCATCAAGCTTGGGCTAGGCCCCTTTGTCGAGGTGGCCTTATTCCATCGCGCCACACGCACCCTGTTGTTGACCGATGCGCTCGTGTCGGTGCCCAATGAGCCGCCAGCGGTGTTACATCTCGATCCCTATCCGCTGTTGTTTCATGCCCGCGATCGCGCCGATGAGGCGATCGTTGATACCCCTGAGGCGCGGCGACGGGGCTGGCACCGCATTGCGCTCTTCGCCTTTTTCTTTCAGCCCAACTCCCTCGACACACCGACCCTCGGCACCGCTTTCAAAGCAGCGAAGGCGGCCCCTGATCGGTCGCGGCGGGCCTACTTCGGCCTCTATCCGTTTTGCTGGCAAGCCGATTGGGCCGCCTCGTTTGAAGCGCTCCATGGCGGGGGGCGGCCCTTTGTTGCACCCGTTTTACAAACGCTCATCTTCAACCGGGGTCTACAGGAGTTGCAAGCTTGGGTCGAGCAGGTGAGCCAATGGCACTTTGAACGCGTCATTCCTTGCCATTTGACTGCCCCAATCGCCCTGGGGCCAGCCGAATTTCGGGCCGCGTTTGCGACGATTTTGCAACCGCAGGCGACGAATCGCGATCGGCCACTGCCCGCCCAAGATTTCGCCTTTCTCAAAGCGCTGGATGCGGGCTTGGTGCGGCGCGGCATCACGCCGCCAGCCGACGCGGTTGCCGCCCCCAATGATGCGCCCTAATTGATGACACGCTCTAGGATTTCCTCTGTCCTTTACTAAAATGCACTACCCGGAGCTTAACCACCCTCTCAAGTTGTTCAATCTTGCGGGGACTCATCTCCCAGACGTACAGCGCCGAATTTGGAGCTTCGTAAAGACCCGCCGACCCCCGCCATCCTGCGCCGTATGATGGGCCTATGACAGAACTGACCATTACTCGGCCCGACGACTGGCACCTACATTTACGCGATGGCGCTACCCTCAAGGCGGTGCTGCCTTACACCGTGCGCCAGTTTGCCCGCGCCATTGTCATGCCCAATCTCAAACCGCCGGTGCGTTCCGTAGCTGACGCCACCGCCTATCGCGATCGCATTCTCGCGGCGATCCCGCCAGGGCAGACCTTTGAGCCTTTGATGACGCTGTATCTGACCGATAACACCAGTCCTGACGAAATCCTCGCCGCCCAAGCCACGTCGTTCATCAAAGCGGTGAAATACTATCCCGCTGGGGCGACCACCAACTCAGACTCGGGCGTGACGGATATACGCAAATGCGATCGCGTGTTTGACGCGATGCAACAAGTCGATCTGCCCCTGCTGCTGCACGGCGAAGTGACCGAGGCCGGGGTGGATATGTTCGATCGGGAAAAGGTCTTCATTCAACAGCATCTGGTGCCCTTGAAAGAGCGGTTTCCAAAGTTGCGCGTTGTGCTGGAACATGTGACCACCGCCGACGCCGTGGAGTTTGTCAACGCTACGGATCGGGTAGCCGCCACCATCACCCCGCAACATCTGCTGTTTAGCCGCAACGTGCTGTTTCAAGGCGGCCTGCGTCCCCATTACTACTGCCTGCCCATTTTGAAACGCGAAACCCATCGCCAAGCCCTGTTGCAAGCGGCGACTTCCGGTAGTCCCAAATTTTTCTTGGGGACCGACAGCGCTCCCCACACGCGGGACGCTAAAGAAAGTGCCTGCGGTTGTGCAGGCTGCTTTTCGGCCCTCCATGCGATCGAGCTTTATGCCGAAGCGTTTGAAAGCGTTGACGCCCTGGATAAATTAGAAGGATTTGCCAGCTTTCATGGCCCCGATTTTTACCAACTGCCCCGCAATATCGAGCAAATTACTCTGACTAAAAAGACCTGGCGCATTCCCGAGGCCGTACCGCTGAAAACATCGGCACTGGTGCCCCTGAAAGCCGGAGAAGAGATGACGTGGCAAATGGTCTAAATCGCACCCAACTTGGGCGGGCTCTCATACCAAATCCTTCTTAGTTACCCCCGCTTGCCTGGGGCGAATGCCATTCGCCCCTACGGTTTGTTCTTTTTGGAATCGGGATTATGTGATCCGGATTTGATATCAGCTAGGATTTGGCAGCAAATCTCCTACCGTTTCCGGGTCAACTGCGCGCAACTCTGCGGCGGCTAGCGTCACAAGATGCAGCGTAGATCATGCGCCCGATAATTGATAATTCACCTGCCCCGCGGTTGAGGAGCTTAAATCTAGCCCTGGCGCACCGGAGAATTGCCGGTGATTGCCGGTTCCCACCGGTTACTGATTCACGACCAAATACCAATCGGCAGCCATCCCCAGGGCTGTCGTCTGGGGGGCTCCGCTTTGATAGGGTTCGAGATTCTGAGTCAACACATACATCGGCGTTGCTTGGGGCCAATTTTCTAGCAAAACCGCTGACGGTTGGGCGACGACGCGGCGATCGCAATAAAAATCCAGCGATGGGCGATCGTAAAAATCCGCCATGTATAAAGCTGCCTCGGGGGGCACCTGCGCATTGACCAGATTAGCGACTGGCAAGACCGGAAACGCCTCTCCTAACTCCCATAGCCAATGGTCAGACAGCATTAAGGTGAGGAAACTCGCATACAGGCCAATGAGCAAAATAGGGATAAAGCGCGTTTGTTGCCGGGCCGCTAGGTAGGCCGCGAGGCCCGTCGTCACCATGATGCCCAGACCAGTAGCCGCCAAGGCGAGTGAAGGCTCTGGTCCCCATGGACTGGCATAAACGAGCCCGATCGCCCCGCCCACACTGAATAGAGCGAGTAAAATCGCCCAACCCAGGGGAATCCGTTTTAGCGTTAACTCGCGCCCGCTCCAGTGTCGGTGGCGATTCCACGTCGCGGTGAGGGCTACCCCCACCGTCATCGCCATGGCCGGATACAGTGGGTAAATATACCAAGGCAGTTTGGTGCTCATCACGGAAATCGTGAGCAGATAAACCACTGTCCAGACCAAGATGAGCTTGGCCCAAGGGGTGTAGCGCGATCGCCAGGTCAACCACAATCCTGTGGGCCAAAAAATCAGCCCAGGCCAACTATATTTCAAGAGCTCCAGTAGGTAATACCACGGTGGGCCTTGATGATCATCGACAGTCTCCCAAACGCGACTAAAGTTTTGGTTCAACAACGTGACATCAATAAATTGGTCGCCATAGTATTGCCATTGCAGGGCATACCAACCGAGTACCGGGATGCCCCCCAGCACCAAACTGCCCCATAGATAGGGCGATCGCCATTCCTTCGGCGCATCCCACAGCACCCACAGGAGGGCGATCGCTAGCAACAAGCCCCCCAAAATACCTTTGGTCAGACACATCGCCGCAAAACACCCCCCCACCCCCAGATAGGCCCACGGTTGGCGCTGCGATCGCCGCAACAACCAGAGCAGGGTAATAAAAAAGCACACCACTGCCCCATCAAGCATGGCTAAACGACCATGGCGCACCACTGGCAACCAGGTCAAATAAGCTCCTGCCCCCATCAGGGCATAGAGCCGGGCGGGAAAGATCTCACGCCCGAGCAGATATAGCATCGGCACCGAAGTCGCAGTCAACATGGCCCCGGGTAGTCGCGCCGCCCAGGTTTGCACCCCAAAGAGTTGGAAGCTGACCGCAATGAAACTGTGCAACAGCGGCGGTTTGTTGAGATACGGCTGGCCCCATAGTTGGGGATGTAACCACGCTGACCAGGTGCCTCCTCGGCTCATTTCTCGGGCAACTTGCGCGACCGTGCCCTCATCCCAGTCCCGCAGCGGCACTCCCGCTAAATCGATGCAGCACAGCAACAGCGCCGCTCCCCATAGCAGCAACAACCAAGTCCAGTCATTTTGTCGGGCCGTCAATTTTGAGATCATGCAGGTGGTGGCAGGCGTTTGTAACAAGATTCTCACCTGCTGATGGCGATTTCGCACATCAGCATCAACCAAGTCATGGTCGGGCTCGTGTCGCCCTGACAAATCTGCACAACCGCATAATCAGCAGCCCAGATCCGGGATGTTCGGCCAGCCGACAACGCCAGCCTTATCAAAAGTTTACAAAGTGAGCTGTTATTTAGAAAGTGTGAAGACAGCTACCTTTTTGGGCAAGATTTCTTAAAGCTCATTGCCAGTTCTCGAGATCAGATCATGGGTTTTTTGACAGTTTTTAACCGAAAGATGTCAACTGTCTTTTTGAGCCCTTACAAAAAAAAGTTTTTCCAGAAACTCTTATAAAGATTCCGTGATTTAAACTATTTTGATCCGGATTTTTTTGACCTCGAAATCAAAATTCGCATAATTACGGAAGGCATTTGGCTTCTAGAGGAGGCTCTGAATCCCTTTCATATCAGGCTTGAACATGCTTATCCAAATATGTATTCAGCAGATCTACGGAGACTTTTTTGGCAGTGTACTGAGAGTCCCGTATAACAACGATGGTGTTATACGGGCTAGATGTTGAAAATGAATCTAGTTTCCTAAAACTGTCGCTCTAAACGCAAGGAAATCCATCGAAATGGCTAACCAGACTTCTGCTTCTCTTCGCTCTCGCGGTATGGAAATGCTGATTGCATACAAACATCAGCCTTCTGTTGAATTGCGTAATCGCTTGGTTCGTTTGAATGCTGGCCTCGTGAGAAAGATTGCCCACCGGGTCAGCCATCAGTGCTCTGAGCCCTATGAAGACCTTGAGCAAATTGGTTATTTAGGACTGATTCGTGCCATCGAGCGCTTTAACCCGGTGCAAGGCTGTGCCTTTAGCTCCTTTGCCGTCCCCTACATTCGCGGCGAAATGCTACATTTCCTGCGCGATCGCGGCACTACCGTTAAGATTCCCCGCCGTTGGCAAGACTTGCAAAAAGAAGCTCAAAAGTGCCAAGGCGAAATGATTCGCCAACTGGGCCGCCAACCCAACGATCATGAAATGGCTCAAGCGCTCTGCGTCTCGGTTGAAGAATGGCGTGAAGTCAAAATGGCCAGCAAGAACCGGATGCCCCTGAGCCTCGATGCCACCGTTTGCCACCAGATTGATTCCAGCATCACGTTAGGCGATACGCTGCCCGATACTTACTACCTGCGGATGCAGTTGCTCGAAGAAGATCGTCAGCAGTTGCAGCGAGCCATGGCTCAACTGGAAGACAAAACTCGTTCCGCCATTGAATATGTGTTCTTCAATGGCCTATCCCGCAAGGAAGTCGCCGAACGGATTGGCGTGAGCCCCATGACAGTGACCCGCCGCATTCAACGCGGTATCGACCAGATGGTCGCCTTTTTGCAGCCTCAAGCTTTGCAAACTGAGCCATAAGTCCAGGTCAATTATTCAGTTATTTGAAGTCTCGTTTTGACTGGGTTGGAAACAACCAAACTTGCGTATAGGGTGTCTTTAAGGAGCATGGCGTATTAGCTGTGCTCCTTTTTGTGTGCCTGCTGGCGGCTTGGGCGATCGCTGCCTGCCCCTCGTTCAACCTCACGGTTAGGAGCAGGGATTAGGGATTCGGTTGCCAGCGTTTGGGCAATACTGATGTTGTCAGGTCGGCGTTGTCGGATTGAGGCTACCCTCGACGCTTGAATGCAACGCTTGCCTGGTCAGCGCCTGCCTGTCAATTGTCCTGGTTGCCTCTACGGGGACGCACACTGCTCGCCATCGGTGGTGAAGGCCAGCGGATACTCAGGGCTGAATGGATCAGCGGTCATTCCCTCAGCTTGAAAGTCGTTCCCGCGCACCAGGGTGTATTGCTTGATAAAAGTGCCCCAGTGCTGCGCTGAAAACGTGGTGGGCGAAGTCGTCTCATCAAACATCGTCAGGTGGGTTGGACAAATCGGATGCCAGTCATCTCCTAGTAACAGACCCGATCGCCCATTGAGTTCAGCGGTCTTGTACCAAAAGTCGAATTGATCAACGCGACCTGAAATTGCCAGCACCGTCGGGTCATTCAGGATGTAAGCCAAGGCTGAAGCTGACCGATAATCTGTCGTCAATAACAGTGGCGGCTCGGCGAAGGCGGCGGCTTCGCGCTTGAGCCACTCAGCGGTTGGCAGCCAGCCGTAAACCATGCGGGTGTCATCATCGCCGGTGTCTGAAATCAGGGCTGTCAGCGGCATGAAGGTGAAGTGAACTACCAATACAGTCGCCACAACGATACCTAAGCCCAGGGTGGTGTGGAGCAGGCGGCGATCGCGCACTCCGTGGAGTCGCTGGGGGCTAAGAAAATGCCCCGCTAGCAACGGCAACAACAGCGGGTAGGCCAAAATATTCCAGTAATACAGCACAGGGGCGATCAGGGACAACGCCGCCAGCAGCAGCGAAGACGTGGCGAAAACGCTGAACGCGACTCGCTGATAGGTCGCCCCAAATGGCGACATCAATCCCCGCTGACGGCATTGCCAGGTGAGCCAGCTATGCAGCGGGCCAAAGAGTAAGGCGCTGAGCAACACAAACCCAATCGGCCCAAACCAATCAATCGTGGACGACTCGGCCTGTACGCTACGGCCTAGGTAAAACTGAAATGAAGCCCAGTCATGCTGTGAGTTCCACCAAAAGACTGGGGTCATCACTAGCAGCGCCAGCCCGATCGCGCCATACAGGTGTCCGTTGGTAAAGAGCGATCGCCAGCGGGGGTGGGAAGCGATCGCCACCAAGTAGCCCAAACCGAGGAGCAGTGCAACATATTTGCATAGCCCGGCCAATCCCATGAGCAGTCCAGCGGCGTACAGCCAGGCATAAACTGGGGGGCGATCGCAGCTCAGAAAGCGAATCAGACAATAGCCCGATACCGTCCCAAACCAGATCAGCCAATGGTCATGCCAGGCCATCGCCAAAAACAAAAAAAATAATGGCGAAGACAGCAGCAGTAAGACCGTAAGACCAAAGGCGTTTGCCCCTTGACGACCATACAAGCGTTGGCAAATGACCCCATACAGCCACAGCAGCAAGCCCGTGGTGAGCAAGTTGGGGAGCCGCAGGACAAACGGCGATCGCCCGAAAGCCGCCGTAAATCCACCCTGCACCCACGCATGCCAAGGAGGATGATCAAAATATGACCAGTCGAGGTGCTGCCCCCACAGCCAGTAATACGCCTCATCGGGATTGGGAAACGCCCCCAGCCAGTAAACGAGCCGCAAGCCCAGCAGCATGACAAGAATGGGCCAGTAGCGGCGCAAAACAAAAGCATTCATGGTGGTTTGGGTAGCAGATCAAGCGGGGCGGCAGGGCAAACAAACGTTCTCAAAGCATCATATTTGACCGTGGCTGTTCCCCAGACTGCGTAGCCAACAGAAACGATCGCTCAGCTGGGGCATATTTCCTGAACAATTTCATGGGTACGATTCGCGAGGCCCTGACAGCTAGGCAAACCCATCAGCTCTCTGAGCATCCCACCACCCAGGCGATTTTGCAGCAGCTCCGCGACGACACCTAGAGCCCCCTTCAACGATCCTCAGCCCTTACGCCCCCTGGCGGAGTTTATCGAGGACGCTTTGGTCTTCCATCGTGCTGGCATCGCCGACGATGTCTTCGCCACTCGCGAGGTTACGGAGGAAGCGACGGATGATTTTGCCCGATCGCGTCTTGGGCAGCGAGTCCGCAAAGCGAATATCGGCGGGCCGAGCAATGATGCCAATCTCCTTAATGACATGCTGCTTCAGCTCGCCCTTCAACGCTTCGCTGGGTTGGTGATGACTTTCTAACGTCACGAAAGCAAACACCTCCTCACCCGTAATCTCGTTTTTGCGACCCACTACGGCAGCTTCCGCCACCGCCGGATGCGATACCAGCGCCGACTCAATTTCCATGGTGCCCAGGCGGTGACCCGAGACACTGAGCACGTCATCCACGCGGCCCATCACCCAAAAATAGCCATCCTCGTCGCGCCGCGCCCCGTCCCCAGCAAAGTACAGATACTGACCATCTTTGGGCGGAATGTGCTCCCAATAGGTGCGCCGGAAGCGATCGTCGTCACCGTAGACCGTCCGCATCATGCTAGGCCAGGGATGCTTGATCACTAGATAGCCCCCTTCATTGTCGCCAACGGAATTGCCATCCAAATCCACCACGTCGGCAATGATGCCGGGGAAGGGCTTGGTCGCGGAACCGGGTTTAGTGGGTGTGGCTCCTGGCAGCGGCGTCAGCATGAACCCGCCTGTCTCCGTTTGCCACCAGGTATCGACAATCGGGCAGTGGCCGCCGCCGATTACCTGCTGATACCACACCCAGGCTTCGGGATTGATCGGTTCTCCCACGGTGCCGAGAATGCGCAGGGAAGACAGGTCACGGGCTTTCGGCTCATCCTCGCCCATTTTCATAAAGGCGCGGATGGCGGTCGGGGCGGTGTAAAAGATGTTGACGCCGTATTTTTCCACCACATCCCAAAAACAGCCGGGATTAGAGGGTCGCGGCACGCCTTCGTACATCAGGCTGGTGGCCCCGTTCGACAGCGGCCCATAGACGATGTAGCTGTGGCCCGTAATCCAGCCCACGTCTGCCGTACACCAGTAAACGTCCGTGTCTTTGTGGTCAAAAGTCCACTGGAAGGTCATGTGGGTGTACAGGTTGTAGCCGCCCGTGGTGTGGACGACGCCCTTGGGTTTGCCCGTGGTGCCACTGGTGTAAAGGATGAACAGCATGTCCTCGGCGTCCATTTCTTCGGCGGGGCAGTCGCCGGAAGCCGTGGGCTGGAGATCGTGCCACCAGTGATCGCGCCCCTGGACCATGGGGACACCGGATTTGGTGCGCTCAACCACGAGCACGTTCTCGACACTGGGAACCGAATCGTTCTCTAGGGCTTGATCCACCGCCGCTTTGAGGGGAATCACTTTATCTTTGCGAAAGCCACCATCGGCGGTGATGACTAGTTTGGCTTCGGCGTCGTTGAGGCGATCGCGCAACGCATCGGCACTAAAGCCGCCAAAAATTACCGTATGGGGTGCGCCAATGCGGGCACAGGCCAGCATCGCGATCGCCGCTTCAGGAATCATGGGCATGTACAGCCCGACGCGATCGCCCTTCTTCACGCCCAGGTCTTTAAGCACATTGGCCATTTGGCAGACTTCGCGGTGCAGTTCGCCATAGGTCAGCGTCCGCGAATCGCCCGGCTCGCCTTCCCAAATCAGGGCGGCTTTATTGCGCCGCCAAGTGGTCAGGTGTCGATCCAGACAGTTATAAGAAATGTTGAGCTTGCCCCCGACAAACCATTTGGCAAAGGGCGGTTGCCAGTCCAGCGTGGTGTCCCACTTTTTGAACCAATGCAGTTCTTGCTCCGCTAGTTCGGCCCAAAATGCGGCGGGGTCAGCGGCGGCTTTGTCGTAAAGGGCCTGGTATTCCGCCATGCTTTTGATGCGAGCATCGGCAGAAAAGTCGGCGGCGGGCTCAAACAAGCGCTTTTCGTTGAGAATCGATTCAATCGTCGGTTGAGACATAACAGTGATGTAAAACTGCGAAAGTTGAGGACGAGTGCTGTCGCAAGCAGGCTCATTTCAAACCATACTGTGTTTCCTGACACAGCAAGATTGGTCTGTGCAATTTTGTTAAATTCGGCAAAGCATTGTCGCCGATATCAGCAGTGCCAACCGTGCGGTTACAGCCGCTGATATTGCGTGGAGTTTTACGGAAATCGTCGCTCGGCAATCAGACACGGGGAACCGATCCGTCTCCGTCTGGGACATCAAATTTGCAGGATGGTGAACAATTCGCTCGCTGCGGGGAGAAAATCAGACAGTGGCGACGTCAATATTTCAGCCACCATCGGCCAATTGTAGGCCCATGGATCGGTTGAGTGTGGTCACTCGCAATTGGCGGTCTGAGAATCATAAAGATGCCATCATAGATTGTTCCAACTGGGGCGCGATCGCAAGGCGGATTTAATTCCGTTACGCTCATTTGTGGGGTGATCCAGTTGGGGACCTGGTTGTTGTTAGCACCGCGCCCAACCCAGTGGGTGATCATCACCCCAAGGTTGCCATCCCCCGCTCGCTGGGATTCGCGTGATCCCTAGCCTTTGTGATTAGCTTCGTTTTTCCAACTGTTTTGTTAGACCATGGCGCAAGACCGCATTCCGACTCCCCCGAAGCTGACTTCGACCTTGCCGCAGTGGCGCTGGCTCATTGCCCCGATGTTGCTGGTCTCATTGGGGTTGCATGGTCTCGTTTTATTCATTCCTACCGGGCCAGCGGAAGAGGAATTGCTACCGCCTCCGGATCCAGAGGAAGACGGGGTGGCAGTAATTAAAATTGATGCCCCGTCGGAGCGACCCACTGCGGCCAACACCGACCCTGGGACAGTCAAAACGGCTCGGCCTAGTAGTGCCACCCCTCGTCCCACGGCCACGGCCCCAGCGGGCCGCGCCGCGCCGCGCCAGCAAAATCCCCAAAGCGGGAATCGCCGCCCGAGCGATCGCCCTTCACCCAATCCAAATAATGTCGGCTCACCGGAACTCATTGGTGACCTGCCCAATGCTGACCAGGCCACCGAGCCCAATCCGCAGCCGTCTCCCACCGACGGTCGGGCCACCAGTGACATTGGTCGCAGACCACCCGATCGCCCTGGCGATGCCACTGCTGCTGAGGCTGACCCATTTGGCGACTACATTGAAATTTTCAAAACCTACAGTGGCTTGCAACTAACCGAGGGCCAAGCGGCAGAAAGACGAGAGCTATGGTTGCAGAGTCTACGGGATCGCGGTCCTACATTTGCTGACTTAGAAATCCGTCCGCTCAAAATATTCGAGCCTTTACCGTACGCCGCCAACATTTGTTTGCCAGCGCCCCCAGATGCGGCACGAATATTAGTCTTGGTGGATGGTGACGGTACTCTCGACTCCTATCAACCCTTCGTTCAGCAGACCCAGTACCGCGCCTTTGATAACGCTGCTGAAGACCGAGTGCGGCAGTATGCATATCCAGAAGTGGCTGAACCCAGAGCTTACCGAGTTGAGCTTGCCGTAGACTACGACGACACCGACTGTGACTGGCCCCCTGACGTCGATCGCCTGCCCGATGGTTATTTCACCGTTTTGGCAAGCTATGTGGGGCCAGCTGTCACCACGCCCCGAGCGGCTGACGCGACGAAAGCAGCCTGGTTGCAAACCTTGCGCGAGTCAGCTGCGATCGACTTGCCTGAGGACGATGATCTGGAGATCCCAAAATGGGCAGGCTTTATCCCGGATGTGTCGTATCCGCTCGGCATTTGTTTGCCCGTGGACCCAAAAGAGCAGGTCGAGGTGGGCGTCCTGGTGCAGCCTGACGGTACCTTGGGCAGTGACCCTGTGACATTACGATCCACGGGCTATCAATACTTTGACGATCGCGCCCGTGAGTTAGTCAAAACCGTGGCGTTTACTCCCTCAGACGCGCCGCAGATCTGGGTGATCGAGGTGCCAATTGCGTATGACGCCGATGACTGCCAATCACTAGAATCAGATACGTTTGACCGCCCGCCCGACAGCACCCTTGACCGTAGCAATCCAGATGCAAGGCCACCCAGCGATCCAGGCAGCGATGTCGCGATCGCCTTTAATCCACCGCAGCAAACCACCTTATTAGAAACTGGCCGACAACGGGTGGCAGCCTCCCCAGTCGGTAGCTTGAATCAACAACTGGCACTAGCCGCCGCTTCGCTAGAAAGCGGTTGGCCGGTGGACATTGAACAAAGTTGTTTCTTGGCTGATCTCACCACTGAAACTTTTCGCCCCGTTGAAACCGCCGCCGATGCCCTTATTTTGTCGGAGGCGGCGGACCAAGTGCCAAGCACGTTGTCACGGTTGTATACCACTGAAGCGGCCGATGCTGGCGAATATTGCGGTGCGCCCCTGATTCAGATGTCACTCAACGGCGCAGTGCAACTCTTGGCGTCAGTAATTCCTTTAAGGAATGAGGCGGCCAGCACTCTGGTCGTATTTTGGACTGCTGATCCCCGCGATTAGTAACGGCTTCACGATTTAGCGGTGGGTTGGCCGACTGTTCAAGGACTGCTGGAGCCAATCGCTAGAGACCGCTGCGATCAGTCAAAATTTCATACCCCGTTTCCGTCACCAACACTGTGTGTTCAAACTGAGCTGAGATTGAGCGATCAAGGGTTACCACCGTCCAGCGATCGCTGAGCGTCCGGGTGTGTTTGTTACCCGCATTCAAAATTGGTTCAATCGCGAGCGTCATGCCCGCTTCTAACCGCACATTGGGCAACTGCCGGGTACGGAAATTGAAGACCGACGGCGGTTCATGCAGGTTGCGCCCGACCCCATGTCCCACGTAATTCTCCACAATGCTGAAGTTGGCGGCTTTAGCGACATCCTCGATCGCCCCGGCAATGTCCATCAGCGTGTTCCCCGCTTTGACCTGCTCAATGCCAGCGTATAAAGCCGCCTCCGCCGTCTCGATTAAGCGTTGAGCCGCTGGCGACACCTGGCCCACAGGAATCGTTATGCACGAATCACCATGAAACCCTTCAAAGTAAGCACCCGTGTCAACTTTGAGCACGTCGCCCGCCCGAATCACCTTGCGCTGTCGAGGAATACCATGAACCACCTCATTATTCAGACAAGCGCAGATACTCCCAGGAAACCCGTGATAACCCTTGAAACTGGGCGTTGCCCCCAGTTCACGAATGCGAGCTTCTGCAAAGGTGTCTAAATCAGCCGTCGTCATTCCCGGCTGCACTCGCTGGGCCACTTCATGCAGCACGGTCGCCACGATATTGGCAGCTTGCCGCATCGTCGCAATCTCGGCGGCATTTTTGAGCTCAATCCCCTTAACGCGCCGCCGTCTGGCTTGGGTTTGAGCACTCGGTCGGGAAAGCAGTTGGGACAACAAATTCATAAATTAAATCGGTGCAGCCTCAAAAAAGTTGGATATTCGCTCAGGTGTGAATTCACGTTACTTGCACGAAAGCTCAGGAACTCGGGAGTTCGGCCGGCGCTCAGCTGCTGTCACCTTGAGACAACTCAGCCCCGGCAACCAGAACCCAAGGTCGCCTGATCGATACTCACGAAAACTTTCGCGAATGCTCACCGCCAGTAACCCCTAAGTGTTAGACAACTCGCTAGAAAGCAGTGTAACTTGAGATTCCGACACTATGTGGCAGGTTGTCTGGCGGTTGCAAATGTCCGCGATCGCCCTCAACGGAGTGAATCATAATTCTTTGTCGTTGGGGCTAGACAACTATAAACAGCTTGTCTTAGTATTAAAGACTGTGCGCTTTTCTAAAAATTATGAATGCCGAGCAAGCTATTCGTTCGCTAGAAGCGGACTACATCAAGACTGATCTTCCTGAAATCTACGTGGGCGATACTATCCGTGTCGGCGTCAGTATTCAGGAAGGGGGCAAAGAACGGATCCAGCCTTACGAGGGTACGGTCATCGCTAAGCGTGGCGGCGGTATCAACGCGGCCATCACCGTTCGGCGCGTTTTCCAGGGCGTTGGTGTGGAGCGGGTATTTTTGGTGCACGCGCCGCTGATCGCCAGCATTAAGGTGCTGCGTCGAGGCAAGGCTCGTCGTGCCAAGCTTTACTATTTGCGCGATCGCGTGGGTAAGGCGACCCGACTCAAGCAGCGGTTTGACCGGAGTTTGTAGGGGTCGGGCCAGGTCATCCGTGATACTATTAAGTCCCCCACGGGGCTTTGACATGCGTCCTTAGTTCAGTTGGTAGAACGCAGGTCTCCAAAACCTGATGTCCGGGGTTCGAGTCCTCGAGGGCGCGCTGGGTGAATAGCACCACTGACCCAAAGGTTTTGCCCGCAAAATCTTTGGGCTTGGTGATGTTTGAATAATAATTTCTTGTCAAAATAGCAGTTGATGTCGTTTCGATTTTGGACTTTATAGGGCGATTCGCGTGGCTAAGAAAGAAGCTGAAAAAAAAGAAAGCACTCCTGAGGCGTCGGCCAAGCAGTCGTCCTCAAATGCTAATGCGGTGGCTTTCTTAAAAGGCACCAAAGACGAGTTGGCAAAAGTCGTCTGGCCTTCTCGGCAGCAGCTTATTAGCGAGTCGGCGGCAGTTATTTTGATGGTTAGCCTTTCGGCAACTCTGATCTATCTGATTGATCAGCTGTTTGGCTGGGCCTCAAGGCAGGTATTTTAAATGGTTTCAGACGCAGACTTTAATGCGGGGCAAGAGCTAGAACATTCGCAAGCAGAGGAAGGTTCTCAGAGAAAGAGACCTCTACGCTGGTATGCGGTTCAGGTCGCCTCTGGCTGCGAAAAAAAAGTTAAGGCCAGCCTGGAGCAGCGTTTGCAAACGCTAGATGTAGTTGACGATATCATCCAGATTGAGATTCCTCAGACGCCAGTCAAGAAGGTGCGCAAGGACGGCAAGCACATCGATGCCGAGGAGAAAGTCTTTCCGGGGTATGTGCTTATCAAGATTAAGCAAAAGCGGGACGAAACTCTGGAAGAGTGGAAAGTGCCTGAAGATGCTTGGTTGGTGATTAAAAACACCCCGCACGTCATCAATTTTGTGGGCGCTGAGCAGCGTCGGGCTATTGGGCGGGGTCGGGGTCATGTCAAACCCATGCCGCTGGGGCGATCGGAAGTAGAGCGCATCTTCAAGCAGACCCAAGAGCAGCAGCCAGTTGTGAAGGTCGATATGGAAGCCGGCGATCGCATTTCGGTGCTGTCCGGCCCCTTCAAAGACTTCGAAGGGGAAGTCATTGAAGTCAGCCCTGAACGTAGTAAATTAAAGGCTTTGCTCTCCATCTTTGGGCGCGATACCCCGGTGGAACTAGAGTTTAATCAGGTACAAAAAGAGAGTTGATCGATGGCAAAAAAGGTAGTTGCACTGATTAAGTTGGCGATTCCTGCGGGAAAAGCTAACCCAGCACCACCCATTGGCCCAGCTTTGGGGCAACATGGCGTCAATATCATGGCGTTTTGCAAAGAGTACAATGCTAGGACTGCAGAAAAAGTAGGCTTGGTGGTACCGGTGGAGATTTCGGTATTTGAAGACCGGAGTTTCACCTTTATTCTGAAGACGCCACCCGCTTCAGTGTTGATCAAAAAAGCGATCGGGATTGAGAGGGGTTCCGGTCAGCCGAACAAGGAGAAGGTGGGTTCTATTACCCGCGCTCAGCTAAAAGAGATTGCGGAAACGAAAATGCCTGACCTCAATGCTAACGACATTGAAGCCGCAATTCGCATTGTGGAAGGTACTGCCCGCAACATGGGCGTCACCGTCGCTGACTAGATTCATCGTTGACTATTTCAAGATCGGCGATCGCTGAGCGCTCGATTGTTCATTTAGTGGGGGAGAAGGTTTCCTTCGTGAGTACCCCAAGGAGATTAAACAATGGCAAGAAAGGTTTCTAAACGACTGACAGCCCTGCTGGAAAAGGTGGAAGACCGCCCATATGAACCGCTGGAAGCGCTTACCTTGCTCAAGGAAACAGCCACGGCAAAGTTTTCAGAATCAGCAGAAGCGCATATCCGTCTCGGCATTGACCCTAAATACACCGATCAACAACTGCGTACGACGGTGATTTTGCCCAAAGGCACCGGCCAAACTGTGCGCGTTGCCGTGATTGCGCGGGGAGAGAAAGTCGCCGAAGCGACCAATGCGGGGGCTGACTTGTCTGGTTCTGAAGAACTGATTGATGATATCCAGAAGGGCATGATGGACTTTGACGTCCTCATCGCAACCCCGGACATGATGCCAAAAATTGCTAAGTTGGGTCGCTTGCTAGGTCCCCGTGGCTTAATGCCTTCTCCCAAGGGGGGCACTGTAACGACCGATTTGCCCACCGCAATTGAAGAATTCAAGGCGGGTAAGCTCGAATTTCGAGCCGATAAGAGCGGCATTGTGCATGTGCAATTTGGCAAGGCTAGTTTTGACGCCCAAGATTTGCTGATAAATCTGAAGGCGCTTCAAGAATGTGTGGATCGCAATAAGCCGTCTGGGGCAAAAGGACGGTATTGGCGAAGCATGTACGTGTCTGCTACAATGGGTCCTTCGATTGAAGTTGATATTAGTGCTCTGCGCGACTATAAGCTGGCGGAGACTGACTAGGTTTGGTTTTTTGTCGTGATTTGGGATAACGCTACGGATACAAATTCAGTTCCCAATTGAATGAGTAACCGAAGACAGTAGGCATTCATAAGTCCTACCGAGGTTTGGAAATACTTTTGCTGTGATAGCTTGCTGCTTGACGTCGCAACTTATCTAGGAAGTGTTCTAAAGCCTCGGTGATTATCGGGGCTTTTTTGATGCTTGGTTTGACTAGATCGGGGCAGAAAGCTGATTGACGACTGGCTCTCAACCCAATAAGGAGGTGAGACCGAAATGGGTAGAACGCTCGAAAATAAGAAGGAGATTGTCGCTGAGTTACAGAAGCTTTTGAGCACAGCTCAATTGGCCATGGTGATTGACTTTAAAGGTCTATCTGTGGCCCAAATTTCTGACTTGCGCGATCGCCTGCGGGAAAAAGGCGCAATCTGCAAAGTGACTAAAAACACGTTAATGCGGATTGCGGTTGAAAATGACGAGAACTGGCAGCCGATGACGCAGTTCCTTAAGGACTCGTCGGCATTTCTGCTAGTTCAAGAGGATTTAGGTGGGGCGATTAAGGCTTACAAAGCCTTCCAAAAAGACACCAAGAAGACTGAACTTCGCGGTGGTGTGATGGAAGGTCGGGCCTTGAGCACGGCTGAACTAGACGCCATCACCGAACTGCCAACGAGAGAAGAGTTGATTGCCCGCATCGCTGGTGCCATCAATGCCGTTCCGACCAAGCTGGCAGTGGGTACCAATGCGGTACCGAAGAAATTGGCCGTGGGCATCAAAGAAGTTCCATCTTCGCTGGTGCGTGCCGTCAAAGCCGTGTCCGAAAAAGACCAAGAGGCGGCGTAGTCGGCCTTGGTGTGACTTGTCCAATTGTTTCGTGACTGATTTGTTCGCGATTTGTACTTAGGAGAGACCTCATGTCTGAAAAAACTGATCAAATTCTTGAAGAACTGAAATCTTTGTCTTTGTTGGAAGCTTCTGAGCTGGTCAAGCAGATCGAAGAAGCGTTTGGCGTTGATGCGTCTGCTTCTGGCGGCGGCATGATGATGATGCCCGGCATGATGCCCGGTGCCCCCGCTGGTGCTGACGCTGAACCCGAGGAAGAGAAGACTGAATTTGACGTGGTTCTGGAAGAAGTGCCCGCTGATAAGAAGATCGCCATCCTCAAGGTGGTGCGCGGTTTGACTGGTTTGGGTCTGAAAGAAGCCAAAGAAATCGTGGAGTCTGCTCCCAAAGCCATCAAAGAAGGCATTTCTAAGGATGACGCTGGAGATGCGAAGAAGCAGCTTGAAGATGCTGGTGCCAAAGTCGCTCTCAAGTAAGCAGCGATCGCGCATGGCGCATGTATGATCTAAAAAACTCCACAGCAACATTGAGCTGTGGAGTTTTTTTGTGGGGGAATGCAGATTTCTCCCAACTGGACTTTGGGCAATCGGGATGACTGAAGATTAGGAAAGTAGTAGAGGATATTAATCTTCATGCTCTACCACTGATGTCAAGCCATCTTGAAACACGACGCCAATTTCGCCAAGCGATTTACGAAAGTTTTCTGTATCATCGCGATCGCTGGTTGGACTCGTTGGATGTCTTCAGCTGCAATGATCGAGCCCCCAACTGGGGAATTGAGCCTGAGTCTCTGCTTGCATCGGTAGTACAGAAGTTTTACAGAGCGATCGCGCTGGCTGATCGGGAGAGTGATGCCCCCTTGTAGCTCAGACGCCTACTAGCAAGGGACGGTGCTGCTGATACTTCTAGCCCCTTCCAAATCGTGAGGGGCTCTCAAGCTAGGGAGTCCTAGAGATTTATCTCCTTTACCACTTGCCTGCTCATCTTTCACCCAGATTGTCTTAAATTCAGGTCTGCCAGCAATTTGGTCGCGGCGGCCAGAGATAACGCAGGCGAGAAAAAATAGCCTTGCACAGCATCACAGCCAAGCGCGGTAAGTTCTTGTACTTGCCGTTCGTCTTCAGCGCCTTCGGCCACGGTGCTCATGTTGAGATTTTGGGCTAACTCAACAATGGTGCGTACAATGCTGTGACTATTCTCGGTCATCTCGTCGACAAAGGACTTGTCGATTTTTAAAATATCAATGGGAAATTTGCTGAGGTATTTCAAAGAAGAGTAGCCAGTACCAAAGTCGTCAATGCTCAGACGAATCCCTCGCTGTTTGACTTTGGTAAGTGTATCTAGGATGTTGCTAGACTGCTCTAACAAAATCCGTTCAGTGATTTCTAGAGTGAGGCATTGCGGTGATATTGCCATTTTTTTTAGGCTTTGATCTAGCATGGGCAACAGTTCTGGATCGCGGAAACTTTGGCCGGAAATATTGACCGAAATGCGTAAATCTTCAGTCATTAAACTGTGATGTTGCCAGTGCTGAATCGCTTCACAGGTTTGTTGGATTACCTGCTGTGTCATGGCAACAATTAAGCCCGTTTCTTCGGCGAGGTCGATGAATTCTCCCGGCATAATTAAGTCTTGGCCGGGCTTAGACCATCGCACTAACGCCTCAAACCCAATCAGTTGATAGTCTGGCAAAGCATAAATAGGTTGATAGTAGTTAACAAATTGGTGTTGGTCGATCGCGCTGTGTAAATCATTTTCCAAATTGACCCGTTTCAGGGTCATTTGAAACATATCGGTCCCAAAGATCTCGTAGCGATCGCGCCCGCCTTCTTTGGCCTGATATAGGGCAATATCCACATCTCGGAGTAAATCGTCGCTAGCGCTGTAAGTATCATTGTTGATCAGAATGCCAATACTTGCCGATGTCCGTAAGATGCGGCCTTGAATGTTGAAAGGAGTTTGGAGACTGTGTTTGACGCGGCTGGCAACTTGAATGGCCTCCTGCACATCGCCCGTATTTTCTAATAAGACAACAAATTCATCGCCGCCGATGCGTACAATTACATCCGTTTCTCGCAAACAGCCTTGTAAACGTTCGGCGACGGCAATGAGCAGTTGGTCGCCCATTAAATGACCAAGGGTATCGTTGACTGATTTAAACTGATCTAAATCAAGCATTAACAGGCCAAACTGACAATTTTTCTGCCGCCGACAGCGCACCAATTCCAGATCGAGCTGCTGTGATAACCAATTACGATTGGGCAGCCCGGTCAAACTGTCGTGCAGGGCGTCATAGCGCAGTTGTTCCTCGATGTTGAGGCGCTGCGTTACATCGCGCGAGCTAGTCACCACTCCGGTCACTTGAGTCGCATCGTTTGACAAGGGGCGCGCCAAAGTCTCTAACCAAATGTAATGACCAGCCTGGCAGCGCAGCCGATAACAGCTAGTAATCAATGGCTCGGGGGCCGTTGGCGGCTGAAAGCATTGCCGCAGTAAATCGACATCATCCGGATGGCAGAACGACAAAAGGTTCTGGCCACAAAGGGTTTCTGGGTCGTAGCCCAGCAATGATTGGCAAGACGGACTGACATATTGCAAGGTCCCGTCGACCTGGTGTAAGCACACCAAATCACTCATGTGGTCAGCAATTAGCCGATAGCGCGCTTCGCTCGTCCGGAGTTCAGCCTCTACCTGCTGACGGGTCTGCATCTCCGCTTGCAGGGCTTGATTGGCCTGGGCTAATTCCGTTGTGCGCTGTTGTACCTGAGCTTCTAAATCTTGATTAAACTGCTGCAGTTGTAGGCGTGCTTTCACCAGGCTGAGCTGGGTTTTAATGCGGGCAATCACTTCAATGGTTTTAAGCGGTTTGGTGATGTAGTCGCTTCCACCGACCGCAAATGCTTGGGCCTTGTCCAACGACTCATCTAAAGCGCTGATAAAAATGATGGGGATGGACGCGGTGCTTTGGTTTGCTTTGAGCCGCTGGCAGACTTCATAACCATCCATATCGGGCAGTCGCACATCCAGCAAAATCAAATCCACCGGGGTGGAATGTGCCACCGTGAGGGCCATTTTGCCCGTTAACACACCGCGCACTTCATAACCATGCTGCTGTAGTTCTTGGGTCAGCAGCCGCAGATTTTCAGGGACATCATCGACGACTAAAATGGTCGCGGGAGGGTGGGTATCTGAAGTCATCTCAACCCTCGACTAGTGCCATGATTTTGTCATAGTTGAAATTAATGATCCAGTGGTAAAGCTTGTGACGGAGTGCTGTTTGATCGGCGGGTATTTGCTGCAACAAATCGAGCAGTGTGGCTTGATCGGCCTGGGTGGCAGTGCGATATAAAGCTTTGCGCCAGGCGGGATCCAGGGTTTTCCAGTGATCTAGTTCTTGCTCTGATAGGGGGCCTAATGACTGGGCTGTCGGCGGATCAATGGGCGGGGGTTGGGCGTAGATGAATTTAACGTCAAGACGCTGTTCTAGGATGGCAATAATGTCATCTCGTTGGAAAGGTTTGCGGATGAAATCGTCGCATCCCGCTTCCAAGACTAGGGATTTTTCTGATTCGAAGACGCTGGCTGTGAGGGCCACAACGACGGTCTCTGGATCAGTCGATTGAGCTTTGATCTGCCGAGTGGCCGCGTAGCCATCTAAATCTGGCATGTGTATATCCATCCAAATGAGATGGGGCTGCCAGGCGGCCCAGAGGTCGATCGCGGCTTGCCCGTTTGCCGCTGTTTTGACCTCAAAGCCGAGTGGATTTAACAGTTGGTACAGCAGTAAGCGGTTGCTGGGATGGTCGTCCACAATGAGTAAACGATACGACGGCTGGTTGGGGGCGATCGCGATCGCCTGCCGAGGCTGCGGCGGCAACTCATCGCCGCCATCTGAAATTTGTACGGGCACTGCAAACCCAAAGCAGCTACCTTGGCCGACGGTGCTCGTGACGGATAGATTGCCCCCCATCAGGCTGACGAAGTGATCGCTGATGCGGAGTCCCAAGCCGGTGCCCGTTTGACTATTTTTACCGGTTTGGGTTTGGTAAAAAGCTTGAAACAGACGCTTTTGATCGGCGGGGGGGATGCCCGGGCCAGTATCGCTCACCTCAAATTGTAGCCAAGCGCGATCGCCGTTCCCCGGCCCGCTGCCATCGAGAGAATGCGTCACTCTGAGGGTGACTTGTCCCTCCCGAGTAAATTTGATGGCATTGCCCAACAAATTAAGCAGTACCTGGCGGAGTTTCCGCTGGTCGGCCCGGATGAAGGTGGGCAATTGGGGCGATCGCTCCACCTCAAAGCGAATCCCCTGGGATGCGGTTTTGAGGCTGAACGTGGACGCCAAATGATCGATCAGTTCCCGCAAACTAAAGTGGGTTTCATGGAGTGTGGTGCGTCCCGCCTCAATCTTGGCCAGATCCAACACATCATTAATGAGTTCGAGCAAATGCGCCCCGCTTTGGTGAATCTGCTGTAACTCGGTGTGGTATTCCGCCAGAGTCGGGTTGCGGTAAAGCAGATCAGCAAATCCGAGAATGGCATTGAGCGGGGTGCGCAACTCATGACTCATCGTGGCCAAAAAATCACTTTTTGCCTGGTTAGCAGTTTCGGCGGTTTGCTTGGCCTGCTGAATTTCCTGGAATTTTTGCGTGAGCGTAGTCGCCATCTGCTGAAAGTTACGGACTAAAGAGGTGAGTTCATAAACCGGACTTTGGGGCCAGGCGATCTGGCGTTTTTCGATCAGTTGGTTCGGCAAATTGTGCGTCACTTGGGCCAACTGTGACAGGGGTTTCAGGAGTTTTTGGCTGACCAAGGTCGCCAAAGCAAACGCCAGCCCCGACACCAACATCAAAATTGAGAGGTTACGGGTATGAAAGTTTTCGATCATCGCGACCTGATCGGCGACCGGCGACTCTAGGGCTAAAGTCCACGGTGTGCTGGGTTGCAGGGGTGATTCCATGATCAATGAGGAATTACGCCAGCGCACCATAGCGACTGGGCTGCCATCGGTCGGCAACCATTGATAAATCTGAGGCGCAATCGGCAATCGTTCCCCTGATTGGTGAATCGTGAGTACGCTACCAGGGGGGGATCCGGCGACGGTACTGGTAACCACTTGTTGTTGGCGATCGAGCAGGGTGGCTTGCATCGGCAAGCCGATGAGCGTATCAGCCATCAACTGCTGTAAGCCAGTGAGATCAATTTGTCCCCAAATGTTACCGATTAGCTGGCCATGGCGAAAGATGTCTTGCTGTAGGATAACCACCTCCGACTGAGTAACCCCTTCGGTGATGAGTCGCGTATTCGGGATGCCTGATTCAGGGCTCGGGTCAAGGCTGGGCATCCGTTCTCCCTCACTGCCGCTGGGCGCTGCGGCAAGCACTCGATTCTGGCGATCGGCGATCGCGATTTCTTGAAAATCAGGAATCACCGTGGTGAGGATTTTGGCCTGCTGCTGTAGCACCTCTAACGTTTGCGGAAGGCGTGTAGCATCGGTAATCACATCCATCGCTAGGGGTTCCAGGGCGACCATGGCCTGCTGATGTTGTTGGTACCAATTATTGATCAGAAAATCCACATGGGCGGTCGCATCTTGAAGCTGTTGAGTTTTCTCAGCCTTAATATTGTCGACTACTTGGTAACTGCCGATCGCCATAAAGATGAGTGTGGGAAAAAAGACAAACGCCGCCAAAATATTGAACAGGGTTTGTTGCAGCGACAGGACACTCCAGGTTTGAGGCCGCCCCAACCAGCGGTGCAGCGATGTGTAAGTTAAGAGCAGGCTGGCAGTCAGGGCATTAAAGATGCCATTCACTGCCTGCTTGAGCATGACAATTTGGACTTGGGTCGGCTCGACCCCTAGGGCGTAACGATAAAACAGCCAGACCAAAGGGATGCCAATGGCAATCCAATAAATCCAATTCAGGATAGCCAGGTTGAGTTTGTAGCGCTCGTAGAGCAGACCGACAAACAAAAATTCGCAGGTAAAAATGATGATGGCGTAGGGATGATGCCACAGGAAATAGGTAACGCTGGCCGAAGCGATCGCAGCGATCGCCCCCCATCGCAAACCATAAAGACACAGCACCAACCATACGGCGATGGAGCCAAACAGAAAATCAATATTAAAGAAAAACGACCAGTGCCAATAGCTTCCCAACACCCCCAGCACCATCAGGCCCACGAGGCCAAAGGTTTCCCGTCGCCAGGTTGGAAAGAGAGGCCACCTCACTAACATGATTGCGTGCTCCTGATCGATGAATGGGGAATGCCCTGAGCGGCGTTAAACCTTATTCAGGGATAAAAGTGAAGGGTTGACATGGGGGTGGATTTCACCGCCTGCAGTTTCTCTCCTGATCCAGCTATCTGATACACACCAGCCACCTGCCCGGCTCGGAAGATGTCTTCTTGCCCCTTAAATCCCCGTACTCCGGGAGGCTGTGAACGCTGGTTTCCTCGCAGCATTTTGAGAAAGAAGGGGGCAACGTCGCATTTTGGAGTCTAGGGCGCGTCATCAATTAATTCCAGAGACCTGGTGGGATCAGCATTACCGCGCCCGCACTCCTGAACTAAACTAGGGCCTGTCGTCCTTTTGCCGCAAGGCTTTGATGACTAAATGATCACAGGTCCTAGGTACTCGATGGCATAAATTTCGTTATCCATCCGCCACCCTTGCGGGAAGCCGCGCCCACATCTACATCCTCCCTGTCCCTTCGTCCTCTGGGATCAGGGTAGGATGTGTGGACTTAATAGCCTCGCCGAGGAAAGGCAAAGTCTGCACCATTTCTGAAGCCTACCCAAATACTGACATCGCATCAGCTACAGTTGCTGATTTGTAATGTGTAACGGCCTTAAGACAACTATTGTCAGGTGCCCCGATGCAGCTCACGCTTTGGCCTACCCGCTAAGCTCATATTGCTACTTCCACTGGCGAACCACATGCCCACCCCAACCCCGATGAATGACCTACATGAGTTGCGGTGCTTCTTTTCTGCTGCTGGGGATACGCGCCCGTGCCGTTGACTGCTCCCCAAACAAGTCAAATACACGATGCCCAGCCAGATGCAAAATCTGACTGGGCAAGCAATCGTTCAAGTCAATGACCGGAGTTAATCTTTAATCAGATGACCGACGTTTAGGACGCTAAAGCCACTTCCACCGTCTCTTGCAGCTGACCATTTTGGTACAGCTCAATCAAGATATCAGAGCCACCAAGAAATTCACCGTTCAGGTAAACCTGGGGGATCGTGGGCCAGTTGGAATATTCTTTAATGGCCTGACGCACGTCGTAGTCAGAGAGCACATCAAACGTCTCAAAAGGAACGCCCAAAACGTTCAAAATCTGGACTACGTTATTGGAAAAACCGCATTGGGGCATCAACTTGTTGCCCTTCATAAACACCACGATTTTGTGGTCATTGATGAGGGTTTCGATGCGTTCTTTAACCTCTGGAGCCATGGGGGATTACCTCGTCGTTGGGATGCAAATACAAATACAAAAAGAAAAAGGAATCAGCCATTAAGCACTCTGGCCAACTTTTGACCACATGTCTGGGGTGTAAGTCTTCAGCGCGAGGGCGTGGATGGCCTCACTAGACATGGCGGATTGCACAGCCTTATACACCAGCTGATGTTGCTGCACTAAACTGCGCCCAGCGAACGCTTCCGACACTACCGTAACTTCCAAGTGGTCGCCTCCGCCAGTTAAGTCGTTAACGTTCACTTCCGCGTCAGGCATTTCGGTTTGAATCATTGATATGACTTGATCAGCTGTGACCATGCTTTTCCTCTGGTGAACGGGTGTTTGCCCTAGTCTATCAATTTCGTTTTCCCGACTTAATTAAATTGGTAGGGGGCTTCCACAAATCCCATTTCGAATAGTTGCTGATAGGCCTGCTCTCCCAAGTCCCGAGTGGGCTGTTGACTGCGCAGCACTTCCATGAAGAGGGGAATGGCTTCTTCAGGTTGACCCTGACTGCGATAAATCAGTGCGAGTTGGTAGGTGGTTTCGTCTCGCTTTTGGGCGGCTTCGATCGCCAGATCACGGTTGCTGCGGTTTTGCCGCGTATCTACCCCAAAGAACATTTGCGCTAGCTCTTGATAGAAAAGGGATAGCTGGTTGTAGAGTTCGCGGGCTTCGTCTAGCTTCGCGATCGCTTCGGTGTAGTCTTGAGTCGCGATCGCAGCTGTCCCCTCGGCGACTAGCTTGTCCGCATGGGGCACGCTAAATTCACTGGTCGATACCGAGTCGATGCGCCGCACTTCAGACTCGGGACTGTCATTCTCTTGTGCAAGCACGGTGGAGCCCAGGCCCCCGACTAGGCCGAGCGCTAGCAAGCTACCGCCAAGCCAACGGTGCAAATTACGAAAATCGGAAGAGAAATGAACAGCCATGGGGGAACCTGAGTGCAAATGTTGACGGAATGCAAAAATACCGATGTATCTTACCATTTCACTTGAAACTTGAAGTTAAAACCTAACTTGCGACCAACGGCGTTAGCGTTGACTACAGTTGAGGCACAGCGTCGGCGTTGAGTCTGATCAGCGACCGGATCGCGGGCCAAGGCGATTAGACGCTGACGGTCGATGCCAGGTTCCAGAGGTGCAGGGATGACCAATCGTAGCGACCAATCCAGACCCGGGCTCATCTTACAGCGGGGGGGGGAAGAACTGTTGCTGAGTCGGGTGAGCGATCGCTTCACCACGCGCCTGACGGCCCCGACCGCCGTAGATGAGCTGCGATCGCTCATTGCGCCACTGGCCGTGCGCCCGGTCGCCCGCGGTGAACTGGTGGAATGGCAAGTGGCCCCGGATCACTTAGAATCGGCCCTCGCGGCGGCTCGGCAAAGTGCATGGGTCCAATTCGCCAGTCGGGTTTATCGCTTAGCGGCGAGTCCCCGCAGCTGGATTTATCTCACTGACCAGATCACTGTGCAATTTGCCCCTGCCGTCATGGCAGCCCAGCGGCAGGCGATCGCGGCTCCGCCGGGATTAGCGATCGCCCAAACACTGGCAGGCATTCCCAACACGTTTGTGTATCGCGTGACGCCGTCAGCGAGTGAAAATCCCCTCAAAATTGCCAATCACTTGATGCGGCTGACCGAAGTGTTGACGGCAGAACCGAACGTAGTGATGGCCACCGCGCCGCAATATCGCCCTACGGACAATTTATTTCGGCAGCAGTGGCACCTGACCCCAGTGGTCAGCGCTTTAGTTCAGCCAAATGCCCACATTGCCGCCGAAGCTGCGTGGGATTTGACCCGTGGCACGCGCTCGGTGGTGGTGGCCGTATGTGACGATGGCTTTGACCTAGCTCATCCCGATTTGCAGGGCCTCGGCAAAATTGTGGCTCCCAAAGACCTCAAAGCGCAGGATGCCGTCCCCCTGCCCGATGCGACAACCGATAATCACGGCACCGCTTGCGCGGGACTGGCGATCGGCGAAGAAAATGCCAGCGGCATTGTTGGTGTGGCCCCCGGCTGTGGATTGATGCCTCTGCGGATGACGGGTTTTTTAGACGATGCGGCCATTGAAGAAATGTTCCGGTGGGCGATGCAGCAAGGGGCGGCCGTGATCTCTTGTAGCTGGTCACCCGCAGCGATTAAGTATCCCCTGTCGCTACGGCAACGCTTGGTGCTGACCCAAGCGGCCACTCAGGGCCGCGATGGCAAAGGCTGTGTGATTGTGTTTTCGGCGGGGAATGCCAACCGTCCCGTGCATGGCACCGTGAACGAACGGGACTGGCCGCGCAATGCGGTGAGCGGGCAGACGGCATGGCTGAGCGGGTTCGCGGTGCATCCCGACGTGATTACGGTGTCAGCTTGCACCAGTCTCAACAGCAAGTCGGCTTACAGCAATTGGGGGCGGGATGTGGCGGTGGCCGCGCCTAGCAATAATGGACATCCCACGGTGTCGTTGCCGGAGACGGGCAGCATCAAAACCGGGCCGCCGATCGCGACGGCAACCCCCGGTAGAGGCATGGTGACTAGCGATCGCACCGGCACCGCAGGCTACGATCTCGATGCCTATACCCACACCTTTGGCGGCACATCGAGCGCTTGTCCAGAGGTGGCCGGAGTCGCGGCTCTAGTCTTGTCGGCCAATCCATCACTTACGGCACGCGCAGTGAAGCAAATTCTGCAACAAACGGCAGACAAAATCACTGATACTACCCCCGACCCCCAACTGGGAACCCGTTACGGTACCTACGACCAGCAAGGTCACTCCCAATGGTTTGGCTACGGTCGGGTGAATGCCTACCGGGCCGTGATGGAGGCGAAACGGCGGTTATGGCAGGGCCGCACTTATACCCGCACGGTGGCGCTTAAGGATGATTTCCTGACCTCGATTCCGGATAATCAGGCTACTGGGGTGAGCCGTCCCCAGCAGGTTCGCACCACGGGGACGGTGCAAGATTTAACCGTTCACGTCACCCTGGCGCATGATTATTTAGGCGATGTCGAAGTGTATTTGCGCCTGCCGACGGGCCAGGAGTTATTGTTGCAAGGCCGCACCCTGGGCAACCAGCAGCAACTTAATCGGCAATACAACGTGCAAAATACCCCGATCTTGATCGGGGCCATTGGTAGCTCTGCCGCCGGACGTTGGGCGCTCCGAGTCAGCGATCGCGCCCCTGGTCACACCGGACAATTACTGAATTGGCAACTCACCCTCGCCTTGCTATGAAGCTCGTCGCTGGATGCCGTTAGAGTCACCATTACGGACTCCCCCTGGAAGGCTCACAGCGGCCTGGCTCATCACCGTTGCTGGCATGGCTCAGCGGGCGGGCGCGCTTCTCGTAATACAGTGGCTTAACTAATGCGCCCTGGGGAGCAAGGAGCTGGCGTTAGGAGCTTCCCCAAAATGTAATAACCCCCAGTGCACAAGGCACTGGGGGCGCTTAAACATAGAGTGTTAGGTTAAATAAGTAGCTAGGCTTAGAAGCGGTTCAGGATAAGTGTCTTTCAACAGTTTCATAATGCCCCCCGCACCTCAGAAAGGCCCACAATTTCTAGATAGATTTACGGGAAAAAGGTAATTGGTTCAAAGTGTTTGAACTTTTGGAAAAGTGTATCCGTCAACACTTGAACTCAGCAAAACTCGTGGTGAGCGCCACAGCCAAGCCATCAGCCTTATCTGCACGGTTGCGGATCAGCACGGTTGCGGGATGGCTGGAACCGGCAGAGCGATCGCCCACCGACCTGTCTTCAGGGGATACGTTCACCACAAAGTTGCCGATGCCTGACCAAAGATAGTCCCCCCAACTCAGCCCCCTCACGATCCAGTCACGCCCCTCAACTGGGATGTGATTTTCTCGCCGCGGCCTAAGCTGGCGTTTTTTGCAATTCCGGTTGTTCTTCGGGCAGAATTGCGCCCTCAACGGGACAAACTTGTAAGCAAATGCCGCAATCGATGCAGGTGGAAAAATCAATCCAGTACCAATCGGTGCCTTTGGCATTTTTGTCGGGGCCTTCGTGAATGCAGGCTACTGGGCAAGCATCGACACAATCAGCCACCCCTTCACACACGTTGGTCACAATTGTATGAGCCATATTCTCCTCTCTTAATCGGCGTCTTCTTTAACCTGATTTCCCAAAGTTTTACTTTGCCCAGAGAAATCAGCCTAGATTCAGTTTACCGCTTCGATTTCCGGTGGGTGGGTGTCCGTAATCCAAGCGATACGGCTGATGTTGCGATCGCGCGCCCGCTGGCGAATCACCGCAACGTCGTCTTCAGGTTCTAAATAAAGCTCCACCCTGACCAACGCTTCGGCTTCGCGAATGGTTTCGGC
Source organism: Halomicronema sp. CCY15110 (assembly GCF_016888165.1). GTDB lineage: Bacteria > Cyanobacteriota > Cyanobacteriia > Phormidesmidales > Phormidesmidaceae > Halomicronema. Next base: position 37,618 of record NZ_JACSWC010000435.1, on the reverse strand, counting down.
ATACTGAAAGGCCGCGATCGCGGCCTGGGGCGTTTTGGGCACCACGAGCCAGTCGCTCGGCGGAATCACTTCTGGCAAACAGCCCGTCCCCGCCAGGGCTTGATGCAGCGTTTCCACATTCAGCATGAAGCCGATGCCGGGATAGCTGCGCCCTTTGGGATCAAACACGCCGAGCAGATTGTCGTAACGTCCGCCCTTGCCCACGACTTGTCGCCCTTGGGGCGTGTTGACCACCGCCTCAAAGATGATGCCGGTGTAGTAATCAAACGACTGCACCAAGCTCAGGTCAAGAATCACTGGAGAGGCCGGCTTGGCCCGATCTAAGAGTTCCAGCAAAGACTTGAGTTCATTGACGATCGCCTGCTGCTCTGGCGTGAGAGGCAGTTGGCTGACTGTTTGCAACACGTCTTGGGGTCGTCCGCGCAAATCCATCAGTTGCAAGGCTCGCTGCCGTAACTCATCCGGCAAATCCAGGGTTTCCAAGGTGATGCGGTCGAGTTGGGCGATCGCTGCTCGCACGGTGCCCCGCAACCTTTCGGGAAATGCTTGGAGCAGCGATCGGGTCAGATCCGCATTACCCAAAATCAATTGCCAATCCGTGAGTTGCAAGTTTTTGACACAGCTCAGCAGCAGCCGCAAGGTTTCGGCATCCGCCAGGGTGCCGCTCGTTCCCAGCAGTTCGACTCCGGCTTGATAATATTCGCGCTGCCCCGCCTGCGACCCTTTCGGTGCCCGGCTAAACACGTTAGCGGTGTAATACAGCCGTTGAGGATAGGTGACTTGCGCCATGCGGGTGACAGCAGCTCGCGCGATGGACGCCGTGAGTTCGGGCCGTAAGCCGAGTCGTTCTGGCCCGTCGCCCTGGAGCTGAATCACCGAAGACTGAGCGATCGCCCCCCCAGCCATCAACGTATCCAAGTTCTCCACCGTGGAGGTAATGATGCGGTGATATCCCCACCGCTGAAACATGGCCTCCAGACGCGCCTCAATCCAATACTTTTGGGCGACATCCAGCGGCAACAAATCGCGGGTTCCGGACGGTGGCTGATAACTCATTTACTTTTGCTTCCCTCCAAACAAGCCAAATAAGCCGCCTTTCGATTTTGGTGGCGCACTCTTGGCACTACTATTCCGCGTCGTCTGGCTGCCAGTCGCCTGATTTAGCTTGGGTTCTAACTCGCGGGCCAGGGTATTATCGGGAGCCAACTCTAAGGCTCGCTTGAGATGAATCTTGGCCATTTTGGCCTGTCCCGCTTGTAAATAATAGGCTGCCAGCTGGGCATGGCACTGCCCATTAGTCGGATTCGACTTGATAGCATCGCGCATTTCCAAAATGGCGCGGGAATACTCTTTTTTCGCGGCAAAACTGGCCGCGCGCCGCTGATAGCTCTCGATAATCGCTTCTCGCTGCTGTTTTGGTGAGGGCGGCGGGGCGGCGGGTTGACGGGGAGAGGTCGAGTTGGCCGAGGTTGCGGCGGGGGATCTACTGGTGCTGCTGGCGGCAGGATTGGCGGGTTTTGCCCCGCTGCCACTGCCCCCGGACGTACACATCAAGTAGGCCAGATTGAGCTCGCTAATTTGACCGATCACATCCAGGACTTGGTCAATTGCTTCGTACTGCTCCTCAGCCAGGGTTTGCAGGCTATTCACATAGGCCGAACTGGCATTGTTGCTTTGGGCGATCGCCTGCGCCGCCTCTGACTGCAAAGTCACCGAGGTATCTCGACTTAAGCGTTGCCCCCGTAGCCGCAACACAATCATATGTTCAGTTATGACCTTTTCTTGGGTCAGGCTTTCGTAGGCCGGGTTGACCATCTTGGAGAGCAGTTCGTTCGCCTTTTGCCGATCTTCGCTGGTGCTATCGCGCAAACTATCGGGGTGCAGCTTGCGCGCAATTTTGAGATACCGCTTACGAATGGCTTTGGCGTCAGCGTCCAGGGCCACCCCTAAGATGGCGTGATAGTCAGTCAGGTCAAATTGGAATAACCCTTGCTCTATATTCATACCTATTAACGTTTCCCTCGCCTATTGAGGCATTCTCCCGATTTCTGGCTGTAGTGCGGCGTGTGCTGCTTGAGATCTACGCTTCTGCCCTGCAAGGTAGAGTGCGCAGGCGTTCAGTCATTAACTCCCGGAGTTATCGTCAAGTCATCATGATTCAGCGATCGCCATGGGCTGAAAGTTTTCTAACGGTTGCACCTGTTTTAACACTTGGCTAAGGATAGTGTGGATGCGCTGGTTTGTCGCCAAGATGCGGCCGGATTTGATATCAAAATCAGTTTCATCATAGGCGGTTACGTGTCCGCCCGCTTCTTCGACTAAGACGACGCCAGCGGCCATATCCCAAGGCGACAACCCTCGTTCCCAATAGCCATCCAGCCGCCCACACGCCACGTAGGCCAAATCTAACGAAGCCGCTCCCCCCCGTCTCACGCCTTGGGTCAGGTGTGTCAGATGACAAAATTCGGCGTAGTTATTGTCGATGCGTTCGTGGCGATCGTAGGCGAAGCCAGTCACGAGCAGGCTATCGGCCAGTTTGTCGGTCGTGGAGACCTGAATTGAGCGCCGATTGAGGGTGGCTCCGTGACCTTTGGCGGCGCGAAAGAGATCTTCGCGAAAGGGGTCAAAGATCGCCCCCACGGCTGGATGACCGTCAATTAATAACCCGATCGATACCGCTGAGAACGGATACTGATGGGTGTAATTGGTGGTGCCATCGAGGGGATCAATGGCCCAAAGAAAGGGACTTTCGTCAGCTGCCCGGAGGCTGCCTGACTCTTCGGCCAGGATGGGATGGTCGGGTAAGTGCCGAGTCAAAACGTCGAGCACCACCGCTTCGGCGGCTTTATCGGCTTCGGTGACAAGATCACCGGGGCGACCTTTTTGCTCAATGTGCTCCAGTTTGCCCCAATAGGTTTGCAACACCGCACCCGCCGCCAAGGCCGCTTCAGTCGCGACTTCTAAATAGCGCTGCAAATCGCGATCGCTAACGGTAGTCATACATTTTCCCTGGCTGATCATCCCTAGTTTAAGGGGAAGGCGATCGCTCACGAAAACGTTGGGCCGTCTCTCGCAACGGATTTTGGGGATCCCAAATGCCTAAGCCCAGCAGGCGCGATCGCTCCTGCGCATAGAGCAATTCTTGATAATGCGGACTGAATTCATCCGTCGGATCGGCCAGATACGTGCAGCCCTGGGCCAAAGACGTCGCGTTGATCAATTCGCCCTGTTGCCAGCCATACGCCCACAGGCGATTGTAAGCATCGGGTTGGTTATCAACCAGTTCAAGCTGAATAATCTGATCCCGCAAGTCGGCCAAGCAGTCGCGAGCCTGCGATCCCCAAGGTTCTTGGTCGCGATCCGGCGCTTCGATCGCCGCTAAGCGAATGGCGGTCACCGGTTGCTCTGGACTCAGCTCAAACAACAGTTCCAGCGTGTTGCCACTCTTGGCATAATCGATCGTCACGGTCTGGGTGGCCGCCGCTGGGGGAATGAGCCACAGTATCAGGGCGAGCACTATCGCCGCGAGCCCGATTAGTCGCGATCGCCGTCTCAATATCGACGTGTCTCCCCTGCCCATGATGCCCCAGCGGAAAAGGTTGCCAAAGATAACGCTTCCCCGCTTGAGTATGCCCAGCCAAGGGCCTTAATCGTCTTCCAGTGGCAAGCCAAAGCGCACCTTGCCCTTGCCAAAATAGCGTCCAAACTGCAGCTCATAAACTTCGTCTTCGTCCTGGGTTTCCACTTCTAGCGCTGTGCGGGGATAGCTGACGCACAGCAAGGCATAGCCTTTTTCCCGCAAGTCAGGAGAAAGACCCATGGCTTCTGGTTGTTCCACCTCACCTGACAAAATCCGCACGGCACAAGTTGTGCAGGCTCCATTTCGGCAGGCAAAGGGCAACTTAGCTCCCTGGTTTTCCGCCGATTGCAAAATGTAGCGGTCTTCGGGCACTTCGACGGTGTAGTGCTGGTCGAGATCGCGATGATGAATGTTGATGCGGTGGGAGCGGGTCATGCTGATAGTCAACTGGTGAAAAATGAAAGCAGTGATCGATCAACCAAACGGCAAGTGTGAACGTTGGCCTCACCGTCTATGCTCTCACAGGATTTTGCGTTTGCGGGGCCACTCGGGCGGCAGGGCCAAGGAATCTCAGCTCGAAAATGGGTGGCTCAGGTTTTGCAGACTTTTCAGAGGCGATCGCGGCTTAGTCCGGCCATTCTCTGATAGGATTAAACACTGTGATTGGTTCACTGCGAATGGATCACGCCAAAATTTGGAGAGGTGGCCGAGCGGTTTAAGGCGCAGCACTGGAAATGCTGTTTAGGGGCAACCTTAACGAGGGTTCGAATCCCTCCCTCTCCGTTCTTTCTTTACAGAGAATTTTTGATCCGGTTCTGGAAACACTTGCTTAGCGTAGCCAAGCAATTTTTTAGTCCGGATAATTGGGCGAAGCGATCGCTTTAACCCCAGCCACAACTGTTAAGAGCCCAGGCTTTTACAAAGCCAATTTCGACCAAAGCAATAAAGACTTGGTCGGTCAGTGGACAGCCGCGACGACTATTCAAGCCTCATTCCTCAAGAAGATTTCCCAGCCTCATCGTTTCAGGATGGGCGACCTTACTATCGTGCTTTCGGCTCAGGCATCACAGCGTGGGGGACAATCCACAGTGACGATCATTGTTGCGGAGTTCAGCAGTGGGGCCATTGGGGCATGGCATCGCGTTTTCTTCCAGGTGTCATCGGGCTCGATCTTGAAAAATCATTCCGGTATTCTGCAATGCCTTATTTTCAAGCGCGCCCTGATTGATCAAGCACTGGCTGAGCGTCGGTCAAACAATCGCGTTCCGCCAACACCCCATTCAGAAAGACATCAGATAGCCCTCTCGCGAAAGCTTGTACCTGCTCTGATGTACTGGCGGGTGTATCCAAAGTCGAGTGGGTGAAGCCCGCGATCGCGAACATGCCTAAGAAAATTTGGGCCAGCACTCGCGGATTGAGGGGACGATAAATACCGCGATCGATCGCAGTTTGAAAAAAGGCTTCCGTCACATCGACCATTTTGGCGAGCATTTCGCCCTGCACCGGGCCTTGTAATTCCAGATGTAGCTGGGCCTCCATAAAGCACACCCGCATTAGGTCCGCATTCCGGGGAATATCGTTAAGGCGATGTTGCATGACCTGGTCGATCGCCTTATAGTTTGCCATTTCGCTCAGGTCAGTCAGTAGATCGGTCAGCAACTCGGTCCAGCCATCCGAGGCCACCTTCAGCAGAATGGCTTTCTTGCTTTCAAAATGTCGAAATAGGGTGCCTTCAGCAACGCCGGCCGCCTGTGCGAGATCTCGGGTCGTGGTGCCGCCATACCCCTGACGGGCAAACAGTTGCTGGGCCGCCTGCAAAATTTTGGTTTCCGTATCGTTTGCCAGGCCGGTTGCAACGGGAGAGTAATAAGCAACCATAATAGAGAACCGCCAATGACATCTATAGGGCACTGATGTGCTAAAGCCATTTTGCAGCGGGGGAGAACGCGATCTCTGCTCAGATACACATAACCTCACACTCAGCGACAAAAGTCAGTCAATCGCGACTCAATACACAACAATTGGACAATTTCGATAGAAAAATTTATCTTTGACGGCTTAATTTGGCAGCCTGAGTAGCCGTTTCTGCGAGCCCTCTAAGATGACCTCTGAGAGGATGCTTTAAAAGGGTTGCTTTGCGTAGCAAAAATGACCTAAGTCCCTTGAGATTGGTCTGGAACGCTTCTTTTCTCGTCATGTTTCTAGATGTCCCAGGTGGCAAAACCTGGGTGGGGAACTTTTCAAACACTCTCTAAGATGAGTCGTGAAGCACTCGCTGAGGATTGTTAAACGGCAAAATTTCAGTCTGCGGGTTTACAGGACTAATAAAAACTGGCCAACCGAATTAAGTTTTCTGAAAAACCGATCTAGCTCTAAACAGTTGGGAAAACCCTAATGCAATAGGTGCTAAAAACCGAAATTACAGGTTGCAGCGAATTGATAGAATTTAGATGTCGAAAGTTAGTTATCCAAGACTATTTGTCGGGACTGAATTTTCGCTAGCCGGAGTCCTATAACTTGATAGGAACTGTTGATTGAGAACTCAGGAGGTGAGTTCTATGACACTCGCACTTCGTCATACACCCTTTGGTGAATTTGGCTCTCTGCAAAGAGAAATGAATCGTTTGTTTGACTCTATCAGCCCCTTCAGAGATGATGATATCGACTTTAAGAGCTTTATGCCCGCCGCTGAATTGACTGAAACCGATGACGCGATCGCGCTTAAAGTTGAATTGCCCGGCTTGAAGCCGGAAGATGTGGATATTCAAGTCGCTGAAGATTCGGTTGTCATTAGTGGAGAACGCAAATCAGAAGAAACAACGGAAGAAAATGGCATGACTCGTAGTGAATTTCACTATGGTTCATTCCGTCGAGTAATCCCTTTGACGACTCGAATTGATAATAGCGGCGCAACAGCTGACTATAGCGATGGCATTTTGAAACTACACCTGCCAAAAGCAGCAGAAGAGCGCAACAAAGTTGTCAAAATTGCGCTGAGCTAACAAAGCCGTTAGCGCTAGACGATTAATTGATAGCTAGACTATGCAGGCACCTCTTTGTAGCTAGAGAGGTGCCTGTTTTTGTCCTATCCTAAAACTTAAAACTTCTTGATCGCTAAGGGATCTGCAACTAAAAAAGTACCCGTTCAATCCGGTTTCGACTTCGCTCAGCCTACCAGTATCGAGAGTTGAGCGGAGTCGAAACTCGGTTCATGGGGAGCTTTTTTGCGCGCAATTCCCTAACCTTGTCGAAAGGCTTTGGGCGTCATCCCCGTAAGTTGCCGAAACTGCTTGGTCAGGTGACTATGGCTGCTAAACCCACAGTCCAGGGCAATGTCGATGATGGCGCGATCGCTCTGGCTCAACAGTCGCTTGGCCCGCTCGACCCGTTGCTGAATCACATATTGATGGGGCGAAACGCCGATCGCCTGTTTGAACATGCGGCCAAAATGAAACGGACTCATATCCAGAAGCTGGGCTAAGTCAGCCAGTTTGATGTCTTGAGTCAAATGGGCATCCACATAATCCAACACCTGCCACAGTTGGTAAGTCGGCAAGCCCCCCGCATATTGGAACCACGTGCGCACCGTTGCGGCGGAGATCGCTGCCGTCCTCTTTACCCTCGCCCTCTGACCCCTCGCCCCCCAGAAACCGGGGGCTCAGAATTGAGAGCTGGGACTTTGCTCATGGCAAAACCGGAGGCTGCCCCTGGCACTAAAGCTCAGCAACCGCGTCAGAACTCTACCGAAAATCACGGATTCATAACACCATCGACCTTGAGATAGAGATTTCTCAGGCCTATTCCAAAGAAAACCTTTGGGATATTCGGTCTCTCAAAAAAGTTGACTAACCTGTACACATCTCGCTGTGACGCACTGCCCTGGGATGTGCATGGGCACAACACCCAAAGCGTCGTTTTGGGGGCACGGCTGCTATCAGCACTCATATTGTTCGCTTAGGCAAGTTCAGAGAGACCTTTTTATGGCACAGAAGTTTGGTGTAATCGGCCTGGCGGTCATGGGTGAAAACCTGGCCCTAAACGTTGAAAGCAAAGGCTTTCCCGTCGCGGTCTACAACCGTTCACCCGAAAAGACTGACAACTTTGTAAAACGGGCGCAAACCGAGTTCAATCTCGAAGTCGCCAAAGACAGTGATGCCGACCCCAATAAGCCGGTATTTGCGGCCTACAGCTTGGAATCTTTTGTTAACGCCCTAGAGCGTCCCCGCCGCATTTTGGTCATGGTGAAGGCCGGGCGAGCGGTGGATGCCGTGATTGAGCAGCTCAAGCCCCTGCTCGACAAAGGCGACATGATTATTGACGGGGGCAACTCCCTCTACACCGATACCCAACGCCGCACCGAAGAAATCGAACCCACGGGCCTAGGCTTTATTGGCATGGGCGTCAGCGGCGGTGAAGAAGGCGCACTCCTCGGTCCGAGTTTGATGCCGGGCGGCACTGAAGCGGCTTACAAGGAAATTGAGGCGATCGTCATCAAGATTGCTGCGCAAGTAGATGATGGCCCCTGCGTCACGTACATCGGCCCCGGTGGAGCGGGTCACTTCGTCAAGATGGTGCACAACGGCATTGAGTATGGCGACATGCAGATCATCGCCGAAGCCTATGACCTGATGAAGACCGTCTTGGGCTTGAACCACGAAGAACTCTACGAAGTGTTTAGCGAGTGGTATGACACGCCAGAACTAGACTCCTACCTCATCGAAATCACCAAAGACATTTTCACCAACATGGATGAAAAGACGGGTAAGCCGTTGGTGGAGTTGATCGTCGATGCAGCGGGTCAGAAAGGCACCGGACTCTGGACAGCGACGAACGCGCTGGAAATGGGGATCGCGATTCCCACCATCGGCGCGGCAGTGGATGCCCGGATTATGTCATCGCTGAAGGATCAGCGGGTGGCGGCCTCCAAAGAATTGAGCGGCCCGTCTTTCACCTTTACCGGTGATAAGAAGGCGATGGTCGATAAAATCCGCGATGCGATGTACTGCTCCAAAATCTGTTCCTATGCCCAGGGCATGGACTTGATTGCGAAGGGCAACCAAGAGCTGTTTGGCGGCAAGATTGACCTGGGCGAAACCGCTCGCATCTGGAAAGGGGGCTGCATCATCCGGGCGCGGTTCCTCAACAAAATCAAGCACGCCTACGACGAGAACGGTCAACTGGCGAACCTGCTGTTGGCACCAGAGTTTAAGCAGACGATTCTCGATCGCCAAGCCGCTTGGCGGGAAGTCATTGTCCTTGCTGCGCAGGCGGGCATTCCCGTCCCGGCCTTCAGCGCGTCGCTGGATTACTTTGACAGCTATCGCCGCGATCGCCTGCCCCAAAACCTCACCCAGGCCCAGCGCGACTACTTTGGCGCGCACACCTTTGAGCGGGTAGATGAGCCCCGAGGCAACTTCGTCCACCATGAGTGGACTCCGGCCCCCAGCAAGGCAGCAGTCTAAGTCATTCTTAGCTTAAGAAAATGGCCGACAGCAGGGGCAGAGAATGTTAGGGTATTAGCCCAGTTCTCTGCCCTTGTCGTTTGATTTGCGAATTATTGGCGAAATATGACTGAAAGCACCGATCAGGAACATCCGCAATATAAAGGCGATCGCGGTATCGTCAACCAGCTTTTACAAGGCGAGGTCACCGATTACAATCTCTCGGAACTGGCCCGCCTCATCATTCGCTATAAAGGCTTTCAGGGCGCACGCGATATTCAGCGCGATCTGGAAAAGGCCCTGACAAAAACTGGCCTTACAGAAGAAGAACTGTACGCTAAGACTCGTGAACTCCACGCCCAAGGCGGTATCTATCACAATCTCGGACGCAATCGTGAAGACTGGAGTTGAGGTTGCAAGTGGGGATGAAGCAAGGTTAATGGCACGGGTACGCGAAAAACCGTGCGATCGCTGTCAGACCGTGGCGACGGTGCTGTACCGAGTCCAGACGGACGCATCAGGCCGATGGCAGTTGGTTTGCCCCGACTGCTGGCCCCAAGTCCAACAGGACAATCCGCACTATACCTATGGCGGCACCTGGAAAGCCCGTAAACGCCACTAAACGGATTCTGGGCCGCCATGCTTATTGTTTTGATGGCGGCTAAATTCCCGCTGCGATCGCAGCGGGAATTTAGCCGATATTTAGTGACTTGAGCAAACCTAAAAGTCCCCATGGTGCAACAGGCGTGTCTGCAACTCGATGGTTCGTAGAAACCTGATTGCCCTTAATTTGGATTCTCTAAGACTCTGGCTGGTGATGCTTTGCATGATGTGCCGTGATAAACCAATAAGCAGCAATCACCATCATTAGCGTCAAGAATTTGACGGCGAGATAAAGTGTGGGGCTAAAAACGATGGTTTCAATCATGACGTTGACACCTCCAAGGCAATGGCTGTGGTGCAGGTTTTACGGTTTTATCCGCAATGTAGAGCAACCCCTCATGACGCTGCCGCACTATCCCCAATCACAAACAAGAAAGACGGCGATCGCAACAGCGTACAAGCCCATAATCTGTTAAGGGCAACCTGATGTTTTCTGGTCGCGATAAGAGGGAAATTACCCCCTAGCAGAGCATTTGAATCGCCCATCAGTTGGCTTTGAGGCGGCCAGCAGGGGCGGTCATGCTCTTGTTTTCATTATCCCCGGTAATCGGGCACATCAGCGCCAAACGTCATGATTCTTCGAGCCGCCGTCGCCCCAGACAACTGTTTTCAATCCCTCGCATCCCCTCGCATCCATGAGTCGATGTGACCGGCTCAAGTGGAACTAAGGAATGGGATTTAACTAAGTGTGGACAGCCGTCTCGGCTGTTCCAGAGCAGACAAGATGCCTGCCCGAGCAGGTGAACGTTTCAGTATGCGCGTGTCAGTGCGTGTGCGATCCGCGAGGCGCTGGTTGCCAAGGGCTGCCGATGCGGTACTTCCTTCCCGGCAGGCAATTGGGTGCTGGCTGAATCGCCTGCCGGGCTATCGTCTTGATAAATCTTCAAAACCAAGCCAATGACGATGGGCGACTTATTTGAGGGCAAAGCCCTGATTTCTGGAAGAGCATGGTTCTACGGCGTTTCAGGCTCTTTTTTCTCCCTCTTGCGCTGTTTGTGAATAATCCAGGCTAGTTGCGCAAAGCGGCCTGCACCTTGGCAACTTGTCGCGGCGCTTGGATGGCCTCAAAAATTTGCACGGCGGCGGCAAAGTGGGTTTGGGCGGCAATCTGATCGGGTTGGGCTTGGTGGGTCAGGCCCAGCTGCCAGTGGGCCTCCGCAAGGTCGCTCTGGGCACCCAGGTCTTCCAGCAATTCCAGCGCTAGAGCCAGGTTTTGAATGGCCGGACTAATGTTGCCCTGCTGTCGCAGTAGTTGGCCCCAGCCAATGAGGGCTTTGGCCTTGACCTGAATGTAGTGGCTCTCTTCGGCGAAGGCGATCGCGCGTTCGTATAATTTTGTCGCTCGCTCGCTATTGCCGAGAGTCGTGTAGGTTTGGGCCAGCAGTTGAATGAAGAAGGCAAAACGTCCGGTGTATTCGGGGCGGGAGGCATCAGCAATCTCTCGGTAGGCTTGCTCCGCCAGGGTTTCGGCCAATTCACGGAGGTGTGGCGTCTCACAGATGCTGGACAAATCAACGCGCTCATCATGCAGGCTATGGGAGGCCACTAGCGCCAGACACAACTGGCCTTTGTCAGCCCAGCTATGGTGCGCGGTACCTTGGGCAGTGGTGATCACGGTTTGAAAGAACTGCGCGGCCTCAGCCAGTTCCCACAGGTCGAGATGATAGAGGCCAAGGCTGAGCAGGGCATCGACTTCGAGCATCCGCCAGCAGTAGAGGCTGTGGGCGTCGGCGGGATTTTTTTCAGTGGTTTCGAGTCCCTGGCGGGCGATCGCTTGCGCCTGTTTTTGCATGGAAATCGCGGCATGAATTTTGCCGGTAATCCAATACACGTCGGCCAAAATATTGCGTAGTTCGCTGGAGTGTTGGTCGTCAGGCAGGTGCGGCAATAATGAAGGAATCGCCGCCAGCAGCGGTTGCAACAACCCCATGCGATACAGTGTGCTGCCCAGGGTAAGATGCTGTCCCCATTGATTGTGGCGACTTTTGAGCAACACATCGGCAGCGGCGGCATAATCAGCGATCGCCAGCGCATGATAATACGCCTCTAATGCTTGTATGGCTTCCCCGGTGGCGGTGATGGTTGCGACCTGGGCCGACCAGAACTGAATTGCTTGGCGATGGCTTTTTTGCCAATCGGGCCTCTGGCGCAAGCGTTCCAGGGCTTCGGCCTGAACGACGGGATGTAGCCAGTAATGTCCTCTGTGGCTTTCGAGCAGGGAGCGGTTGCGCAGGGAGGTGATCACCTGACGATGACGACTGGGGTCAACGTCCCACAGGAGGGCCAGCAAGCCATCGGTCGGGATTCGCGGCACATCCTGATAACGAAATGCCCCTAAGCGGCAGAACAGTTGGTATGCATCGGCATCCAAATCTTTGAGGCGATTGACCTGACTGGTGACCAGATTTTTTAAGTCCAGCGTCATGAGGGGATCGGTGCCCATTTCTTGCCAATAGGCGTTGCCATCGCCGTCAAAATCCCCCGCGATCGCCCCCCGCAAAATATTCATGGCCTTGGCATTGCCCCCGTAGGCTCGGTGCATGGCGGCCAACGGGGATGGACTCACCGTGATCGCCCCCTGGGCAAAAAACTGTTGCCACGTCTCCCGGCTGAGTCCGGGCAGGCGGTAATGGTGGACGGCAACGCCCGGTTCGCACAGGCGATCGCGGCTGGTCAGCAGGGTGACCGTTTGACCTTTGGGATCGCACAAGACCCGCATCAGGTCGCCGTAGCGTGAATACTGGGGCCAAAATCGCCCCTGGGCCTCCAACGCGGGTTCTAAATTATCGATAAGGAGGCCAACCCGCTGCTCTCGCAACTGTCGCTTGAGCCGATCCAAGGTGACGCCAAAGTCCTGCCCTGGCTCAATTTGAAAATCCTGCCGCAGCCACTCTTCCACGACTTGTTCAGTCGGGGTAATGTTCGTGGTTTCCTTCGCCATCAACAGTTCTAAGACCACATCAAAATCGTGATGTTCGAGATATTGCTGAGCCAATGTCGTTTTACCGATGCCCCCTTCCCCTTGCAGCACGATCGCCCGATGCCCCTGCGTAATGAGTTGATCCAGATGGGCGATCGCGGCCTCACGCCCCAGGAAACTCTGGGCTTCCATGATCACGGGAGGCTCGGGTAGCGGTGGGGTCAGCTTGACCTTGGCTTTTTGCAAATACCGTTCGAGCACGGCAAGGCTATTGCTTTTCGTCACCCGCTCATCCAGCGCTTGCGACAGCGCCTGCCACAGCTGCGACGCCACATCCTTGACATGGCCCTCGGTATAGCGCATCCGCTGGGCGATTTCGCCATAGGTCTGCCGTCGCCAGACTGCTCTCAAAATCTTGCGTTGGAGATCGTTCAGATGCTTGCCAGTGGTGCGAAACACTAGCGCATCTGCGAGTTCTAAAACCTTATCTGCGCTCATCTTTGGCATCCTGAGCTTTGGTCTAATCTAGCCGACGGGAGAGGGAAAGGCGTGTAAAGGTATTGGGTATGGGTATGGGTATGGGAGCAGACTACCCGCAACCTTCATCCCTAAACCTGCAACCTAGAACTCAAACTCCAGCCCCTCAGCCCTAAAGCCTGATCCCAACTTCACTGACCATAGCGAGAATTACTGACTACTGAGTGCGAATAAGCACAAGACAGACATTTTCCGACTTTGTGAGGGGCGATCGCAGGCTGCAACAGCCTGCGCCCGAGGGCCATTGGGATATGGATAATGAGGAGTTTCCAGCAGAATGTTTTCCCCGTTCCCCCATTCATCAAGGGGGGTAGGGTGGGCAAGATACCCGCGATCGCTACCCGCAATGCCAAATTGAGCCTCTCCCCAGTCGGTTCAACCAAGCGATTCTTAAACATGATTTATTTTCCTCCCGTAGGGAAAGTCTAACCACAGGAGTTGTTTATTGAAATTAACAGTTTCAGCTAAGATTTGTGGGATTTTCTCCGAAAGCGATCGCGATTTTCATACGATAAAAATATACGGTTGATCCATCAATTTTGAATATCTTTCGAAGAGAAGCTTCCTAATTAGGCTGAGGACTCAATTAGCCCTAAGGTTGCTTAAGGACTGACTGATGAAGCACTAGGAAGAACTGATCCCAGTTGAAATTGAGCCACGAAAAGCATTTATTGCTCATTTTGGAACGAGTGGTCTCCTAATGTGATTTTCGTTTCCGTCTGGTCAATCTCACCAACTGGGAAAGGGGATGTTGCTGGACTTCAGTTTTGGGTGACTACCTAAATCTAATTGATGGGCGTTTTGCAATTTGGCTAGACTCATCCCTTGGGAAGCGTCAGGCATTATAGACAGGAGTTAGCAAATGATTTCTACCACAGTTGAAAAAGCTCAAGATCTCGTATTGTGGCTTGATCAAATTCGGTTAGAAGATGTACCTATTGTCGGCGGTAAAAATGCCTCCTTGGGCGAAATGATTCAACAGTTAGTGCCGAAGGGCATTAATGTGCCGTCGGGGTTTGCGACCACCGCTTATGCTTATCGCCACTTTATTCAGTTCAATGAGCTCGATGCAAAGTTGCGATCGCTCTTTGCTGACCTGGATGTGACCCATGTGCCCAACTTGCAGGAACACGGCAGAATCGCGCGATCGCTCATTCTCCATGCACCCTTTCCCCCCGAATTAGAAGTCGCCATTCGCGACGCCTATCGGGAGATGTGCAACCGTTACGGTGCGGACACTGATGTGGCTGTCCGCTCTAGCGCTACAGCAGAAGATTTACCCGACGCCAGCTTTGCCGGACAGCAAGAAACCTACCTCAACGTCCACAGCGAATCAGAAGTCATTGAGTCCTGCAAAAAATGCTTTGCTTCGCTGTTTACCGATCGCGCCATTTCCTACCGCCAAGCTCGGGGCTTCGACCATTTCGAGGTGGCGCTTTCCGTGTGTGTGCAAAAGATGGTGCGGTCTGACCTGGCAACTTCCGGCGTCATGTTCTCGATCGATACTGAGACCGGCTTCAAAAATGTGGTGCTGGTGACGGCGGCCTACGGTTTGGGGGAAAACGTTGTGCAGGGCACCGTCAACCCGGATGAATATCGCGTCTTTAAGCCCACCCTCAAGACGGGCCATCAGCCGATTTTGAGCAAACGGATGGGCAGCAAAGCCCTCCGCATGGTCTACAACACCGGCGGCACCAAATTGGTGAAAAACATTCAAGTGCCCCGCTGGGAACGCCATCGCTACGCCATTTCTGACTTTGATGTGTTGCAACTCGCCCAGTGGGCCTGTGACATTGAAGACCACTACAGCCAGTTGCGCGGCGTTTATTCGCCGATGGATATTGAATGGGCGAAAGATGGTCAGTCGGGGGAACTGTTCATCGTGCAGGCGCGGCCTGAGACCGTGCAGTCCCAGCGGCAGGGCAACGTGCTGCGAACCTATCAGCTAGAGAAACCTGCTGATGCCGAGGTGTTGACGACGGGGCGCGCCGTTGGGGCTATGGTCGGCAGCGGTAATGCCTGCGTCATCTTGGACGTGGACGATATTGAGCAGTTTCAGCCGGGAGAAGTGCTGGTGACGGCCAAGACCGATCCCGACTGGGAGCCGATCATGAAGCAGGCAGCGGCGATCGTCACCGACCAGGGGGGCCGCACCTGTCACGCGGCAATCATTGCGCGGGAGTTGGGGATTCCGGCGATCGTGGGTTGCGGGGACGCCACGGCGGTGATTCATACGGAGCAGACCATCACCGTTTCCTGTGCCGAGGGTGAAGAAGGTCAAGTTTACGCAGGCGAATTGCCCTTTAGGGTGGAAGAGACCCCGCTGGATGATTGCCCCACGCCGCGCACCCAGATCATGATGAATGTCGGTAACCCGGAAATCGCCTTTAGCGTTTCGGCGTTACCCAACGCAGGTGTCGGCCTCGCGCGAATGGAGTTCATCATCGCGAACCACATCAAAGTGCATCCGATGGCGCTGATCAACTTTGAGGTGTTGACGGACAGTGCCGCTAAGCGCAAAATTGCTCGCCTAACGGAGCAATATGACGATAAGCCGCAATACTTTGTGGATAAACTCGCCCAAGGCATTGGCACGATCGCGGCGGCCTTTTATCCCAAGCCAGTGATCGTGCGACTGTCGGACTTCAAGAGCAACGAGTACGCTCACTTACTAGGCGGTGCGGCGTTTGAACCGGAGGAAGAAAACCCCATGATCGGCTGGCGAGGCGCTTCTCGCTATTACGACGATCGCTACCGCGAAGGCTTTGCCCTGGAATGTCAGGCCCTCAAGCGCGTCCGCAATGACATGGGGCTGACCAACGTGATTTTGATGATTCCCTTTTGCCGCACGCCGGATGAGGGTCGCCGCGTGATTGCGGAAATGGCCCAGCACGGTCTGGTGCAGGGGGAAAACGAGCTGCAAATCTACGTCATGTGTGAGCTGCCTAGTAACGTCATGATGGCCGAAGAGTTTGCCGAAGTCTTTGACGGCTTCTCCATCGGTTCGAATGACCTGACGCAGTTAACCCTGGGCCTCGATCGCGACTCTGCCCTTGTGGCTCATCTGTTTGACGAGCGCAATCACGCCGTGCAGCGCCTGGTCGCCAAAGCGATCGCCACCGCGAAAGCCAAGGGTCGCAAGATCGGCATCTGCGGTCAAGCGCCCAGCGACTACCCCGAGTTCGCCCGCTTCCTCGTCGAGCAGGGCATCGACTCCATGAGTCTGAATCCGGATGTGGTGGTGAAGACGACCCTCGCGATCGCAGAACTCGAACAGTCCCTGTAGTCAGCGACTTGAGTTAACGACCTACGCCTCGGAGTGGATAACTATTCACCCCGAGGCGATTCGATTTAAACGCCGGACGGCTAGAACACAAGCGCGTGAGATGCTACTTAAAGCGACCCAGTGAGGCCACACTGGCCGTCACAATGCCAACGCCCAAAAGCTGTACTGTAGCCAACGTTTCGCGAATGGCAACCCAGGCCAGCACCACCGTTAACGCTGGGTTGGCCGACCCCAGCATGGAGGCCAAGGTGGCCCCGATGTGTTTGATGCCCGAGTTGAAAAGCATGTGCCCAGCAAAAGTCACGATGCCAGAAATTAAGCTCCAGATCCAGATGGGCGTCCAGGCTAGGTCTTGGGGATGGGCAACGGGCCACACCACCAGACAGGCCGCAGAAAATAGCAGCGTCAGCGCAAAGCTAAGCCAGGTGTAGGTCAGGGGATTGAGATAGTCAAAACTTTTTTGGGCGTTGACGGTGTAACTGGCGTAGGCCACGCCGCTGGCGACCCCTAGTACCGCCCCGACCCAGTTACCGCCCCCGGACCATTGCTCTGCCGGAATCGTCAACGCACTGCCCACCATGATGCAGCCCATGATGCCCCACTGCATGGCGCTGGGTCGCTGCCCCAAAAAGCGCCACGACAACAGGGCGGTAAAGATCGGGAACGTGAAAAATAGCGTGAGGGCGATCGCGGTCGCAATGAGCCCAATCGAGACATACAGCAGCGCCAGGTAGGTAAACATCAGCAGTCCCCCCGCGATCGCGTGCCCCAACGCCCGCCGCTCACTCGGGTGTGCCAGCCTGCGGACCTCTTTCCAGATCGGGGGATGCAGCCGACTGGCGAGCAACCCCATCAACGGCACCGCTAGCACCATGCGCAACAGCAACAGCAGAAAAGAATTGTGCAACGTTGGCGTTAAAAAGCCCCCGGTAACGCCAATCCCGATGAGCGTTTGCTCGGCAAACAAAATCCGCACCACGACATTTTGAATGCAGAAGAATACTGATGACAGCAAAACTAAGATGAAACCGAGCACGCTAATTCCTGATTAAGTAACAGTAGGACGGAGGCCCTTACCTTGGTGATCGGGCAGTGACGACTCAGCCGCCAGTGCCTTCCCCAACCTCTAGCCCCAAAGGCTGGCGCGCCAGTCCAGCTTTGTATCATGACTGATTATTGCTATCGGCCCTAGCCCCAAAAGACAGATGACGATCGCGACTGTCATATCTATGCTCCTGACGACAATCTCTGAGATTTACACAGCCTTTCGATTGTCAACGCTACAGCAATATTTCAGCACCCTCGTCAGCCGCCCGGTGCAACAACGATGAAGATGCCAAGGCTCAGCCGCGATTGATGATCCATCACGAATTTTGAGAAAGGCTACAACAACCCGAGTAAAGGGGGTGGAGCGATCGCCTCATACAGTTTTATCTCGATCTTGGGCAACATCAACGGCCCCAGAATCTGACGGCAGCATTAAACGCGATTCAAGCCCTCTCAGCCTTTTTGGAAAGCCAAATTGGGGCCGGAGTGTCGATCCGCGATCGCCTCGAAGCTGAAGGTATCGTTACGACTGTCACTTGAATCGTTGGCTCAGACCATGCACGCGCAAACTTGTGTCGCCATCGGTCAAAAAGATGAGAATTTTCTATTGTCGTGATTTACACTTCTTAAATAACTTTGTTAAGTTATAAATATTCCGCCGGAGTTTTTTAATCTCATCTGTTGAATCCTATGCAACTCACTTCCAACGCTGCCAAGCTTTTCAGGCCCAATATCTCTGCCAACACCCTCTCTCAGGCAACCCTGGCAATTCTGAGAGTTACCCTGGGGGTGATGATGGTTCATAACGGCTTTGACAAACTAGCTGACATCGAAAGCTTTGCCCGGGCCTACGTCGAATATCTCGGCTTGCCCTTCCCCATCTTTTTGAGCTATGTCGCCGCCTACACCGAGGTGATCGCCGCTCCATTGGTCGCCATGGGTCTGTTCACCCGGTTTGCGTCCTTAGGTCTGTTTGGCACCATGTGTGTTGCGATGTATCACCACATTTCAGTGGCTGGTCTGAGCTTGCCTTATCTGGAACTCTCGGCCATTTACGCCGCTTCCTTCTTCTACTTCTTGGTCAATGGCGCAGGGTTGTACTCGTTCGACGCACTCATTGCCAACGCGCTTGACAGTGCATCTTTGACCCTCAAAGAGAAGCGGATTATGCGTCTGGAGAACTCATTTGAAGCTTCCGAAGCCGTTAAAGATGAGAATGCAGTCGTCTAGTTGATCGCCATCGCGGTCATAACGCAAGCAAAAAAACTTTTAAGGGAAGGAAGCTTTGGCTCTCCTTCCTTTTTTGTGGCTGCAATCAAGTTCTCTGCCGTGATGGCCTACCGCTGGGCGGCGTATTCTCTGTCTGATATTGAGGGCGCTGGGAGAGCCTGTTACCGATTATCAGCAATTCATTTCGACCAAATCTTGATAAACAAGAGCGATATCTGGCAACTTTTTGTGCCCCACCCCGTCATTTGTGTGTGAAAGTTTGCTGTCAGTGGGCTGAGGCCAGGCATTTGGGAAACGAACAATGCTGATTGGGCTCAGGATGCTGATCTGACCAGCCGCCTCTCCGGTTCACCACGGCCAGGCAAATCTTAAGTCATAATGAATTTACACTTCTTAACGAGTGATTGATTGTAAGGGCACTTTTGGCGTGCATTTTGGGCTGTGACATCATTGCAAGATTCCGACTTGGCGGCGACAGACGGTATGGAAATATCCTTTCCCAAAGGGGTAGAGAAATCTCCCAAAGGCTATGGAAAGTTGTTGATCGGCGTAGGCATTGGGGTGGCGATCGCCCTCATTGGCCCTCGCCTTTTGGCTGGTGGGTCGACGTCTACCGAAGAAGGACAACCCGCTGAATCCACCAGTCAGGTGAGTGCGCAAACGGTGACGGTGGCTCCGGTGCAGACGGGGCAGGTTAGCGCGCGCTTGACGGTTTCAGGGACGGTACAGCCAGCAGATTTACTAGCAGTGACTCCCCAAATCAGTGGGTTGCAGATCCGTGAGGTGTTGGTGAGAGAGGGCGATCGGGTGGCGGCGGGGCAACCGCTGATGATTCTGGACGACACCGAATTGCGAACCCAGATTCAGCAAGCGCAGGCGCAAATTGAGGTCGCCCAAGCCCAATTACAGCAGCAACAGGCAACCCTGTCACAGGCCCAAGCCCGGTTAGCTGAGGCAGACAGTAACCGCCAGCGTTATCAATCTCTAGCCAACCAGGGGGCCGTGAGTCGTGAAGAATTGGACAGTCGCGCTACTCAGGCTGTTACGGCTCGTGAAGATGTCGGGGTCGCGAGGGCGACTGTCGCCAGTGCCGAGGCCAATATCCGCAGCCAACAATCAGCGCTGGCAAGTCTGCAGACCCAACTTAGCCGCACCACTGTCGTCGCGCCTTTGGCGGGAATTGTCGCTGAGCGCCCGGCCAGTGTCGGTAATGTGTCTTCCACTAGCAACGCCGTGGTGTCGTTGATTCAAGGCAATCAATTGGAACTGCTAGCCGAAGTACCCCAAGCGCAGCTGTCGCAAGTGCAGGTGGGAGCCCCGGCGCGAGTCACTTCCAGTACGGATTCGGCGATTCAGGTAGAAGGTTCGGTGCAGGAGATTCAACCGCTAGTAGACCCGGAAACCCGGACTGCCAAAGTGTTGATTCGCCTGCCGGTGAGCGATCGCCTGCGTTCGGGCATGTTCCTCACCGCAGAAATTGAGTCAGGACAGCGTTCTGGCTTAACAATCCCGGCGCAAGCGCTACTGCCACAACCCGATGGCTCGGTGCGTGTTTACGTGTTGGGGCCAGAGCAAGCGGCGATCGCCCGCCCGGTCGAGATTGGCGCGCGCGTGCCTGGTAATGACGAAGCCGGCGATCGCGTCGAGATTCTCCAGGGTTTGGACTCTGGCGAACAGGTCATCGTCGCCGGGGCCAGTTACGTGCAAGCGGGTGATGTCGTCACCGTCGCGGAATAGGGGCGATCGGATTATCCGCCACATCCGTTCGGGGCGAGGCATTTTGTGCAAAGTGCTTGGCATCAATCCAAACCGTGGCAACCAGAATGCCTCGCCCCGACGAAACCCTGTAAGACCACCTACCAATCACCCAACCACCCTGCCACCCAACTACCCTCACCCCCCTCTATGTCTTTCAACGTTTCTGGCTGGTCTATCCGCCGTCCCATCCCCACTCTGGTACTGTTCCTGGTGCTCACCTTGGCAGGGCTGGTTTCGTTTGGGCGGTTGGGCGTTGACCTGAACCCCAATATCGACTTCCCGGCGGTGATTGTCACGGTGAACCAGACCGGAGCCGGCCCCGAAGAACTGGAGACCCAGGTCACTAAAAAGGTGGAAGACGCTGTGGCAGGACTGGGCAACATTGACGAATTGCGCTCTACAGTGACCGATGGCAGTTCGCAAACGGTGATTAGCTTTGACCTGGGCGTTGATACCGATCGCGCGACTAATGATGTGCGGGATGCGATCGCCCGCATTCGTTCTGACCTCCCCGCTGCCGCTCAAGATCCTGTCGTGCGACGACTCGACTTTGAAGGGGGGCCAATTCTGACCTATGCGGTGACCTCCGATCAGCGATCGGTGGAAGAATTGAGCGACTTAGTGGATCAGGACATCAGCCGTAGCTTGCTCTCGGTATCGGGCGTCGCCCAAGTTGATCGCATTGGCGGTGTCGATCCGGAAATTCGGGTGGATCTCGACCCCAAACAACTCGACGCGCTAGGCATCACCGCCACGCAAGTCAACGACCAGATTCGGGCGCTTAACGTTAACCTGCCCAGCGGTCGCGCCACCCTGGGTCAGCAAGAACAGGGACTCCGCACCCTGGGCAGTGCCCCGACTGTGGAAGCTCTCGCCAACTATCAGATTCAGTTGCCCAACGGCACTGCCGTCCCCCTCAACAGTCTGGGCACTGTAGACCAGGGCTATGCCGAGATCCGCCAGGCCGCCTACCTGGACAATCAGGGTGTAGTGTCGTTCTCCGTCCTGCGCAGCACTGGTAGCGTGCTCGTCTCCGTTGAAGAAGGGGTCACTGCTCGAATTGCGGAACTGGCAGCAACGCTGCCGGAAGACATCGAGTTTCGGCTCATCTTCACCCGCGCTACGGAAATTCGGGATTCCTATCGCGCCTCGATCGATGCCTTGGTGATCGGCTGTATTTTGGCCGTGGTGGTAGTCGGCGTCTTTTTGCGCGATTGGCGCGCCACCCTGATTACGGCCACCGCCCTGCCCCTCTCCATCATTCCGACCTTTATCGTGATCGACTGGCTGGGCTACACCCTCAACAGCATGTCGCTGCTGGGCCTCACCTTAGCCGTGGGCAACTTGGTGGATGACGCGATCGTCGAAATCGAAAACGTCGAGCGCCACATTCACATGGGTAAACCGCCCTTCAAAGCTTCTCTAGACTCCACTTCCGAAGTGGGGCTCGCAGTGGTGACAACCACCGCCACTATCGTCGCGGTCTTCATTCCGGTTGCCTTCATGGGCGGCATTCCCGGTCAGTTCTTCAAGCCCTTTGGCGTCACAGTGGCCACTGCGACCATGTTCTCCACGTTGGTGGCTCGGCTAATAATCCCCATGCTGGCCGCTTACCTGCTTAAGGCAAAACCCGCGATCGCCCAACCCGCTCTCAGCGGCAACGGCAACGGCAATGGAATCCTCAATGGTAACGGTAACGGCAAGGTCCCTTTGAATGGCTACGGCCAGCCGGTCCGGCGCTTTCGGCCTTATCAAACCTTGCTGAATGCGGGATTACGTCATCGGTTACTGACAATCGCTCTGGCCGTCATGTTTTTCATCGGTAGCCTGATGCTGGTGCCCTACATTCCTACCAGTCTGTTTGAATCCGGCGATACGGGGCTTTCCACCATTAATGTAGAACTGCCCCCCGGCTCCACCCTGCAAAATACGCATCAGGTGACGGAACGGGTGACCACCGCCCTTTTAGAACACGAAGCTGTTGCCACGGTGTTGTCTTCCGAAGGTACCGAGGGCATCAATACAGCGGCCATGTTTGTCAATCTGAAGCCCGACAACGAACGAACGGCGACCCAGGATGAGTTTGAGCAAGCGGCGCGCCAAATTTTTCAAACCATTCCCGGGGCTCGCATCAGCTTCGAAAGTCAGGGGGCGGGGGGCGCAGGCAAAGACCTGACCATTATTCTCAAGGGCGACAATCCGACGACGCTGCTGGAATCTTCGAACGCCCTCACTCGGCAAATGCGAGAAATTCCTGGCTTGGTGGAAGTGACCTCCAGTGCCAGTTTGGTGAAGCCGGAAATCTTGATCACTCCCGATCCACTGCGGGCAGCCGATTTGGGCGTGTCCGTGCAGGCGATCGCGACCACCGCTTTCCTCGCCACGCTAGGCGATACAGAATCGAACCTGGCGGAATTTACGCTGGGCGATCGGCAAATCCCCATCCGGGTGCAACTCGACCCTGCCGAGCGCGACCAACTCGATACCCTGCGCCAGCTCAAAGTCCCTGGTCAGAACGGCAATCTGGTGCCGCTGGTCGCTGTTGCCGACATCGCCTTCGGCAGCGGCCCTGCCCAAATCGACCGCTTCGATCGCGCCCGTCAGGTGACTATCGGCGGCAACCTCCAGGGCCTCACCCTCGGCCAGGGGGTCGCCTTGGTAGACGAGCTGCCAGCCTTGCAAACCCTGCCGGCTGATGTGCAGCAGCAGCCTGCGGGAGATGCTGAAATCATGGTCGAAATCTTCAGTCGCTTTTTGCTGGCGTTGGGGACGGCGGTGTTGATGATTTATGCGGTACTGGTGCTGCTCTACAACAACTTCCTCTATCCCTTTGCGGTCATGGCGGCGCTGCCCCTATCAATTGGTGGCGCACTCATGGGCTTGCTCATCACCCAAAAGCCTCTGGGCCTCTTTGCCCTCATCGGGATTGTGCTGCTGATGGGACTGGTGACTAAAAACGCCATTCTGCTGGTAGATTACGCCCTCATGGCCAAACAGCACGGCAAGTCTCGCCGTCAAGCGGTGATGGAAGCGGGCACCACTCGCCTCCGTCCTATCCTGATGACCTCAATTTCGACCATGGCGGGGATGGTGTTCATCGCCCTGGAAATCGGGGCCGCCGGAGAAACTCGCAGTCCGATGGCGATCGCGGTGATCGGCGGCTTCAGCACCTCAACGCTGCTAACACTGGTGGTGGTGCCGGTGTTCTTTACCTATCTTGATCAGTTTCAGGGGGCGATCGCGAATCTCTTCCGTCGCCTCAAAGATCCCGACGACTCCGCTCCGCTTCACAAAGCGTTAGAACCTGACAAAACTCTGACTGGGAAATAGCCGTATAATGAAGCTTCGCAAGTTTTGAGTGTTCAATGTTGAGTTTTGAATGCAGACTCGTGTTCTTAACTTAAAATCAAAAACCCAACACTCTTAACTTCCTCGCGGGTGTAGTTCAGTGGTAGAACGTCAGCTTCCCAAGCTGAATGTCGACGGTTCGAGTCCGTTCACCCGCTTCTCAAGAAAACCCCTGAAGATCATTGGTTTCAGGGGTTTTCGCTATTCAGACTAAGAGATCCTTAAATGTGGTCTGACCGATTTTTGGGTGTAGTTTGGGGATGATTAGGCAATTTTGGGTGTAATTTGGGTGTAAAGCGGGTGTAAGCGTGTGCCATATTTAAGTACATGCGATCTGATGAAAACTATGCACTCCAGCTCTTCAACCAAAGCATCCAAAGGTTCCGTTAAAGTCATCAACTCCAACAATCGGTTGCAACTCCGATTTCGCTATGCCGGAAAGCGCCACTACTTGAGCATGGGCCTGCCCGATACCACGATCAATCGCAAGGCCGCAGAAGCGAAAGCTCGCCAGATTGAGTTGGATATCGTTTCGGGCAATTTCGATGAGACCCTGGACAAATACAAGCCGCAATCGGCTCTCAGCACTGCCGAGAAGATTACACCCGAAATTACACCCGAGGTTTCTCTCAAAGAATTGTGGGAGGCATTTCTGGAGTTTAAGCGCCCCCAATGCAGCGAGAACACCATGAAATATACCTATGGGGTCTACACAGGCTACCTGGAGAAGCTGCCAACCCATAGCTTGAAGGAAGCCTCCCAAATTCGGGATCACGTTTTACAAACAGTCCCCCTGAACTCAGCCAAGCGATTCATCACCCGACTCAGTGCCTGCTGCAAATTCGCGATGAAGTCTGGCCTTGCCGACCAAAATCCTTTCGACGGCATGGCGGCAGAAATCAAACTGCCCAAGGCGTCAGGAGAAGAGGGCTTTACAGAAATCGATCCGTTCTCGATAGAAGAGCGAGACGCAATTCTCCAAGCCCTACGAAGCAATCAGTTTTGTTCGCCAAAATCAGCGCACAAGCACAGCTACTATGCCCCACTGATTGAATTCCTCTTTGCGACTGGGTGTAGGCCATCTGAGGCGGTCGTTTTACAGTGGAAACACGTCACTGAGGATTTCAGCCAGATTTTGTTTGAGCAGGCTTTGATCAATACCGATGGAGGTAGGAAAATCCGCAAAGGGTTAAAAACCCAAGAAAGACGGCGATTTCCCTGCAACGCAAAACTTCAAGAGCTTCTGAAATCCATCAAACCCGAGGAGGCATCTTCGGATGCCTGGGTGTTCCCCTCCCCCAAGAAAGAACCTATCGATCTCAACAACTTTAGAAATCGCACTTGGAAGAAAGTGCTGAAGGGGCTCGGGATTGAATACCGCAAGATTTATCAGACACGCCATACCTTCATTACCCATGCGCTAGAAACGGGCAAACTCGATGCGAAGGATGTTGCTCGTCTAGTCGGCAACTCTCCGGAGGTCATCTATCAACACTATGCCGGGAACAAGCGTGAACTGGTTGTTCCAGAGTTCTGATATATCAGTATCTTGCCAAGAATCATCAATCCCAAGCTCTTACTCAGGGCTTGGGATATTTTGTATAAGCAACCAAATGGCATTCACTTGGATTATTTTGTTCCATGAGACCTCTTACCTTGCTGATAGGATTCATATTCCTAGAATCCTAAGCTAATTGTCGTCGCAGTTTCTAAAAGCCCTTTTCTGAATGGATTCTGAAGACTTTAGATATTATTGGGTATGTGATTTTTGGCGGATTTAAGCACCAGTATAATAGTGAAATAGTCACATTTTTAATACCAACAATGACTTACTACGTTCCAGGCACCGTGCTCGATGTACTAGAGCTTTTTCAGGATTCAAGGATTTCTCAAGGCAATCCAAAATTGATCGGGAACTTGAAGACCACGCTGAGAAAGTATGTCCTTCCAGGATATGGATTCTCGCCAAGTGAACTAAAAAAAGAGGAGGATTTGCTTTCGGCGCTGAAGGAACTCCCGATCCGCGACTTCAAGAATCCCGAGACTCACCTGCTATCTATCGCCGCTGCCAATCAACTCAGCGACGGTACCCTGGCAAACTACAAGTCAGCCCTCAATCGATTTATCTGCTGGGCTCAAGACCAGGCTTGGTATCATGACGCCTTTGGCACATACGACGGAAAGCTAACGCCCCGCATGTGGGCGGGGTACAACCTGGGCAGAGAACGAAAAGGCAAGCGGCGGCAATTCTCTGCCAACCCATACGGGCTTAAGGAAGAAGAATTTAGCCCCGCACTTAAGCGCCAGGTCGATCAATTTCATCGCTTTGTGACAGCCCCCGAAATTCCTAAGCGAAAGGATTCGCCGCTACGGCAGACCACCTTTACAACTTATTGGCACGCAATTCGCCTCTTTTTCGGATGGATGCATCGCTTTCAGGATGTTCCCTTGGAAGAACTCAAGCTGGAAATGATGGCCGATCGCGAGTGGCTGGATGAATTCATTGCTTGGGGCATCAATGATCGCGGTAATGGGTACGGCTGGGCAACGCTTAAGGGGGCTGCGGCCTTAAATGTTGCCAAGTGGCAGCACTATCGCCGATCTAAGCAGGCGAAATACCGTGACATTGAGGAGATCGAAGAGATTCGGGCGCTGCTCCTCGAAATTGCCCACAAACGGGAAAAAGAACCCAAACGCACCGCCTCCAAGGAGATGCTGGAAGAGAAATTGCTCACCTTTGAGCAATGCGTCGAAGTGACCAAATATCTCCGCAAATGCTGTGCGCCTCAACGGACGCGATTGGAGCGGACAGGGGGCAAACGCAGCGTCGCTGGGCACCGACGACCCGACCGGGCCATTATGCAAAGCTGGCAACGGTATCTGCTCATCGCTATTTTGACCTACTGCCCCATCCGTCAACGCGAACTTCGCGAATTAGAAGTGGGGCGAACTTTGTTTCGGGAAGAGGATGGCTATGTGGTGCGGCTGCAACCTGACGATCACAAAACGGGTAGCAAAACTGGAAAGGATCGTGAATTTGCCCTCCCATCTAACCTCACCGCCGACTTAGATGAATGGCTCAACGTCTGGCGACCCAAGATTCCCACCGAGCATCAGCGAGTCTTTATTCGTCTAGCGCCTCAGAAGCCGAATGATGTAGGCAAACCCTACGAGGGCACTAAATTAAGTGAGGTCGTCTCCAGGGCCATGTATTCGGCAACGGGCGTTCTCTACAGAGAACCGAAGCGCACTTCAGCCCATGATTTCCGGCGCATTGCGATCACCTGGCAACGGAAGTATGGGAATCGCGATCACGATGAGGCTCTGGCCGAAATGATGGGGCACTCCGTCCGAGAAGCGGATCGCACCTACAGTCA
Organism: Halomicronema sp. CCY15110; assembly: GCF_016888165.1. GTDB lineage: Bacteria > Cyanobacteriota > Cyanobacteriia > Phormidesmidales > Phormidesmidaceae > Halomicronema. Next base: position 10,431 of record NZ_JACSWC010000435.1, on the reverse strand, counting down.
GCTCACCAGCCGCGAAAGAACTGAGAAGGCGAAGAATTGGTGGAAAGTAGCCGATTAATTTGAACCAAGTCTGACTCTGTGAAAATCAGCCCAAAGCTGGAGCATCGAATGAGTACCTGCTCCTAGCTTTGGGCTAATTGCTGTGTTGATATTTGTCGAAAACAAATCATCAATCTCAAGAATCCCCCTCAGCACTCCCCTGTGCAACATCGCCAAGATAGCGCTGAACAAAGGTCTGGGCAGCATCAGGGTTAAGTGTGCGCAGAGCATTGGTGATTTCCACCAGAGTTTCAGCCGATGGGTCTCGCAATTCATGTACCCAGCGGTAGACGGTGCCGCGTTCTGTGCCTAGCGTGGTCGCGAGACCGTTTTGGCTAATCCCGTACTCTTCTAGCACCTGTTTTAAGACTTTCCCAGCTTTTCCCATGCCTCTAATCGTGTCAGAGGTTTTTGATGCGGTAAATGTGTGCCGGATGGCATACATTGAATTACACTGAGGATGTAAGCCTACTGGCATACGTCGAGGTCGTGAATGTCTGTCAAGTGTTTCGTGGAATCTGAGAATATGGCTGGGAAAATTGATATTACTGCGGCCTCTGCTCAGGGACCGCAAGAAAATGGGCGCGATAGGGTGCGCATCATGGTGATGGGGTCACCAGAGGGCGTTGAAAATATTGTGAAATCTCTCCACATCCTCCGGTTTGCTGAGATGAAGGAGTGGTCAAATCCTTTGCCAACGGGGCGCGCTGGCGAGGTGATGCGGATTTTGACCAAAATTGTCTTGCAGGCAGATATTCGCTAATGGTTGCAGACCAAGCAAAGGTTCCCGGTGATACTTAAAGGTAATCCTTGGGAAAATCCAACCTGCTTGGACAGCAGTTCTGCTTCTTGTTCACAGGTATAGAAAGCCCTTAAATCTCACCCAAGTAGACTTGCGAGTATCGCGAGTTTAGATTGCCAGCTCTCACTATATTTCAGAGTCAGCACATGGTATCCGGCGCTATATTTCAAGTTGTCGCGGTCTATCTGGTCTTGCTCCTGTCGTTCAGGGTGATCATGTACTGAACCATCGCAGAAAATGGCAATTTTTTTCTCGATATACACAAAGTCAGGTTTGCAGTTTGCCGCCTCGACCAATAACTGGGCTGAGTCAGGTAACTGAATTCCCCGTTGAAATATCTCGTCTAAGACTTGTCGCTCAAGCTCAGAATTGGGATCGGTTTGAGAACGGAGTAACTGATAGTGATCAAGCCGCGAATCCGTGTCGATAGAGGATGTGCAGACTTGGCTTGTAATGAGTTTTTCTAACCAAGATTTGATGAGGTACCGATTCAAAAGGGGATGATCAAACTGGTTGCGGTAAGAAAGCAAGCACTCATAGCAGGCTTGAGAGCAGTTTTCTTTTTCATGATTAAAGTGACAGATGTCTAGCGCCTCGGTTGCCAGTCGTTGGAATGATTCAGGATTTTCCAGAATCTGCGAGATCACTCCAGCACCCCCTTCAGATGCTTCCCAGAACAGCATGTGCTTTCCCTGACCAAGCCTTTCTGAGGCTAATTCATCGTCTTCCAACTTATAAACGGCCTGAATTGCTCGCTGTAAGGCATATTGGAAGCTAGCAAGGAATGCTTCTCCATCGTTAGTCGGCACCTGAGTTGGTTCAACCAGAAGCACATTACAAGTGTCATCTACTAGCAAATGAACCTCTGTATGAAGGGATTCCGGCATAGATGCCTCTTTATCTTGTATGTTTTCCCCCCATCGACCACTGGCTAAATCAAGTTTGAAGCCTTTTTCCTGACTGCGGGTTAATCCCCGGTTAATACGCCAAATTTTAGCTGTTTCACCAAAGGTCAAATCCATCAGCTTAGTGCCATCATCCGCGTGGACTCTTGCTTGCTGCTTGCGTCCGTTGCTGTAACGGAAATGGGTGGTGATGTTGTAACCATATTTCAGACGCTCTTCTTCATCGCAAGTGATACGTTCGCGGCGGCGGGTCAGCATAGTTTCCATTGTGAGTAGTCGGCTGACCTTGGCCGGGTTCCCCTGGCTATCTGGTCCCAATCGAGAGCCACAGTTCTCACACAACTCACGAAGAGAATTGTCGCCGTCATGGAAATAGCCACAAGTCGGACATAACGCGACTCGTTGATAAGCTGCATCGATTCCCCCGACAGGGATTCGAGTTTTAGCAATCTGAAACTTGTTACCTTCGTAGTAAAGAATGTTGCCTGGAGCAAATTCCCGAATCGCAACCACCCTTGGACGAGCAATAAACTCTCCTTCTTCTCCTGATTGCACATAAGTCCGCACCGGCAGCCGAGGAAAGTTGTATCCCGGCAGGAATCCTTCTGCCGCAAAATAACGATAGGGATAGAACTCAAATTGGGTCTGGCTGCTGCCTTTCTTTACCCGACCCACAAGCAGATCAACCTGGCGTCTTGCCTCTTTTTCAAGGGCTTCAGCATTGTTTCTATCTTCCTGAGTAACATTACCTTTAGCGGAGCGGTCAATAACTTGTCGTGCAGTGTTAAGCTGGGTAACCGCATCAATATAAAGATTTCGCCAGCGGTTACAGGCCCGATCAAAACTGTTCAAGGCTGTATCAAGGGTGTATCGCAACCAGTCTTCGCTGTACCAAGAAGCTTGAGTTAAATCTTCTTGGCAAACCCAATCAGACAGAATTGATTTTACTGCCTGGAAACAACTGTCTAAGCCAGCGGAGGTGAGGGTGAGCTGATTCCTGACCGTTTCTTTAAGAGGATAACTATCTAAGTCCAAATCAAGGACTTGATTCATGGAGTTCTCCAGAAAGAGGTCAGTGTGAGCCAACCAGATGGAGTGAACGTGAGATCGAATCAAGTCTTGGTTACCCAATTCCAATTTTGGCGGCACGACCACCCCAGCAACCATTTGGTCCTGTCGCTTGAAGAAATACTGATCATGACCACTGCCTATGGAAGCGTAAGTAATCACGATCGCAGCTTGCCCACTGCGTCCGGCCCGACCGCTGCGCTGGGCATAATTGGCCGGGCTTGGCGGTACATTTCGCATGTGAACCACATTCAGATCAGCAATATCGATGCCCAATTCCATAGTGGGCGAACAAAATAGGGTAGCTAGTTTGCCATCCCTGAACTTTGCTTCCCGCTCTTGTCGCTTTTCATTTCTGACCTGGCCTGTATGCTCTCTCCCCTCAAAAGTATGGATACCGGAACTGCTGCGTTCATAAAAGTCTTGGAAAAACTGGTTGACCCTAATTTGAGAATCTTCACTACCTTGTAACCGCCTTGAAGTCATCGGGTCTGGTGAAATATGAGTTGCTTTACAGGCGATCCACTGGAGAGAATCTACTCTGAGCTGAATCCGGTTCTCTTCCTGGAGAAAGTAACCTGCATCGGCGAGGGCAGTTACGAGGGCATGGATGAGTCGGCTGTAGTCATCTTCAGAAATTGGCTGGTTGAGCCAGGGCCAGGCTCGCTCAGACCGCAAGAATCGACCAATTTTGCTGCGGGCTGTAAGCTTGACTTGAACCTTGCGAGTCCCGTTTGGGGTTGTTGTCGCCCAACGGGCTTCATGGAGTCGCTCGAAGGCGTCAAAACACCAAGGATCAGCGATCGCTTGATTAACCTCTCTCAGTAATTGGTCAATATTTGCTGGTTGCAGGAGAACGGCATCTAGAACCAAATCTTTTCGGAGTTGATTCAGCAACGCTTTCACCACATCACACCGTTGCTGAGGAGTGGCTTGCCGCAATAGGGGATGAGGATGGCGCTCCCAAAGCTGTTCTGAAGCACACACTTCGTCGATGCCCTCGTATTGAATCGCCAGTAGACCACATTGCTCTAGATTCGGCTGAACGAATCGCCATCCTTTTCTTAAATCCTCATAGAGACGATATTCAACCAGCTTTTGAAAAGCTCGTTCATTGCGTCGCTTGCCCGGCCCTTCAATATCTGAAGCCTGCCGGGCGTAAACCTCTTGAGGGAGATTCATTTGCTGGATAACACACTTCACTAAGTCAGTATGAGTTAATCTTTTCTGTTTGGTTAAGGCTCCATTGAGGGAGGCTCGCAGTAGGCTAGTTTGCACAAAATCATTGAAGTGACCGGCCTGGAGGGAGGCATCCTGACGGTTATCGGTGAAGCTTAAGACCTTTTGGGCAGTTGGTTTCACCGCATCACTGCTTTTTAGCCGGTTGACAGTAGAGAGACAAAGCAGTGTCGTGGCTGTACTGCGTCCTTCACTACTGAGGCGAGACAACTTGGTAAATTCACTTTTACGACGGTCGTGGACCACTCCACAGTGAAGACATACGGTAAAGGGTTTGGGTGAGAACCAGAATTCTGTCCCGCTTAATAGGGAAGTCGTGATTTTGCCGTCAGGCAATACTCTTAGACGTTGAGGAATGAATGGTGCATATTCCTTCTTTGGAACTCGACCATCCCGCTTAGTTTCCTTAAACCAAGTATCCGGTAGTCGATCTGCTTCACTTTCATTCCACAGACCGGGTTCATTCAGAGTCAAATAGCCTTCCTGAATATCAGCATTATCAGGGTTGAAGGTGAGTTGGGTAGGCAAAAGAGGCTGAATCTGGTCTTGCTCTCGGTTGAAATAGACCAGATAATAGTCCTGGCCACATTCTCGGCAAAATACCAGGGGATATAACAGCCGTTTTTCGGTAGTAGCGTATTGCCCCTCTAAAGTCAGTTCCCGCTTGTTCGCAGGCTCTGCCGTGGAGTAGACACTTCCCCCCTGGGAAATAAACTGGTGCAACCTAAATGCTAATCCTCCAGTTTTGCTGCCCCACAAGAACATCCGACGGAGCATATCCTGGCAAGTATCTAGGGATACCTGGGTGATTTCTGAGAGCTGACTAGCTCCCTGAGATAAAGAAATAGGCGTGCGGCGTACCAGGTGACCTTCTTCATCTTCCAGGCCAAACGCCATCTCTATCCAGGCCGCCAGAGGATGCCCCTGAAATGCTTCCTTGACTAGGGTTTGGGTTTCTTCATGAGGGAGACTGCTCAAAAGAGCATCCCTTAGTACCTCGGCAATAGGAATTGGGCCTGGAATCGAGCGTTCCAGGGTTTCATCGATAACGTTATATGCTTTCACCTCAATCCCGAAAAGTTTGCTGGCAACCTTAGCAACGGTTTGGCGACGGTCATCGCGGGTGCCCTCCGTAGACATGGTGGCGCTAGTGCCGATACACAGCAAATTCTGACCGCAGCGTTGGCGGAGTTTACGCACCAAGATGGCGACATCGGCCCCCTGTCTACCCCGGTAGGTATGCAACTCATCTAGGACTAAAAACTTCAGATCTTGGGAGCCTACTAACTTCTCTTCATGGGTACGGCTGAGCATTAGCTCCAGCATCACGTAGTTAGTCAGGATAATCTGAGGAGGATTTTGCTGGATGCTGGTCTTTTGGGCCAGGTTTTCTTGGCCGGTGTACTGCTCTACCCGAATATGGGTGCCCCCCACTTCTCCAAGAAACTTATCGAACTCCTGCTTTTGGGAGTTAATCAGGGCATTCATGGGATAAACCAGAATGGCTCTCACTCCTTGAATCTGGGGGTTTCGCAGGATGTCGTCAATGATGGGTACAACATAGGTCATGCTCTTCCCCGACCCTGTACCGGTGGTGAGGACGTAGGGTTCCTGTCGGTGGGCGACACGAAAAGCCTGCTCCTGGTGATAGCGGAAGGGGTACTTACTGACGTAGTCGGGGAAATACCGGGCACAGTCAGGATGCAGCAGTCCTTCTGCTATTAGAGGGTGGATATAGGCCCCCGGCTTGTAAGAGGGGTTGAGCTGTACCAGGGAATCTGGCCAGAGTTCTCCTTTGTCGAGTTCGTTTTGAACAAACGCTTCAACCTTTGGATCTCGGATCTTTAGAAAGCTTTCGATGTAGGTGCGGTAGTCCTCAATCACTTCATCTCGCAGATTGAAGATATCCAGGGTCTTGGAGGGTTCATCCTCATCTGCAAAGGTGGGAGCCGATTGGACTGTCACCCGACCCAGGCGTAGGTCTATGGCTCCAACGATTTGTTCAGCCAGGGAGTCTGACAGAGTGTCTGCATCAATGACTTCGGAAAGCTCGATAATGTCCCAATCGGTGGGGATTTCCGACAACAGTAAAGCTAGTTTGTCATCGGCAACAACTTCCACGTCAGAACAGTCAACCCAGGCATTGCCGACGGCCATCAGTCGGCTAATGGAGGCGATTGACTCATCGCTTTGCTGAAGGAGTTCTTGTAGTTTGATTGGCAGCTTCATTGCAATACCTATCTTTGCCAGGAGGGAGCAGTCAGGGAATTGAGCAGAGTAGATGGATTTGAGCGGGAACCAATGACTGTGAGGGCTCGCATGGCTCGGGAGCAGCCGACGAAAAATAAGCGCCTCTGTTCATCTATGGCAACGGGAACTTCTTCATCAGGAAGGTTGGGATCTAGCTTGGGGAGTCGTCCTTCTTGTAGCCCAACAACAGCGACAAATGGGAACTCTAGCCCCTTGGCCGAGTGCAAGGTCAGGACTTTGACGCAGTTCGCATTAAGATCAAGCTTGTTGCCGTGGAAGAACTGGGTTTCCAACCCGAGATTGGATAAGGCTTGAGCCATGTTCTCACCCATCTGATTACTCGGACAGAGCACCGCCCCACCATGGAGGGGAATACGGTGATGTCTCGCTGCCTTAATCAGAAAGTCATGAATGAGTTTGGCAGTTTGATCTAAGCTATCTGTCAACCGCACAGTCGGGATGTTTCCCTGATGTGGCGAAGGTTCCTGCACCAGGCATTCCACATCGCCTGCCTCGGTATTCTGGAGAATAGCGGTGCAGGCCGTAATAATTTGCTCGGTGTTGCGGTAGTTTCGCTTGAGTAGCAGCGTTCGGCCTGTTACTCGCAAGTCCTGATGAATTTGCTTCCAGCTAAAGCCCCGCTGGTAAAGGGACTGAGAAGCATCAGCCGTTAGGTAAACGCCGTCCAGGGAGGGGAGCAAGGCCAAGAGAAACCGTAGAGATACAGGAGATAAATCTTGGGCCTCGTCAATAACAACAGCCTGGTAAGGCTTTTCCTCCAGTTTGAGAACGAGGTCAAGAGCCTGCGATCGCATTTGAGCAAAGGTAATAAACCCAGCTTTGGCCATGAGCTGACGCCAGCACTGGTAAGTGGCCCACACTGCTTCACGAACTGATGCTTGAAGGGGAATTCCTCGGCCCCGCCGCGCATGGGCTAAATATGCCTCAAGAGTGTCAATTCCCCAGCCTTCAATAACCGTGTCAAATTCCTGAAGTAAGTAAGTCGGCCCCAGCCGTTCCAGGGCTTGCTGCCGTGCCCGACGAGCAAAGAGATTTTGACCAGGCATCGTTGCGGTTTGGAGGGCTTCTTGTAGCATGGCCTCGCTTTGGCGGTCTTTAGCCAATTTAGGTTTGCCATAGGTGGTGACATACTGCCGATACACCAATCCATCGACAGTACTCACTTTGACCCCAGCTTTTTCAGGGGATTGTTCTAAAAGTTGAGCCAAAAGCTGCTCAGAATAAGCCACTAGGGCTTTGGTATAGGTGGTAAACAGAATCGACTTATATCCCCGGCTCAGGAGGGTTTCCACCCGATAAAGGGCCAGGGTAGATTTTCCGGTACCGGGACCACCTTTCACCAATACGGGGCCTTGTTTGCCAAACTCCCGCAGGTTTTCTTGTTCTGGATCGAGCTTGAGCAGAAAAGCACTCAGGTTACCTTCTACAAAGCGATCTAAATCCTCAGGTTGTTGAAGAATGTACTCCCGCTGAGCCGAGATTTCTTCGATAGGACGGGGATACAGGTTATCGACAATGCGGCTCATCAAATGCTCGGGGATGGGCAATTCTAGAATCTCTTCGGAGTTGTCGACCTTGAGAATGTCTGGCCAGTAGTCCGTTGGGATTTGCCACTGTTCCAAGAGTGCTGCTGTCAGCTCAATGGGCAGAGCTGTCGTAATTTGAGTGGTTTCAGCCGGGTTCTCTTGTTGAACTGTAGTGGCGATGCTGTGGTCTACAGGTGGAGCGACAGAGGAGGCTTCAAGCGGCTGGGGCGTCAGGACACCCTCGTTAGGCGGTGGGGTTGGAGCGTCGAACTCGGGAATTTCAGTTTCGTAGGTGCGCTCGTCACGCTTGCGGATGCTGAGGAGCTTAACCCAGCCCTGGCCGAAACTGTAGAACAGGCGATAGTCACCCAGCCGGACCCGATACACGTTATTGGTGTAGCCCTTGAGCTTTTTGGCATCCCCTTGAGCTGAGATCGGGTCTGCCTCAAGCACTTTGACGACTTTGCTGACTTTCTTCTGAATTGCCTGAGGCAGGTTCAGGAGTTCATTTAAGAAAGTGTTAGCTACGGAAATGGCCCAAGCAGTCACGGCAGTACAAGTTTCAGGGACTAGACGGATATTGAGCTGGCTACATGAAGCTCAGCAACATTATTCCGCTATAAGTAATTTTGCCCAATCGACTTGGGTAACCTTCAATAGGTTGAGATGAATTCAAGATTTCGTTTCAATCTGGTTCAGCTAGATCGCTTCACTCAGTCACAGAAGTTGATGTGTTGGCGAGTTCAAGTCTGTAAGCCAAGACTGAAATATTTAGCTTGATGGATAGGACGAACCATCAGATCTACACGAACTGAAACAGCATTTAGACACCTGGTGCATAAGGAGAGCAATCATGAGCGAAATCAAAAGTGAGAAAATTCTGGTCAAGGATATTTTCAGTAATTTGTGGTTTCGCATTCCAGAGTATCAACGACCTTATGTATGGGGCTATGAGGAAATCCATGATCTGCTTGATGACTTGACATTTGCTATGCAGAGCAAGCCCGAGTCCGAGTACTTTCTAGGTTCTTTTGTCTTCCAGGCTAAAGCCGCCAATCCTAAAGCTGGACAGGAGTTTGATGAGAACGACTTGCTCGATGGCCAGCAGAGAATGACCACACTTCTCATGTTGCTGGCTGTAATTCGCGATTTGTCGGAAGATGAAGAAGCTAGAGAAGATTGCCAGAGATGTATCTACCAAAAAGCAAGTAAGTTCAAGAAAATTCCAGAAAGAACTCGGTTGGTTTTTAGCATTAGAGAAAAAGTAGAAGACTTTCTAGATAAGTTCATCAAGCCCTATGGTGGAACCAATCTTGTAGACGCACTGGAGAGCTTTGGGAAATCAGCGACAGATATTTCTGCTCGAAATCTTGCTTTTGCCGTATTGGAAATCCGCAAGTTTTTTGAGAAGCAAAATGTAGATCCTGAAGAGCTACTAGGCTTTCTCTTGAATAACGTCTTACTAATTTTTGTTGCGACAGAAGATCTGGAAGACGCTTTCCGCCTGTTTACTATTCTCAACAATCGGGGGGTGCCACTCCGCAACAGTGACATCTTGAAGTCTGTAAATCTGGGGGCTCTAGAGCTAGAGAGCGACAAGAGAAAATATGCAGAGTTTTGGGAAAGGGCCGAAGGTGAACTTGGAGATGACTTTGACCGATTCCTGAACTATATTCGAACCATCTTGGTGAAGGACAAGGCAAGGTTGAATTTGCTTCAGGAGTTTGAAGACAAAATTTATCAACCTAAAGAGAAAAACAAATCAACGGGTGAGTTGAAGCAGCCATTACTCAAGAAGGGTAAAGAAACCTTCTTGATGCTGGAAAGATATTTGGACCACTATGGAAAACTATTTTCTGGCAGTAACTATGATTTTACGAATAGCTTCAAATTTGACAATCTAATCCAGGTTATGTTGACAGGTTTGCAATCTACAGACTGGATCCCTCCTCTTTTGAGATACCACGATAAATTTGGTGGTGACCAGATTTATCGTTTTCTGGTTGCTCTTGACAATAAAGCTTCAGCAGATTGGATCTGTCAATATAGTCCCACAGATCGAATTGAAGCTATGAATAATATCACTCGCATAATTGATCAAGCAGTCACTTTGGATGAGCTTTTTGAATCGGACTGCTTTGATATGGATAGTGACTCCTTTAAGCGGGTGATCCAAGAAGATATCTATGGACGCAGATTTGTGCGATATGTATTGCTTAAATTGGATTTTGTCTATACAAACCATGCTCACAAGATGAATTTCTCCACTTTATCGATTGAGCACATTTTGCCTCAGAACCCTAGTGAAGAGAGCCAGTGGGTAAAAGACTTCACTCCAGAGCAACGTGAGAAGATGACTCACAAACTCGGAAATCTAGTTTTGATTACTCGACGGAAGAATTCTGCCCAGGGGAGACGGGACTATCAAGATAAGAAGGTACGTTATTTTGAGAAAAATATTGATACCTGCCCTAACTCTCTGCGAGTACTTAACCATTACTCGACTACCCCTGTTAAGGTGACCAAATGTACTAAATAGTCGGGCTAAACCTGGGTTTTCAGAGCTCAACAGTTAGCTTAA
>NZ_JACSWC010000434.1 GCF_016888165.1 Halomicronema sp. CCY15110 | reverse complement strand
TGCAACTAAATAAAGTACCCGTTCAATCCGGTTTCGACTTCGCTCAACCTGCCAGTATCGAGAGTTGAGCGAAGTCGCAACTCGGTTCATGGGGATCTTTTTTTCGCGCAAGGCGCTTAACTGTGGCAGGCGCAGCCGGTATGGCCACAGCCAGCCCCTTCGGCGTGACCATTAGCACAGGCCTCGCTGCAATAGTAATGACCGTCTTTGGCGATCGCTTTACTGGTATCGACAATGCATAAACAAGAATCACAAGCACATTTCATTTGAGTAACAGTTGTCATGGCAATCTCCTCAGCCGATAAAATGGCACATATTTGAACAACTGTTCATAATTTTACAACGCATGAATGCCTGTTCAAGTATTTGGATATACAATCTTTAGCTTTGGTTGAGAGTGCGGAGCCGGAGTTTAAGGTATAGCAGTTGCTCAATAACGGCTAATCGATGTCGGATTCTGAAAACAAGACGTTGCCGGTGATCGGGAGAGACTTCCCGGTGAGTGGCATTCTGAGTATCGAAAAGGCTCAGCGGATGGCCGAGTTCTTTGGCGTGCTTGGGGATCCAAACCGCTGGCGGATTCTGTCTGCCCTGGCTTTGAAGGAAATGAGCGTAGGTGAGTTGGCTGAGGCGGTCGAAATGAGCGAATCCGCCGTTTCTCATCAATTAAGGGTGTTGCGGACTATGCGATTAGTGAGCTACCGCAAGCAGGGGCGCAGTGTTTTCTACTGCTTGAAAGACGACCACATCTTTAATCTGTATCAAGAAGCTTCAGAACACTTGGATGAACCTGATGATTAGCTGCGGTTCAATCTGAAGCAGGTGTGGCTGGAGCGTCAGAGTCCAGATCTGCCCAAATTCCTTATCCTGAGAGACATAGCGTAAAGCTTTGTACTCAAATGAGTCCCCCATGGTCTGGCCCAGCCAATATTCTTGGACGCTGATGTTCCTGTTTGCCGGGGTCGTCCGCGGCTGCATCAACGCCTGGCTCTGGATCGACATGACCCATCGCGGCGAGTGAATTAGCCAGGGGTCAATTTCCTTGTTTTGAAATGACGATGAGGTTTCGGTGAATTGCTCAGGAACCTGACCCCTCTGACTAAAAGAGATCGGCCCCACTGGCAACGCTACTTCACTTCGTCAACGCTTCGAAGCCGGAGACCACATCGAGCAGTTCGGCGGTGATGGCGCTTTGGCGCTGTTGGCGATACTGTGCGGTGAGCTCTTCGAGGCGGTCGTCAATGTTGCTCTCGGCGGACTGCATGGCAGCGAGGCGGCTGGCGTTTTCGCTAGCGCGGGAGGCGGCCAGGGCTTGATACAGCGTGATGAAGAGGTATTGCTGCACGAGTTTGAAAAACAGCGTTTCGGGGTCCATCAGGACGGTGGGCAGGCGGCGACTTTTCCACGGGCGCTGCCGTAGTGTGGCGAGCCAGTCTTGGTCGAGGGGCAACGGCTGGACGATGACCGATTCGTAGGAGGCGCTGGAGGTGGGGCGGTTGTAAAACAGCAGGATTTTGTCGCATCCCATATCGGTCTGCCAGCGATCGATCATCCACAGCAGGTCTTGCACCGTAGCGGTGATGCCATCGACATTGCTAGGCACCCGAAACGTTTCGTCAATTTGCACCCCCAAGTCTTGCAGCGTGGGAATCGGACGGGCACCGATGACGGCAATTTGTCTCTGATCAGCGATCGCAATGGGTGGATCACCCAGGTAGCGATCGAGGTACTGGGCAATTTGTTGATTAAACTGGCCGCACAACCCCTGATCAGAGCCAAACAGGATCACCCCTAGCTGATTTTGCTGATAGCGGTCTGGGTCTAACCCGACGGTGTTGTCCGCATATTTCGGCTGCTGGAGCAAAATTTGCAGTCCCAACTCTAGGGTGTGGGAATATTGCCGCAGCGAGGCCAGCGCCGCTTCATATTGCTGAATGCTGACCGCTGCTTGGGCCTTCATGGTTTTGACCACTGATTGCAGGTCTTCGGTGCTGTCGATTTGCGATTTCAGTGCTTCGGGAGTTTGCATTTAGCCTCCTGGCGGCTCATCTGCATCGGCTGGCGCGGTTTGCTCAGGCTCGTCTTGATGCATCGCGGCATCGACGGTGTGAGAGGCGACCTTGAGGAGGGTGGCGCGATCGCGATCGCACAGCTTTTCCCCCGCCTCGATCTGGTCGCAGATATCCCCCAGTTGCTCCCGCACCGCCTGCCGAATATCCTCCGTCATCCGCTGAATATCGGCTAAAGGCACCCCATCCAGCACCCCTTCAGAAATGGCGAGCAAGATCGCCACCTGCTCTGCCGCCGCAATGGGGGCAGCCTGCCGCTGCTTCAACACTTCTTGTACGCGACGACCGCGCTCCAGGGTGTGGCGGGTGTCGTCGTCGAGCTGGGTGCCAAAGCGGGCAAATACCTCCATTTCCTTGTACTGGGAGTAGGACAGCCGCAGATCGCCCGCCACCTCTCGGTACGCTGGTAGCTGAGTTTTGCCGCCCACCCGCGATACCGATCGCCCCACCTCCACCGCAGGCAAGATCCCCTGTTGAAACTGTTCTGGCGATAGGTAAATCTGCCCGTCGGTGATGGAAATCAGGTTGGTGGGAATGTACGCTGCCAGGTTTTGCGCCTGGGTTTCAATAATGGGCAGCGCCGTGAGGGAACCGCCGCCATACTCGGGCTTCAGCCGGGTCGATCGCTCTAGCAGCCGCGAGTGAATGTAGAAAATATCGCCGGGATACGCCTCGCGACCGGGGGGGCGACGCAGCAGCAACGACAGTTCTCGATAGGCCCAGGCGTGGCGGGTCAGATCGTCGTAGATCACCAGCACATCGCGTCCCTGATCCATAAAATACTCTGCCACGGAAGTCGCTGCGTAGGGGGTAATGTATTGCAGCGCTGGGGGATCGTTGCCCGTGGACATCATCACCAGGCTATAGTCCATGGCCCCACGATCGCGCAGGGTGGCAATCACGTTGGCGATCGCGCTGGCCCGCTGGCCAATCGCGCAATAGATGCAGATCATGTCCTGATCGTGCTGATTGAGGATGGTATCCACTGCGATCGCGGTTTTGCCCGTCTGGCGATCGCCCACAATCAATTCCCGCTGGCCTCGCCCGACGGGAATCAGCGCATCCACCACCTTTAACCCCGTTTGCAGCGGTACTTTGACCGGGGCACGATGGATGAACGGTGGCGCGGGGCGCTCGATCGGTCGGCGCTCTTGAGTCAGAATGGCCCCCTGATCATCCAGCGGTTTGCCCGTCGGATCAATGACTCGCCCTAGCAGGGCTGGGCCGACCGGCACATCGACCACGCGCGCTGTGCGCTCGACCCGCTGACCGACTTCCAGGTGCTCACTCGACCCCAGCAAAATCACGCCCAGTTCATCGGGATCAAGGTTAAACGCGATTCCCGGTACCTGCCCGCGAAACATCAGCAACTCATCGGCCTTGGCATGGGGCAGTCCTGTGACTGTGGCGATGCTGCCGCTAATTGAGGCGATCGTCCCGATTTCCCGAAGCTGGAGGTCGGGGGGGCGATCGCGCTGGAGGAGGGCGTTGAGGGTATCGTGGAGGAGGGGAGTGAGCATGGGGTGGGGGAGTGGGAGGGTGGCAGGGTGGCAGGGTGGCAGGGTGGCAGGGTTGGGTGAGGGGGGTGAAGAGGGTGAGGGGGGTGGAGAGGGTGAGGGGGGTGGAGAGGGTGAGGGGAGTGAAGAGGGTGAGGGGAGTGAAGAGGGTGAGGGGGGCGAATGCACTATGCCAAACCGGATCACGAATGAGCGGTTTTGGTTTGGGGATGGGGATCGGGATCGGGTTGGGGCGATCGCATTGTCTTCTCTAGTTCTTGCAGATAATCGTCGGCGCTCCAGGCGAGGTCGTAGGCGTTGTTTTGCAAGCGAATGCCGAAGAGCAGGGCGGGCGATCGCTCGAAGTGAATCGCTTGGCCGTTCAGTAGGTGGGTGTCGCGGAGGGTTTGGCGCAGATTTTCTTGGCTAGCCTCGGGGAGGTCGTAGCTGGTTTGCACGATGACGGGCTGATCGGTCTGGGCAAAGGCGTCTGCGATCGCCTGCCGCTTTTCCTCATCCAAATTCTGGAGTTTATGCTGAAACGCTTGGACGGTCTGCGCTTCCAGATCGGCGTTGGCAATATCACGCAGCACCTGCCGCACGATGGCGATCACCTGCTGGCCAAACTCCGCTTGCAAGTCAGCCAACAGGCTTTGCTGCTCGTTCGCGAGGGCATCTTCCCACTGCTGGCGTTTTTGAGCGAGTTCGTCCTTGGCTTGCTGCCATTCCCGCTGGCGCATCTCGTCTGCCTCGGCTTTGGCGGCATGCAAAATCTGCTCACGCCGATCTTCTAGCTCGCGCTGCACTTGGCGGTGTTCCTCAGCTGCGGTGTCTGCTTGGGCCTGGGCCTGGGCCGCAGCATCCCAACGCACCTGCATCTGATCTTGTCGTTTATCAATGGTTTTGAGAATCGGCTGGTAGAGAAACCGATGCAGCAAAAATAGCAGGATCAGAAAGTTGATGATCTGGGCGATGACCGTAAACCAGTCAATCAGCATGGTGCCTTACCCTCCCCCCGCCTGATTGATGAAATAGTTCCAAAAGGGATTGGCGAAGATCAAAATCATCGACACGACGAAACAGTAAATGGCGGTGGATTCCACCAGGGCTAAGCCGACGAATAGGGTGCGGGTGATAGTGTTGGCTTCGTCGGGTTGCTGGGCGAGCGCCCCCAAGGCGCGGGCGAGGGCCAGCCCTTCGCCGATCGCCGGAGCGATCGAACCCACCGCGATCGTCAGCCCCGCTGTCACAATTGAGATCATGCCGATCCAGCCCAGTTCGGTCAGGTTTTCCATTGACTCACTCCTAAGTTAATTGTCTGCTAGCCAGGTGTCGGGCTTTATGCCTGTCCATTATCGACCTCCACTTCATCCTCGACTTTGGCCTGCTGTAGCCGCATCCCCGACGCGATATACACCATCGACAAAATGGCGAATACATATGCCTGAATCACGCCCACCAGCAGCCCAAACGCCTCCATGACCACGGGAAATAGCAGCGGCACGATGGACAGCAAAATCGCGACTAGCAGACTCGTGCTCATCACGTTGCCAAACAGGCGAATGGCCAGGGCGATCGTCCGCGAGAGTTCGCTGATGATGTTGAACGGCAACATGACTGGCATCGGCTCGATGTAATGCTGCAAATAGTGGCCCCAGCCCTGACTTTTAATGCCAAATAGGGGCACCGCGACAAACACACACAGAGCGAGGGCGATGGTGGTAGACAGGGACGCCGCCGGCGACATCATGCCGGGGATGATCTCGATGATGTTGGCGGTCGCGATGAACAAGAACAGCGTGCCGATGAACGGCAAAAAGGGCCGGGCATCTTGACGGCTAGCGTCACTGATCTGGTCGCGAATCGTCGTGACGATGATTTCTAGCCCGTGCTGCCAGCGTGACATGCGGTCTGGCCCGACCGAAAGCTGGCGCGTCACTAGCGCTGAGATCATGACCAGTACCAGCATCGTCACCCAAGAAAAGACGAGGGTGGCGTTGAGCTTAAAGAAGCCGGATTGCCAATAAATGATGTGATCGGGGGTGATTTCCATCGCGTTATCCCATCGCGTCAGTAGACGGCGATCGCTGCCGTTGTAAGCGCTGCATGAGGATCACCCGAGCGGCGATAAATCCCAGCAGCCCCGCGATCGCTCGCTGCCAGTCGCCCTGCATAATCAGGTAAAAGCCCAGGAGCGCGATCGCCATGCGGCCAAAATAGCTGCCCACCACGAGCCGCACCGGCCAGCCCGTCGTCGGCAACTGCCGCACCGTGAACCACAGGCTGCCAAAGAAAAAGCCGCCCAAACCGGCACCTGCGCAAAATGCCAGGATTAAACTACTGGCCGACATTTTCCACCTCCTGACAGGATTGATGCGATAAATCGCTGCTGTCTCGATGGTAGGCAACGATCAACGAGATTTTCCCTGGCTGACGGAAGACTTAAAATTCGGGTTGCAAAAGGTTAAGGCTCAGTCCCTCGACGTCACCCGCTCCATCGCCCTTGAAAGCGGGGCGAAATCTGTTGTCAATATGCGTTGTTAATCGATGATGGCTGCCCTACAACCAACCGGCGACGATCGCTGAAGTCGCCCAGGCTGGTAGGCGGACAGGCGGCCCATGACCCTCGCTGCCATTGGACATGCGGCCTTTCTGCAATGCCTTACTGGACAATGTCGGCGGCACTCTGGCCGCCCGTGCCAATGAGATATAGAAGGGCCATCCGCGTGGCGACACCGCTGGTGACCTGCTGGCCAATCAGGCTGCGCTCCGGATCATCCATCAATTCGGAGGTGATTTCGACGCCGCGATTCACCGGGGCCGGATGCAGAATCTTCACATCGGGCGCACAGATCTGGACGCGCTGGTGCGACAGGCCAAACTGCCGATGATATTCCCGCAGACTCGGCAGCAGGTGTTGGGTCATGCGCTCGCGCTGCAACCGCAGGGTCATGACAAAGTCGGCCCCGTCCAGCGCGGCATCCAGGCTCGTGTGCTGGACGAGTTGACGCGGCAAACCAGGCGGATCGATGGGCGATCGCTGAAATCCCTTCACAAAATCCGCTGGCAATAACGTCGGTGGCCCCGCGACATGAACAGCTGCGCCACAGGCGGCCAAGCTCCACAGGTTCGATCGCGCCACGCGGGAGTGAATAATGTCACCCACGATCGCAATCTTCTTCCCCTTGAGCAAATCAATGCTGGGTTTTTCCGGATTGAGGACGGTGCAGAGGGTCAAAAGATCTAACAGGGCCTGTGACGGATGTTCATGCTGCCCATCCCCGGCGTTCAACACGCCCACCCCGGTGTTCAGCCGATCCAGTTCGGCGGCGATCGCGTGGGGCACGCCCGTAGCCGCATGGCGAATGATCATAATGTCGGCCCCCATCGCCAGATAGGTTTTGGCCGTATCGAGAATGGTTTCCCCCTTCGTCAGGGAAGAACTACCGGGAGCAAAGTTGAGCACATCCGCCGACAGTCGTTTAGCCGCCAACTCAAAACTGCTACGGGTGCGGGTCGAAGGCTCAAAAAACAGATTGGTCACCACCTTGCCTTGCAGAGTGGGCACCTTTTTGTTCCGCCGTGACAGCACCTCCCCAAAGCTGACGGCAGTATTAATCACGGTGGCATAGTCGGTTGGGGTAAACCGTGACAGCGACAGAATATGTCGGTGATTCCAACGGGTTTCAGCCACAGCAGTAGCCCATGCAGAGTGTCAATCAGGAGCACATAGATTCATGACCAAAGTAAGCTTACACCGCTTTGCTAAGCTGCCTCAGCGATTTTTGCTGGCGCTGGGATTAGGCGTGGGCATTTTGACCGCCGGGGCGATCGCCCCACCCCCTTCCCTGACCGAAGCAGCCCCAACTACCGATACGACGGCAATTAAACGCCACTTCGCTCAACTGCCGACAACCTTGACTGTCCCGACAACCCTTTTGAGCACCACCCATAGCTTCGGCGTCGCGGCCTCTCAGGCCAAGGCCCCATTGGGAGACGCAGCAGAGTTGTTAACCGTGACGTTATACACCCCCAACGCGACCTGTGATGACTACACAGCCGAAAGCAAAGCGATCGCCCCAGACCAGGCCATTCCGCAAATTGTCCACGCTTTATTGACGACTCAAACGGCCAACCTGCTGGATTTTGAACTCGCAGGTTACCGGATTGTGCCTGGGGACAACGGCAATACCGTCAATATTGATTTCCGCCGTCAGCCAAATGCAACGAGGTCGTTCATCTCACTCTCTATCTGCGAACAGAGGGTGTTATTTGGCAGCGTGAGAGAAACCCTGTTACAAAATTCCGCACTTAGCATCGATGCAGTGACCTTTACCGAGCAAGGGCAGCCGATTGTTTTGTAACTTGCTGGGCTCACACCCAGCCGCTTTCGGCAACCGTTACAGGCTGACTACTTTTGAACATCAGCCGCGGTTACGCCTTCGGTTTGGGAGCCAAAGCGCCACAAAACTGCTGCCGCCTCGGCTCGGCTCACGGTCTTGTCCGGGCGAAACAGCGTGGTGTAGCCAAACGCCCGGCTGAAATTCGCAAAGTCGCCGAGTTGAAAATCCGCCGCGATCGCCCGCAATGCTAACGCTTCAATCCTCTCCGCATCTTGGAAACCCCAGGCGGTTTTGACCGCATCTGGAGTCGTCGTCGGCAACGCCGCGCGGGTATCGAGGGGCACCTTCCACAAAATCAGGTCAGCCCGAGTCAGCGGCGCATCCGGACGGAAGTTCACGTCAGTGCTGTTCCCAGTAAACTCGCTAGGAATGATGCCAGCTTCTGCCAGCCCTTGAATCGTTGCAAAGTCAGGATCGCTAGGCGAGATATCTTGAAAAGCCGGTTCATCGCTGGGATTACCGAGGCGCAGGCGCTCGCCGGGTTCGTCAGCATAAATTGCGTTGTAGCTCGCCAACAGCCAGCGGGCGTACTCTCGCCGGGTGATGGTTTGGGTAAAGGGCGATTCGTTTGCGCTGCTGGATTGACGCGAGTTTTGCGAGGAGGCGATCGCTAACTCCACGTCTTCCAGTGCTTGCAAATCGCGAATGTACGATTGTAAATCGGCGGGTACTCCCTCCAGCGAAGCCAAGGCTTCCGATCGTGGCGGGGCCGCTGCAGAGTCTGAATTGCGATCAGTGACCGAAGGCCTGTAATCAGGGGGCACGAGCTCGCGATTGCGGCGGTTACGGGAATCGGTCGCATCGCTAGCAGCCGGGGCATCGGCGGCGGCTTCCGATTCTCCCGCAGTCTCTGATCCCTCAGCACTCCCCTCTGTACCATCACCACCAAAGGGGGCGGACTCCTCTAATTGCGGGTCAGCCTCCAAAGATTGCTGCACATTATCCCCCAAGGAACTGCCCGCACAACTCGTCAGCAACCCCAGGGTCAACAAACTCGCGATCGCTCGACTGGTCTGGCCGTGATTCATTCCCTCATCCTTCCTGAAAAGCCGCTATGCTGGCGCTAGCTCCATCTATCACGCTAGCGCAGGATTGTCCTTTCTTGAGGTGAGGTTAATGGCGATAAAACCCATCATCATTGACTGTGATCCCGGGGTGGATGATGCCATTGCGCTGATGCTGGCGCTGCGATCGCCCGAACTCGCCGTCCAAGCTATCACCGTCGTGGCGGGCAATGTGCCCCTCGCGCTCACCCAGCGCAACGCCCGCCAGATTTGCGAACTGCTGGGCTGCCCAGAGATACCCATTTATGCGGGATGTCCGCGTCCCCTAGTGCGATCGCTGATCACCGCCGAAGACATTCACGGCAAAACGGGACTGGAAGGAGCCACGCTGCCCGACCCCACGCTGCCGCTACAAACGACCCACGCGGTCACCTACTTAATCGACACGCTCAGCACCACACCAGCACCGGTCACCTTGGCGACCCTGGGGCCGCTCACCAACATTGCCGTGGCACTCATCCAAAAGCCAGAAATTGCTGAGGGCATCGATCGCATCGTCATGATGGGCGGTGGCATTACCCACGGCAACATCACCCCCGTCGCTGAGTTCAACATCTATGTGGATCCCCACGCGGCCCAAGTCGTCTTCGACTCTGGCATTCCCATCACCTTCATTAGTCTGGATATTACCCATCAGGTGCTCACGACGCCCGCGCGGTTAGCAGCAATTCAAGGGTTAGGCAACGCCGTTAGCGAGGTCGCCGCCGCTGTGCTCGGTCACTACGGCAAAGTGGATGAGCAACGTCTGGGCACGGTTGGTGCGCCCTTGCATGACCCTTGCGTCATCGCGTATCTACTGCGTCCTGACTTATTCACAACCTATCGCGGGCAAGTGCAAGTCGAACTCAGCAGTCCGCTCACCCTGGGCCAAACGGTGGTGAGCCAGAGTCCTGGGGAGGAGCGCTGGGTGGACATTGTGGATACCGTCGCGGCAGCGGGCATTTATGAATTGCTGACACAGCGGCTGGCCAATTCCGCCGCGCCCCTGCCTAATCAAAACGGGATTGAGTAAGATTGAAAAAACTTGAGGCTCTGTGCCCATGGTCTACACCACTGCGGAACTTCTCGACTTTCTCGATCAGGAACTACGGGCGGCTTGGCGCGGCGAACGCGTGGTCTTGTCTTCTGAAGAGCGGCTGAATCCAGTGGTGGCTAAAGCAATTGGCACGGCAAAGCTCAGTAAAGTCTTTGCGGTTCAAGATTTTCGCGACCAGATTCACCACTACCAGCGCGAGCACAACGTCTCGGGCCTGGTCTGGCATACCTGCCGCTTTCAGGGGCGATCGCACCAACTGCCCGAACTGCACCCCCAACTGATCGCCACCCCATCCGATAAACAGACCTTGCAAGCGGCGAAGGGTGGGGTCATTGAGTTCTGGCATAATTCAATCGCGAATCTTCGGCTCTGGCGATCGGGCGCACCGCCGTTGCCTCTAGAGCTGAATACCATCGAACGGTGGATCGCCGAGGCCGAGTGGGCCGAAATTGACGCCACCCGCACCGAACTCTATCTGCGCTTGTGCTGGGGCGATCCCAAAGTGTGTCATTACGACTGGGCTCGCCCTGACTCGGGATGTGAACGAATCATTGCCGCGATCGCCGAGCCCAGCTCAATCAAGGTATGATTCTAAGGCTAAAGTCTTCTAGTCTTTTAGTCCTTACTAGAGACAATTGGCTTAACGAGCGTTTTGGGTGGACAAAGAGGTCTATGCCGTTTGCTGTTGGTGTGATCGAAACGTACGGATTTCCAGCCATGCTGGCAGTGGCCGATGCCATGGTCAAGGCTGGTCGAGTCACCATTGTGAAGTATGAACAGGCCGATAGTGGACGTCAATTTGTCTGCATTCGCGGCCCCGTGTCCGAAGTGAATCGTGCGGTGGAAGCGGGGCTGATCGCCGGTAGCGATTTACCCAATGAGGGGTGTGTAACCACGCACTACATCGTGCCCAACCCGCCCGAAAATTTGGAGGCGGTCCTGCCCATTGACTTCACCGAAGCGTCTGAAGAGTTTTGGATTGAAGAGATCCGAGGGAATCGTTTTCCCGGATTCTAATTCCGTAACTGAACCTTGATAAAGGTAAAGAATGTATCAGTGTGGGAAAAAGCCTCCCTCGCGATCGCGCTAGAGTTCACAAGACTCGTACAATAGTTTTTTACGTACAGGCTTATTTTTTTTAGGAGAAAGGCAATGCCTCAGGCAGTTGGCTCCCTTGAGACAAAAGGCTTTCCGCCTGTTTTGGCGGCGGCAGATGCGATGGTCAAAGCAGGGCGGGTAACCTTGGTGAACTATATTCGAGCGGGTAGTGCTCGGTTTTGCATCAATATTCGTGGTGATATTTCTGAGGTCAAAGCCGCTATGGAAGCAGGCGTCGCGGCGGCCGAAAATTCTCCTGGTGGCGTACTCGAAACTTGGGTGATTATTCCCCGTCCCCACGAAAACGTCGTTGCCGTTTTACCGATCGCTTTTGGGGAAGATGTGGAAGCCTTCCGGCAAGCGGTTGAGCAACCCGTGTTGCCAGGCCGCAGCTAGTCCCACGCATGGGCGCTAGTAGGCATTCCCGACTGGCGATCTCAACTCGTAGGGTCAAAACCTCAACCCCCCTGGCTGCCGATCGGCAACCAGGGGGGTTGTTTATTGTCATGCCGAATCAGCGATCGCCCACCCGCCTCCGTTAGCCAATGGAAGGCATGAATTCGCGCTCACCTACTCAGCAATCGTCGCGCCAGGTTCATAAATGCAGATGGCATACTCCTGCTGAGCTGCCACAATCACAATTTCATCACCGCGCTGAGAGAGCCGTGAGCCTAACTTCAGCGCCGTTTCCGCCTCAGTTTCACGCCGATAGAGACTAAATAGCTTTTGGCCCTCAGCTAGCCCAGGGACGGTATCGGGCAGGTCGGGCACCCTGAGGGTGCAAGTGCGATAGCCCGGTTGGCGATCGTTAATAATCCAACAATTCGCTGGCCCAAACGACGGTGGCAACGTTCTCGGTGGTTGGCCTTGGGGGGCAACCAATTGGGCATCAGGTTCAGCGACCCAGATAGCATAGCCCTTGGGGGTGGGTGTCATGACCGCGAGTTCGCCATTGGCCGAGAGCTTTTGCAAGAGGCTAAAAACCTTGACTGGATCAGTGGCGGAGCGGAAGAAGCTGTAAAAGCCACCATCAAGCACGATCGCCGGAGAGCGGTGCCCACCGGCTGGGACGCCGGCCTCGGGAATGAAGACATGGCAAGTGGTGTAATCGTCGCGTTGAGACAGTAACTTGACGGGCTGTAAGGACAGTTCGGACTGAGTGAGTTGGGATTTCAAGGTGGCGGAAGATAGCACGGCTTATTATTGGTTGGGGAGATGGGATGATTAAAATCGAAGGCGTTAGAACCGCTGGGGTAATCGACGTGACTCCGTATAGTTAACTTGCCCCGAACAACGAATTTCCTAACGACGGAAATTACCGAAATCGTTCCCTGAAACCCTCAGTTTTCCGGGGCAGCATCACGACACTCCTCTGATGCCGCGGTCCTTCACTGTGCCGTTACTCGGGCACTCCATCCCCTTGAATATCTTCCGAAATTACCGCCAGAGAATTAATGACGGCGATCGCCTCTGCCGTGGTGAGATTGGTACAAGGCACCTCAGGATTCAGGGCAGTGTTGATCAGCGCGGCTCCGGCCAACCGCACAAAACCGCCTGGCACAGGCAGCCAGTCACTGATCAACGATGGGTCGGGAAACTGCTCGCGCAACGCTGGGTCAGTGTAAAGCCCATAGTTTAGGCCGTACTCAGCGGCCCCGTCTCCGAGAATTGGCGGCGTCAGAGGCAACCGATTTTCAGTCGTTGGGGTGCCGCCGATGCCACCGGTGGTGTACTCAATCAGGAAGCAGCGATCGCCGCCATCCCGATACAAAATCTGATACCCCCCAAAGCGATCGTCCGGTTGGGTGAGAATTTGCACGACCCCAAACCCGGCGGGAATCGCCGTCGGCAGCACCAGCGGTAGCCCCAAAGCGCGAATTTGGGCCGTTTGCTCTGGGGTCATCAAGGCGAGAAAGGCCGTGTCAGGCGGTGGGGGTGGCACCTCTGGCAAAGCGGTTGCGGGATCGGTCGATGGTGGAGTCGTTGCTTCCGGGGGGGCCGTGCGACAGGCCGCTAAACTCACCAGGCACAAAACCGCGATCGCCCGTCCTACAGGCAATATCGCCCGATTCGAATTGATGAATAAGCGCCAAAATTGCGATCGCATATTGCCTCTTCAAGCCTGATCCCGCTGCATGATACCGCTAATTCATCACGGACAAGATTCGCGATCGCGCAGGAATCAGGGGACGGTTCCCTTAGGCGAAAGCCATACTGCACGGGGGCAGCCGATGGGGAACCGGCCCCGAGACAAACTGGTGTTAGAGCAAGTGCTTAAATTGGGGATCGGCCCCCAGCGCTTTGACCGCTTTTTTGATGTCTTGGGTGCGGCTTTTATGAACGACCAAGGTTGCTTTGCCATCGCGTACCACCACCACATCTTCAAGGCCAATGGTGACAATCACCTCGTCGGCATCGGAGGTATAGACAATGCTGCCCGTGGTGTCCAGTCCCAAATGCTGCGCCATTTCCACATTGGGGTTGTCGGGCGTTTTCAGCAGCCGTTCCACCGCGTTCCAGTCGCCCAAGTCATCCCAGCCAAAGGCCAGGGGCATCACACAGGCTTTGTCAGTCTTTTCCATCACGGCGTAATCAATGCTCAGCTTTTCGAGCTTGGCGTAAGCGTCTACCCCCTGGGCGCGCAGGGGCTGCATGATTTGCGGCGCGTGGGTATCGAGCTCTTGTAGCATCACTCCCGCCGGGAAAATGAACATGCCGCTGTTCCAACTAAAGCGACCGCTAGCAATAAAGTCTTCAGCGGTGGCCTGATCGGGTTTTTCGGTAAAGCGAGCGACCTTGTAAGCCGGGCAATCGCCGTAGGTGCCCAGCGAGTCACCCTGCTCGATGTAGCCATAGCCGGTGGAGGGGAAGGTCGGCGTAATCCCCAGGGTGGCGATCGCTCCCCGCTCTGTCGCCAGGGCAGCAGCGGCCTTCAGCGTCTCGCGATAACCGGCTTCATCAGCAATCCAATGGTCAGCGGGAAAGAAGCCCGCGATCGCCGCTTCACCATGGTGTTTGGCTACTTCTAACGTCGCCCAGGCAACTGCGGGGGCAGTGTCTTTGCCTTCGGGTTCGATTAATAAATTCTGTTCTGGCAAGTCAGGCAGTTGCTCCCGAATCCCATCGGCCAAATGCGCGGCGGTAATCACCCAGAGCGAGTCCCAGCTTTCTGCCATTGGCAAGAGTCGATTTGCAGTGGATTGCAGTAGACTAAAACCGCTTCCATCCAAGCAGAGAAATTGTTTTGGGTGTTGGCGGCGGCTCACCGGCCAAAAGCGCTCTCCTTTGCCGCCAGCCAAAATCACTGGAATCACCGTCGGGGGCATAGTGCTGACACTCCGAAATATTGTCCGGCCTATAGTACCCAAAGCTTGATACAAGCAGGATATAATCGCCGTAATCTTTATTCATATTTCTGCCAGTAAGTCTTAAAGCTCGCTTCAAAAACAGTCAGCTGGGGCCAGGAAGCCAAGTCGTTGTCGGCCCCAAATTTTATAAAGTGTGAGGTTTCATGTCGCCGTCCGTTCAACCCCCCCCGCATAAAACACCGTCCCCTGCTGCGTCGTCAACCGCTACCCCTGCGTCAACTTCAGGGCAAACGATGACGACTCTCGCTCAAGGGCTGGTGCCCTGGGTGCGGCGCACTGCGTGGGCGATCGTGTTTGGGGGCACTGCCATCGCTGCAGCTGTAGGGGGGGCATTGGTAGCGACTACCGTACCCTTGCCAGAGTCTTTGCAAACGGAAGATAACTCACCGCTAAACCTGGCAGACATGTGGCAAACGGGGTTTCGCTATCAGGTGACGCGCCCGGTCAACATTTTGATCATGGGGGTCGATTTGCCCGAGCCGGGTCAAGACGGAGCGGATACTCTCTTTTCCGGGCGATCGGATGTCATGCTGCTGGCGCGCATTGACTCGGCAGAGGGCACCGTTGACTTGCTCTCAATTCCTCGCGATACCCAAGTCAACATTCCCGGCGAGGGCGTGACTAAGATTAACTATGCCAACCTGGCGGGTGGGCCAGAGTTAGTGGCGACGACCATTCAGAGCAATTTGGGGCCAGTGCCAATTGATCGCTATGTGCGAGTTAGCACAGGTGCCCTGCGGGAGCTCGTTGATCTGCTCGGCGGGGTGGAGGTCAACGTCCCCCAGCGCATGGTTTATCAAGATGTGACCCAAGGGCTGAACATTGACTTAGAGCCAGGCTGGCAGACTCTGGACGGCAGTCAGGCCGAACAGTTCGCTCGCTTCCGCAGCGATGGCAATGGCGACATTGGTCGGGTGCAGCGCCAGCAAATTTTGATCAAGGCGTTGCGCGATCGCCTGACCCATCCCACGGTGATTCCCCGTTTGCCCCAGGTGGCGCGGGTGATGATGCGCTATGTCGATACTAATCTCACCTTGGAAGAGATTTTGGCCTTGTCCAATGTCGCCATGGAAATTGAGCCGGATAGCCTGCAAATGGTAATGCTGCCGGGTCGCTTCAGTTCGCCGCAGGAATACATCGCCAGCTATTGGATTTTGGATGCCGTGGCGACGCAGCAGGTGATGAACAACTTTTTTGAGCTGGAGGGCGTAGCCCTGCTCTCTAATCGGGAAAATCAAGTCATCACCAGTCTGCCAATTGCGGTGCAAAATGCCTCGGGTGAACCCTGGGTGGCGGGCGAGGTCGCGGACTATCTCCGCAGTGAAGGCTTCCGCAATGTGTATGTGATTGGTGATTGGTCGAGCGAGTTGCAGCGGACGCAGGTGATTGCCCAGCGAGGCGATGTCAACAGTGCGGAATTGATGACCTCGATTTTGAATTTGGGTCGGGTCGCTGCCGAATCAACCGGAGATTTACAGTCGGAACTGACGGTGCGGGTAGGGCGTGACTGGCTCATGCAATCGCCTGACGTGCAGTAGTCGATCTTCTCGCAACCTCACCATGAACGGACGCCTGTGGTGGTTAGTAAAACTGAGTAGCGTGGTGCTGCTGGCGCTGCTATGGCTGTTGATTTTTGAGTCGGCGGCGATCGCCTAATGCTGGACTGAGGGATCTCACCAGCCGCATCATCATGAACCCTCCCGATTAATTCAGGCTGAGCGGCGAGGGGGATGGCGTGTTGAGGTGGTGGCGATCGCGGGTAATTTCCACCGCAATATTGCCCGCAAAGTGCGGCACGGGGGGCGTGAGCTTCGTGAGCTTGACCGTGATTTGGCTGAGGCGATCGTCGGTGCCCAACACCGCTTTAGCAATCTCGCTAGCCAGGGTCTCCACCAAATTAAACGATCGTTGCTGGATCAACTGCTGTACTGCTGCGACGGCTCCGGCATAGTTGTAGGTATCGGCCAACACATCAGAACTGCCAGCGATAGTGAGATCCAACAGCAGGGTCAAATCAACCTGAAACCATTGTCCGAGTACGTTTTCTTCGGGCAAAGCGCCGGAATAGCCAAAGGCCCGAATGTCGTTAACGTAAATTTTGTCCATAAGTAGCTGGGCCTAATTAAATGTTCAACCAGTCGCTGACTTCGACTCCGCTCAGTCAGCTATATGGCTTGTCAGATCGGGGATTGAGGGTTGAGCAAAGTCGAAACCCGTCTATAAGCTATCCATTAGGCAAAACTCCATCAAAGACTTGTGTAGCAGGGTTTCTGGCCTTGAGTTGCAGGGGGTAAAACCTCACCGCCTGCGGCACCTCTCCTTACCAAGGCTACGGTGTATACATAAGTCAGAGAGTTATCCAAGTCAAAGTGATGCAGAGTAACCCGATAGAAATCTATGCCCGTCGCCGCCGTCAAGCCGTATTTGGAGATAAGCGGCTAGAAAAAAGGGGATATCACTCTATTCAAGAATGCTCGAGTCACGCACCGTCAGTATTCGCGCGCTGTCGAAAGATTGGGCCGAGCAGATGGCTTACTATCGTTGGTTAGAGAATCCTTCAGTGAAGCTATCAAGCCTGACTGAGAGCCTGGCTGAGCATTGCCGTCATGAGGTACAGGGACGGCACGTGCTGGCCATTAGCGACTAACCTACAAG
Source organism: Halomicronema sp. CCY15110 (assembly GCF_016888165.1). Taxonomy (GTDB): domain Bacteria; phylum Cyanobacteriota; class Cyanobacteriia; order Phormidesmidales; family Phormidesmidaceae; genus Halomicronema. The sequence continues at coordinate 14,854 of NZ_JACSWC010000434.1, read as the reverse complement.
CTCACGCCGGTCGGCTTAAGCTGGAGGGGTTGGGGGTGGTGGGCAACAACCGTGACATCGTTTTTTTCTGCATCCAACGCTCATCCTCGATAGCACGGACGGGATGCCGCTCGGATTCAGTCATGTGCAACTGTGGACGCGCCCGGTCGAGCGTCCTAGTCAGGCCGAGCGCGACTACAAGTCTCAACCGATAGAGGAGAAGGAATCGTACCAATGGATCAAGGCCGCCACCGGGTCTAACGACGATTTGACGCTGGCTGCCGCCGCGCCGGTGACTTACATTGGCGATAGTGAATCAGACATCTATGAGCCGTGGGTCCAGATTCGTCAAGCGTCTGGGCATCTGCTCATTCGCGCTTGCCGCGACCGGTTGCTCTACGACAAAGAGGCCACGCTGTTCAGCGAGCTGTCCAGCCAACCGAGTGCCGGTCAGTATCACTTAGACGTTCCGGCGGAGCCGCGAAGCAACCGCCGGGCTCTTGCCGCGCGGATGACGGTGCGGTTTACGCCAGTGCGCCTCAAACGTTCCCAACGACTGAAGGATGACTATCCCGAGCAGGTCGAAGTGCAGGCGGTGGAGGCGGTGGAGGTAGACCCACCCAAAGGCCAAAAGCCGGTGCATTGGCGATTGCTCACCACTCATCCGGTGCCGACTTATCAACAGGCTTTGCAAATCATTCAGTGGTATCGCTGGCGGTGGCACATCGAACAACTCTTGGCCATGCTCAAGCAGCGGGGGTTAGACATTGAGGCGTCTGAAAACGAGTCAATCTCGGCTATCGAAAAGCTCTCCCTCTTGGCGCTATCGGTGGCGCTCCAGATCCTGCAGCTGAGGCTGGGACGGGAGCATCCCAGCGCCCCGGCAACGCTCGCCTTCGACGCTAACCAGCAGCGGTGTCTAGAGGACATTGCGCCGACCGTCAACGGACGCACCGCTAAGCAACACAACCCACATCCGACTGCCTCACTCGCTTGGGCGGCTGGGATTGTTGCCTGGCTAGGTGGTTGGTCTGGCTACCAGAGTCAACGCCCACCTGGCATCGTCACCTTTGCGCGGGGATGGCAAGTATTTCAAGGGATGTTTGCGGGATGGCAGCTAGCTCACCCATGACCTCTCTCAGCTATGTATACACGGTAGCCTCTCAGACTTGCTCTGCCTGCGGTTGATAGATTGAATGAGCGATTTCTTTCAGTGTATCTACACGTTGCAACATCTTAGGGGTTGGCGCTAGATTTAAAGTCTCAAAAACTTTCTGGAGTCGATGTACAGAGTCATGACGCAACATGGCCTGAGATACATTTTGACGACGGATGATTTCTAGTCGCTCGGGCTGACTGTTAAGTGACTGAATGATATCGGCAATATTTGGGCAATCAAATGGAATCGGAATGATCGCATCTTGCCAGTCAAAATTCTGATGAAATTCTTCCGTGTCTGGCGCTATTCCTAGCATGACTGTACCAGCCGCGGCACCTTCAAAAAACCGAGATGAAATCTCACTGTAGGCGACCTCAGTTTCATTGGCTCGGGAACGGTTGGCGATAAAGTAACAGCTATTCTTGAGTATATTCGCCAGAAGCATGCGATGCTCTGCGGGATCTTTGACCACAAAAGTTTGCTGCTGCTTAGCATTCACAACATTAGAAATGCTGGCCGTATCATAGTAGTAAAAGAGATTTTGGGACTGGGTATAGTCCATGAGCGCTTGATGAGTGATCGCCGAACGACGGCCCAAGTTCGCACAGTCAATAGCAGGCCTTGATTGCAAGTTAAAAGGACGAAACCTCAACGTATCTGCACTGATGGGTAAATAACTACAAGGCCGACCCGTGAGAGAGGCGACCTCATCAACACACTGACGAGTGCCTAAAAAGATATGGTCAAAGTCTCGCAAGAAATCCAAGAGGTATTCGCATTCCGGGAAATCATTGACTCTGACCTCAGTGATATAGCAGGCAGCCTTATCACATTTTTTTCGCCAGTCTCCTAGAACCATTAGAGTGAATAGTTCAAACACATTATTAAGGGTGGCGAAGAAAAAATCGTAAGACTCATTCAGAGGCTGCCGAAGGGAAGATTTCACCAGCGAATCTGCTAAAGAACCAGTGCGCCCACCTAGCTTCATCACTCGGCTAGCGTACTTATATAGCCTTCTATAGCGATTTAGTTCATCATAATGAGATAGCTTAACGAGTTTCGCATCAAGCACATCTGCACAAGCGTCTTCAAACTCATATAAGTAGCTGTAACCAACTAAGGTCGCAAAATCGCGCACCGTGAACATTAAGTTATTCATGCTTTATAAAATACTCTTATTTACTCTTAGGTAAAAACTCAATTGGTTGAGTATTCACTTTAACGATTAATCTTAGATGCCCATCAATAATACTAGATGAACTGATGGCCTGACAAAAGTCTGGGCGATCGCGTCTGAGCTGCCCCATTCCGGAATACGAGGGCTCAGTCGGCAACGGCGGCTGAGTCCAGGTAGCCAAAGAGCACTAGCTGCCAACAAAAACGCTGCTCAAGCCTCGCGAACCTTGGCCGACCATGGCTCGGACGAGCTGACATTGGCTGACATCAACCAGTATGAGCGTGGCACTGTCGTCTTCATCAGTAATGGCATGCTGACGGATGGCGGTCAAAAAATCACCCAACATCTTAAGTAAATCAAGGTGGGGCTCCGGGGAGTACACGGCTAGCGAATGACTCTGTCAACCTGATGAGGGCGTTGACTCAATAAGCAATGTAGAGAAAATTTGGGTTAGATAAGCTAGCTTGAACGGGTTCGATCTTATACATTTACAGCAGTCGAGGAAACTCCGATGATATTTGCCTGAGCTCTGGGTTACAAAGTCGTTGGGTTTTGCATGTTCCGAATTGGATGCTGTGTGAGGAAAACAATGTCAATAACCGTCAATGGATCGCTCTGGGGTGCAATGACTCTGGCCGTGGGGGTGTGGGCAAGCCCCAGCGCGATCGCGGCTCCAACAACCGCACTGCTAGATGAGTCTGCCGCCGCTCGCCAAGCACTTGCCGATGCGAAAGTCGATCAATCAGCCCCGATCGCGACTCGCCTCACGGAGCTGGAACCGATCACCACTAAAGATGAAATACTCGTTGCAGGGCTGCCCTTCACCGATTTAGAAACCGAAACGACTGAGCAAAATACCGGCGGCACGACAGATATTTGGTTGGCACCGGAGCCTGAGTCAACGTCATCAGTGAGCGTGGAGAGTGCGGACGAACCGCAACCCGAGCCCGCATTCGAACTGCGCAACCCCCAGCCTATGGCACAAACGGTCACAGTTAACGAGTTGGCTGATATCAGCCCCAATCACTGGTCTTTCGGCGCAGTGCAATCATTAGTGGAAGACTATGGCTGTTTAGAAGGCTACCCCGATGGCACCTTTAGGGGCGATCGGGCGATGACGCGCTATGAGTTTGCCGCCGCCTTGAATGCCTGTCTGGATCAAGTAGTGACGCTGCTGCCAGAAGATCAAGAAACGGTGGCAGCTTTAATACAGGAGTTTGACACCGAGTTGACGACCCGTGTCGATGAGTTGGAGGCCACTGTCGCAGAGTTGCGAGCCAATCAGTTTTCTTCGACGACGCGACTCTTTGGTCAAGTCATTTTCGGTCTGCAGGGCCGTTCAAACAACACCGCTGACTTTTTTCCCGTGGATGGCATTGCAGAAACCGAGGATCCTGGCGGTGGCAGCCTGACCTTTTACTCCAATGCTCAGCTGTCCTTGCTGAGCCAGCTGAGTCGCCGGGACCTGTTGCTCATCAGTTTACAAGCGGGTCAGGGCAACAGCTTGTTTGATCCTGGCAGCAATGGGGCGCTCGGTCTCACCAACAACATCCGTCTCGCCTATGAAGGGGAAACCGACTTGAGTGTCGAGCTCACCGATTTGACCTATCGGCGCTTGATTGGCGATAGCGTTGCCTTGGTGGCTGGAGCCGCAGGGGTCAACCCAGTGAGCGTATTTCGGGGACCGAGTGAAGCTGAAGGGGCCGGTTCTGGCCCGCTCTCTTTGTTAGCGCAGCGCAACCCAATTCTCAGCATTGGTAATGGCGACACTGGGGTCGGGTTTGACTGGCAAATTATTGAACGATTGAGTCTGCAAGGGGTGTATGCCGTTGCTGATGGTAACGACCCTGGCGAAGATACTGGATTATTGGCGGGCGATCGCACCCTAGGCTTTCAACTCACCGCCTCACCCCTCGACACCGTTGACCTATCGCTAAACTACATCAACAGCTATAGCGAGAATGGCAACATCGGCACCGGCATTGGGGACACTCAGCTCACTGCGGGCGATGCCCTTACCACCAACGCCTTTGGCGGCACCGTCGAATGGGACGTGACGCCTCGGTTTACCATCGGCGGCTGGGGCGGTTACACCACCTCCGTCACCCCAGGAGAACGGGGCTCCGTGGCGACGGTGAACTGGATGTCCTTTTTGAACTTTCCCGATTTATTCGGCCCTGGCAACTTAGGGGGCCTGTATGTGGGACAGCCCCCGCGCATTACTGACAGCGATTTGCGCCAAGGCCAAAATATTCCTGACCTGCTCGCAGGCAACCTGGGCGATCCGGGTGGTCGGTCAGACGCCACCCTGCATGTTGAGGCGTTTTACCGTTACCAGATGACCGATAACATTAGCCTCACCCCCGGCGTCATTGTGTTGTTCAATCCCGATAACACGGCGGGCAGTGACACGATTACCATCGGTGCCTTGAGAACCACGTTCCGGTTCTAGCGATCGCCATCCTTCAGCATGAGGAAACCAATAGTCGCGTTTTTGACCAACAGCCCCTCCGCGTCAACCTTGGTTTCCTCATCCTCGGGAACCCCAGGCATCCAGTCAACGTCTTGTGAGCTTAATGATTTTAATGTTTGCCGACCATCGGTTTCTCTGAGTATAGTTAGCTGAAAATTACACCTGATTTAGCCCTCTTGTCCCTGACACTCGAGCCACTGTTAAAGGAGTCCAGCATATGAGTTTTTCTCGATCGCGCACCGTTCCTCTCGTGGGCTTAGCCAGCAGCCTGGCCCTTGCCCTTGCCGCGAGCCCAAGTTGGGCCCAACTCAGAGTTACCGGGGGCGGGGTAGTCCTCAATGATGTCGATGTTTTCGTGCCAACTGACGGCACCATTGAAAATAGCCAAAACCCCAATGCGACTGACACTCGAGCTGTCATCTACAACAGTGAGCTCGACGATGGCACCTTGACGATTGATACGCGCCGGGGCAATATTCCTGCCGATGCAATTTTCCGCCTCAGTACCCTACCCACCATCAGCACGGCGGGCGATGGCTCACCGGCTACCGCCGACAACCTCCCCAACAATTTTGTCGGGGCTCAGGGCGAAATGTTGGGCACCCTGTCTTTCCGGGCGATCGGCCCCTCCGGTGCGCAATTTGTGAACGTGCCGACCGAATTGCAGTTTGAGGTGCTCAGCCCTGACATGCTGATGACGGGGGGCGATCCGTTCACCGAATATCGGGCCGAAAACTACATTCTGCGAGAGACTGGCTTTGTCAGTAAGGCGTCAGGCGTTGGTGTGGTGCGACGGCGCACACCAGTGACGCTCGTGCAATATCAAGAAGATCCGGGCGAAGCCGTCGATCGCATCGTGCTCAACAATTTCATTCCCGCCAGCGAATACGAAGCTGAACGGGCCGGTGTGAGCTATGAAGCCGACTCTGTCGAATTTTCCTTTGAGGATGGCAACATCTTTGCGCCCCCTGGCTTATTTGCCCAGGGTGGCAATCCCAATCGGGATTTTGACATGGATGATGATGATGACGATTTCGACAGTGACAACTTCGACGATGACGACATTGTCAAGGTGAGCAATACGGTGCTTGTGAGTCGGGCTTTTACCAGCACCACCCGCATCGAATCTATCAGCATTTTTAATAACATCGCCATCATCAACCTGCCAGCTTTTGAAGACATCGAGTACGACGATGACTTCGGTGACGATGATGACGATTTCGATGACGATTTCGATGACGACGATGATGGTGGCCTAATTGGCGGCACCCCCGATGGCGACGATGATGATGATTTTGGCGACGATGACGACGATGATGACGACGACGATTTTGGCGACGATGATGACGACAATGACGACGACGACGATGACGACGATGACGACGATGACGGTGTCGTAGTTAATCCCAATGACGGCAGCAATCAGTTTCGTCCGGTTCTGCCGACTCGTTTCATTGCGATCGGTGTGTTCGTCTTCAACAATGTGCCTTCTGGCCGCTGGGTTGATCCCCCAGCCGCCGACGGGTTTGAATACACCATGACGCCGCGCGATGTGCCAGTCGGGGTTAGCAGTCGTATTTTCCCCGGCATGACGGGCGTGGGTGAGGCGGATGATTCCGTGTTCACCCGAGTCAGTGGATTCCCCACGGGGATTGATGCAGACGATACCTTTGAGGTGTCGGTTGATGGCATCGTGTTGGGCGACTTTAGCCCTGGCGATACCCTTAGCTTCAGAGACTACGCTGACCAGTTAGGCGATTTACTAGTCGATGGCGGGGTAGAGCAGTTCACCGTCAGCGAGATTAATCCCGCAGTTGATTCCAGCAATCCAGTGGCCTTCCCCCTGCGGGTTGACTTCAACACTCCGACTGCGAGCTTTGAGATGCAAGCGTTGGAAGCCACCGCTGCCGAAGACGTGCCCCAAGTCTCTCGCATTGAGGAATAAGTCGGGCTGTTGCGTAGTCCCGAATCATAACCATCACCGTTGACCTGACAGACACGTCAACGGTGATGGCTACCAAAAGCCGTCAGTGGCTGGATGTCGTAGAATTTTTTGGATGCAGTTTGAACTGCCACTGCGCCAAAAAGTCTTCATTCAGCGATTGACGGCTTCCTTTATGGCGGTGGAACAGCATGGCAAACGCCCCCGCCCCCAAGCCAGATTGGGGCCAAAGACGATAGCAGGGCAACGCGGTGAGATGAGACTGAAATTCATCCATGGCCTGGACTGATACGCCTTGAAATTCCGGAAATCGTTTGAGAAACCACTGGCAGACCTGTTCATTTTCCTGCGGTGCATAGGTACAAGTCGAGTACAGCAGATAGCCTTGGGCCTGCACTAGCTGAGCCGCATTCGCCAAAATCCGCTTTTGTCGATTGGCGTTGCGGTTTAGCGTGACTTTATGAAAGCAGCCCGGAACATCCACACCTTTCGCTAGCAACGACTGCCCCGAACAGGGCGCATCCACCAACACGAGTTGAGCGGAGTAGGGTAACTGCTCTGCCAAAACGGCTGGATCTTGGTTGAGCACGATCGCATCCATCGCCCCGCAGCGTTTGAGATTGGCAATCAGAATTTTCACCCGCTTACGCACCACCTCGTTGCATAACAACCGCTGCGGTTGCCGCATCACCCAAGTACAGAGACTCTTGCCACCAGGAGCCGCACACAGGTCGATCGCCACCTCAATCGGGTCCGCGATCGCTTGCAACAGCGATGCGGCAAACACCGATGAAAAATCCAGACAGTAGTAATAGCCCTGGCCATGGAGCGGGTGCTGCCCCGGCCGGCGATCGCCTTCTAGCCGCTCCACTTGGGAAGGTTGCCAGGACAAGGGCGGCAACGTCGGCCAGTCAAGGTCAGCGGGTTTGGGGCGGGTCCATAAAATCGATGGCGCTAGCGGTTGGGGGGCAGTTAATGCCTGGATAAACGCGGTGCGATCGCCCTCTACTGCAAACAGTTTTGCGGCCAGCTTTAGGAGGGATTTCGACGGCTCAGGCATAGTTGATAATTAGGCAAAAATCGAATCAAAAGACATCAAACATTCGACGACCGACCCAGTGCGCATCAGCGATCGCGCCCAGAAAGCTGACAACCCTTTAGACTGTAAAGAGATGTAAAACTGGGCTTGTCATGTTTACGACCTGGCTTGATAACAACAGTTGGCTGTGGGAAATTGCTGACCAAAAGATTTTAGTTGACCCTTGGCTCGTCGGCGCTTTGACCTTTGGCAATGCCGACTGGCTATTTAAAGGTGAGAAAACGCAAACCGTTCCCCTACCCAACGATATTGACTTTATCTTGCTGACCCAGGGGTTGCCGGATCATGCCCATCCAGAAACTTTGCAAGCCCTGGATAAATCGATTCCCGTGGTGGGCTCTCCCAATGCGGCCAAGGTTGTACGCGAATTCGGCTTCACCGATGTGACGGCCCTCGACCATGGCGAATCGACGACTCGCGGTGGCGTGACTGTCAAAGCCATTCCCGGCTCACCCATTGGCCCGACGTTACTAGAAAACGGCTATCTCGTCACCGAACAAGCCAGCGGGTTGAAGCTGTTTTATGAACCCCATGGCTATCATCCCGAATCGCTGAAGCAAGAAGCGCCTGTGGATGTGGTGCTGACCCCCATGCTGACCTTGTCGCTGCCACTCGTTGGCCCGGTAATTCGCGGCGTCAAAAGTGCCAATGAACTGGCCGACTGGCTCCAGCCGCAGGTCATGTTACCCACCACCGACGCCCAGGAAACTACCTACGAAGGGCTGCTGGTATCTTTTCTGTCGGCCTCTGGGGGGCCAGCCAAGGTACGAGATCAGTTCGCCGCTCAGGACAAGGCGATTCAAATCTTGGAACCAGCGGTGGGCGATCGCCTGGAACTGCCCCTCACCCCTCGATCAGTCCCGGCTTAAGCGCTCAACGACAGCCTAATGAATCGCGGGTCGCTACTCCGGTCTGAGGATTGGTGCCACTAGCGATCGCGCACAGGTTACGGAACTGGAGGCCATCTAACAACGCACCGGAAAAATCCGCCCCAGTGATATCGGCGTCATCAAAGGTCGAACGCAGCATAATCGTGTCGATGAGCAAGGCGTCGGAAAAGTCGGCTCCGGTGAAATTGCTGGAATCTAGCATCCCGGTGGAGAAATCGACCCCATGAAAGTTCGTTTCCCGCGCCACTGATGCACTAAAAATCGCGCCTCGGGCATCGGCCCCAGTGAAGTCAGCCTCTGATAGATTGGCGTTGGAAAATTCTGCCGCCTGCAAGTTTTCACCGCGAAAGTCGCGCCCCCGCAGTTCGGCATTGCTGAACGATAGCGGCGGTGCATAGGTACTAGCTTGGGCCAGGGCTGCCGGCGGCATCCAGACCAGACTCAAAACCCCCATCAAGACCAGAACTAACCATCGTTGCGCAGCGACCATATGCCTTTCCTAAAACGAGCAGCTACAGGCTTCAGCATAATCAATCCTCAGCTCTAGTTTCCACTAGGCCTGCGCACCACTCCTTACCCACGCCGCCCCTTCAGACCCTGGCTCCATGTCACTTTTAACACCCCAGCCAGCCGCCCCCGCAAGAATTCACGCCCAATCCCGGTTGCCGTTGCCATTTCCCTTTAGGATAGGCAGATGTAGTGACTTACGCTTCTTTAGTTAGCGCCCAGGATGGATATCAAACAAGGCTTTGTCGGCACCGTAGGCAACACTCCCCTGATTCGACTGAACAGTTTTAGCGAAGCAACGGGCTGCGAAATTCTCGGTAAGGCGGAGTTTCTGAATCCCGGTGGGTCAGTGAAGGACCGGGCGGCGTTGTACATCATCAAAGACGCCGAAGAGCGGGGCGTGCTGCATCCCGGTGGCACTGTCGTGGAAGGCACTGCAGGCAATACGGGCATCGGGCTGGCTCATATCTGCAATGCCAAGGGGTACAAATGTCTCATCGTGATTCCCGACACTCAATCCCAGGAAAAGATGGACATGCTGCGCACCTTGGGGGCCGAGGTGCGCCCAGTGCCCGCTGTGCCGTACAAAAATCCCAATAATTATGTGAAAGTATCGGCGCGCATCGCAGAAGAAACCCCGAATGCGGTGTGGGCCAACCAGTTTGATAATTTAGCTAATCGCCGCGCCCATTACGAAACGACCGGGCCGGAGATTTGGGCGCAAACGGATGGCAAAGTGGATGCTTGGGTCGCGGCCACAGGCACGGGCGGCACCTACGCGGGTGCGGCAATGTTCTTCAAAGATCAGAATCCCAACATTCAGTGCGTGGTGGCTGACCCCATGGGCAGTGGGCTGTACAGCTATGTCAAAACGGGGGAGGTCAGCTCATCGGGCAACTCCATTACCGAGGGCATTGGCAATGGCCGGGTAACCGCCAACATGCAGGGCGCTCCGGCGGATGATGCGATTCAAGTGACTGACCCAGAAGCTTTGAAAACGGTCTACCAACTGCTCTACCAAGACGGTCTCTTTATGGGGGGCTCAGTGGGTATCAACGTGGGTGCCGCTGTGAAACTGGCGAAACAAATGGGGCCGGGGCACACGATTGTGACCGTGCTGTGTGATAGCGGCGCGCGCTATCAGTCGCGTCTATTTAGCCGCGACTGGCTTCAGCAAAAAGAGCTGTGGTCAGACGAGCTGTTACCCACCAACTTTCAGGCTTGACGCTGGGCAAAGGTGGCGAGTTCAGCGGGAGCGATCGCGCCATGTTCGGTGACGATCGCCGTAATCAGGTCAGCCGGGGTGACGTCTGCTAAGGGATTGTAGGTGTCCACATCGGCGGGGCAGGTGACAGTGTCGCCTAAGTGACAAACGTCTGTGCCTTTCCCCTGAGCAATGTCGAGACCGTCACCGGTGGCCAAGCCAAAATCTACGGTTGATAACGGAGCGGCCACCAAAAAAGGAAGGTTGTGGGCCTGGGCGGCGATCGCGAGGGCATAGGTGCCAATTTTATTGACTGTATCCCCATTGGCGGCGATGCGATCGGCCCCAACCACCACCGCATCCACCATCCCCCGCTTCATGCAGTGAGCGGCCATACTATCCGTGACAATGGTGACCGGAATCTGTTCTTGCACACATTCCCAAGCGGTGAGGCGGGAGCCTTGTAGCCAAGGGCGAGTTTCACCGGCAATCACTTTTGCTAGCCGCGACTCCTGCCAGGCGGTGCGGACGATGCCCAGCGAAGTGCCAAACCCCGAGGTCGCCAAAGCCCCGTGATTGCAGTGTGTGTAAAGAGTCAGTTTGGCGGGAGTTTGGGGTAGTGCCGCCAGGCCGTGCTTGCCGATCGCGACACAAATTTCCCAATCCTGTTGCTGAATCTTTTGCGCATTTTTGAGCAGGTCGGCTTTGAGGTCATCGACGCTGGCGCTGCTCTGCCGCACTTGCTTGACCAAATAATCCACTGACCACAAGAGATTTGCCTTATCGGGCCGAGCACTCTTGAGCTGTTCCGCGATCGCCTCTAGCCGTTCTAAAAAGGCAGTACGGTCGTTGGTTTGGATCGTGGTAGCGCCGAGATAGAGGCCATAGGCGGCAGCCATGCCCAACGCTGGTCCACCGCGCACAATGCGGGAGGCGATCGCCGTCAAAATATCTTCACAGCGGCTAATCGAAACGACCGAATACTCTTTGGGCAACTTTCTTTGATCAATCAGCAACACATGGTCTTCGTGCCATAGAACGGGGTATACGTGCGTTTCTGAAAGTTGGGCCATCGGAATTTATTTATCGATAAGGGGGAAAGGTCAGCGGACTAGCAGCCATCAGATAGCGCCCCAGATGCTGGTTTAGGGCTTGAGGTGGTAAAACTTGGTGTCAAGGAAATTATTCTGATTTTAGTGGAAATCTCCCCTCGGATGATCCGCGATCGCGTTACCTCCCTCAGCAGCCGCCGCCGCTCACGGCGATCCGGCAAATTTTATGGGCAGCATCGCTGATTGCAGGGGGCTCGACACTTTGGCAAGGTATCGCCGGGTCGTTCACCCAGGTGTCGCCATAATCCTGACGATTGATAGATTTGGTGTCCGAAAATCGCGTAGCTTTTCCACGCTGCGTTTGCCTTTTGTCCCTAGTTGCGGGCTTGTCCTCAGGGCTGCAAATACGGGCGCAAGCCCACCACTTCGCCGATGACAATGATGCAAGGCGAGAGTTTTTGTCCCTTCGTTTGCTGGGTAATGTTGAGCAGCGTCCCTTCCCAAATTTGCTGCTGTGGTTGGCTGGCCCAGCGAATAATGGCAACTGGGGTGTCTGGGCGTTTGTCGTGACGCAGCAGGCGATCGCAAATCTCGCCCAAGTTGCGCCCCCCCATGAGCATGACCAACACCGACAGCTTGGCCAACGCATCCCAGTTTTGCTGTTCCAGATCGTGGGCGGTAAGCACCGTGAACTGACTGCTCAACACCGGATCCGTGAGGGGAATACCGGCCAGCAGCGGCGCTACTGTAGCCGACGACAAGCCGGGGACGACTTCAAACGGGCAGCCCGCCGCTTTGAGTGCTTGAATCTCAGCGGTGGTGCGGCCAAAGATGAAAGGATCACCGCTTTTGAGCCGGACAACGTGTTTACTTTGCTGACACAGTTGCACTAAGAGCTGGTCAATCTCCGCTTGCGCCCAACTGGCTTGCCCGCCCCGCTTACCCACGGCGTGAACTTCGCAGGCAGCGGGCACCAGCGTTAACAGTTCTTCATTGACCAGGGCATCATGAACTAATACCTGCGCCGTTGTCAGCAACTGGTGAGCCTTGACGGTCAGCAATTCCACAGCCCCAGGGCCAGCCCCCACCAAATAGACTTTTCCGATTTGAGTCAAAACGGTGCCCATGCGCTCATCTCTCCTCAATGATGCCGGACGCAGAGGGCGATCGCGGCCAATTTTCCTAAAGCATGCCAAATCGTGATCGGTGCCACCACCTAATGTGATACAAATGAACTAAAGAGCGCTTGATAAATTGGCCGACCTCGCTCCGGCAGGGCGCTCTTTCTTGCTACCCTCAAAGGCGTACCGGGCAAAATAGTGTCAGTCTCTGTTGTTGCCAGTTAGGACCTGCTCTACCTATGGCTCTCAAACCCCCTCGTTTAGATCCGCCATCATATAATTACCCGGCAACGCAGCATTTTGATGAATCATCAGCACGATCGCCTCGTCCCGCGCGAGCTCCATTCATTTTGCGGCTGTTTAATGGGTTGCTCGGCAGTCTTTCCGGCGGCATGTTGATCCTGGGCATGATTGCCGGGGTGGGACTGTGGCGCTCCGGAGAGGACTTTGTGAATGGCATTCGCTCAGCCTTTGTCCCCGCTGAACCCGTGGAGACGGTGGATGTGCAAACGGTGGTGGTGCAGCAAATTCGCAGTGCCAGCGAACTCACCACCGCCGTATTCACTATGGAGGCGGTGGTACCCACTTCCAGTACCCGAACGTTTGCCAACTATGAAATTGGTAAAACAACGCTGATTTATGTCGCGAAGGGCGAGGTCAGAGCCGGGGTCGACTTGAGCGCGATCGCGCCCGACCAGGTGCGCGCCAGCGGCAATATTTTGCGGGTGCTGCTGCCGCCGCCGACTATTATTGATAAAAAAATCGATGTCGGTGAGTCTCAGGTCTTCGCCTACGATCGCGGCTTCTTAGGGTTAGGGCCAGACCGCGCGCCGGAATTGCAAGATCAAGCCCAGGAAGCAGCGCTCCAAAAATTGATTTTTGCCGCTTGTGAAGAGGGAATTTTGCAGCAGGCCAGCGATCGCGCTGAGTTGGTGGTCACACAGCTGTTGCAAAATACTGGGTTTGAGCAAGTAATCGTCGAGTCACAACCCACCGCTAACCAAGCCTGTGCCACCGCCGGAACCAACGCGGTACAGTAAACGTGGTTGTGTCAAGGTATTTCCATGCTAGAGCTTTATCAATTTGAAGCGTCAGCGTATAGCGAAAAGGTCAAGTTAATCCTCGATTACAAACAGCTACCCTACAAAACAGTTGAAGTGACCCCTGGGGTGGGACAGATTGAGCTTTACCAACAGTCAGGGCAACGCAAAGTGCCCGTGCTCAAAGATGGCAGTGACTGGATTCCCGACTCCACTGCGATCGCTTTCTACCTTGACGACAAGTATCCTGATCGCCCAGTGATTCCTACCGATCCCCGTCAAAAGGGGCTCTGTCTAGCGCTCGAAGATTGGGCTGACGAATCCCTGGGCATTCAGGGTCGCAAAGCGATGATCGGGGCCTTCAACCAGCACCCCAATTTCCGCACGGCGTTACTGCCCACCGCCACCCCAGATTTGCTCAAAAATCTCGTCGGTGCCGTCCCTGGTGATGTGTTGAGCATTTTGGGCATGGGCGTCGGCTTTGGCCCCGACAGCGTCAAAGAAGCCACGAGCATTCTGAAGCAGGGGCTGGAAGCCTTGTGCCTGATGCTGTCCAGTCAGCCTTATCTCGTGAGTGATCAGCCCACCCTGGCGGACTTTGCCGTGGCGGGACTGACCATGTACATCAAGTTTCCTGCGGCCCGGTATGTCGATTTGCCAGAGGGCATTTGCGACAAGGGCGTGCCGGGCCTCGCCGATGACATTAGCTTCCAGCCCTTCTTTGACTGGCGCGATCGCCTCTACGCTGACTACCGCCAAACCCGCGAAGGTGCACCGGCTAGCGATACTGGCCCCACTCCCATCAACATCGATTAAATTTCTGCCGGCACGCTCCCGCGCCTGACTCAAACTGGGAGATGCCAATTCTTGGGAATCTGGTTGCTTCATCATTGACATCAACGGGACGCCTAAACCTGGGTAAGTCTCAGTAAGAAAGGTAATCTGCCATATCGTCGGTGCGATCGCCGCTGTCTTCAGATAGAAGTTCCAGAGTCCCGCAGTCGTGCCCTGCGATCGGTGATCAAAGTCGGCTTTGTGGTTGCGATAAACCTGATGCGCAATGTTGCACCGATCGCGCGGGCGTAATTATGGGCGGCGGCGGTGCCATAGAGGGGCTCGCTGTGAGAATGATGTGCTTAGGGATCGGCGGGAAAATAACATCCCGGTAATGGCAGTGCTTGGGTGGCTGGGTAGCTGGGTGCCTGGGTCAG